>DATDHT010000397.1:0-9997 GCA_036521435.1 Roseiarcus sp.
GGCCTGAAGCTCCGCCGTCTGTCTCGCAAGTCTCGCATCGATCAGCTTGAGGCGGCCGGCGCGATATTTTTCGGCCTGAAGATTGATCGTGTCGAGCGCGGTTTGCGTCAATTGCGATTGCCGCCCGAGCGTCTCCTCTTGAGACTCAAGCGTGTTCAGGTTGCGCCGAAGCTCATCGAGGCGGCTTCGATCGGCATAGGGGTTGCTGATGGTGAGTTTGGGAGGCGCGGCGGTCGAGCTCCAGTTTGCTGTCTTCGCGTCGGGCGCCTGAACAATCCCCTCAATCGGCGAACGGATTGTTTCGATACGCGCGTTGACGATCGCCTCGACGCTCGTTGTCGCCAGCATCGCGCGAAGCGGCGTCCAACCGAACGCAACCACGAGCCCTATTCCAAGCGCGATCTTGGCGAGGCGCCGCGCGGTCACTCCATAGACGAAGCTCTTTTTCGCTGAAGGTGCGTCATCGGCCGCAAAGTCGTCGGCGCTGGGTGCAAAGCTGCGCTCCAAAATGGTTTGGACGGATCGCGCGCCCACCGGATGCTGTTTTGCCTTCGCGCCGTCAACGCGCGGATCGGTCGCCGGCCTGGCGGTATCGCTTTCCGCGCTCAAGGTCGGGTTGGGCGTTGCAATCGAGACGCCGGCCGCCGATCGCGGTCCTTGTGCATATCTTAGATTGGAGGACGGCATTAAGATGACGCTCAGTTAGGGTGAAGCCATGCAGATGCGATGAGGTTGGCGGGTAGCGTAGCGGCCCAAATGCTCTCAAGACCATCCGAGACGCGGCTCATATTTGCCGGGCATCCCCTAAAGAAATAAACAACCGAATAGCGCAGATAATAGCGATCGGGCCGGATCGCTCCGTCTCGGCCAAGCCCCCGCAATGCTTGACGCAGCGTCCGCTTCCCGCCGCGCTAGAGACTGCCAGTCCGATCGACAACGCGCCAAATCCGAGTTGCCAAATCCGAAAATCCTAGGCTTACTCCGATTGGATTGGCCAAAGTCGATCTGTCGCGCACCGACGTAGCGGATGGGACGTCTCTCTGAGGCGCTCCAGCGTTCCGGTGAGGCTGCGCGATCAAGAGCTGATCACGAGGAGGAACGCTATGAAAAGAGGGCTAGGCGTCGCCGCGGCTGTAGCGGCATTTTGTCTCTGGGGCTCGGGAGCCTTCGCTCAGTCGGGGGCCATCAACAAGGCGGTCGGCGGCTATACGTGGGAGGACGCCGCGAAAGAGGGGGCGAACACCAAGAAAAACGGCAAGCCGCTCACTTTCGCCATCATCACCCACACCGCCGGCAACGGCTTCTTCGATCCTGTCTACGTGGGCGCGCAGGTCGCCGCCAACGCGTTCGGAATCAACCTGATCAAGCTCGGCTCCGAAGCGCCGATGGACGACATTCCGCGCGAGATCCAGATCCTCAATCAAATCGTCAACGATCCGACCATCAACGGCGTGATCATGACGACGCCCCAGGTCGGCGCCTATAACGACATCGTCAAGAAGCTCGAAGATCGTGGTGTCGTCGTCGCGACGACAAACTCGTTCGATGGCACGCTCTACGACCGCAACGACATCAGCCACACCGGTCAGAGCGCTTCGGCCGCTGCGATCGGCGGCGAGGCGATCGTGAAGTGCCTGATCAAAAACAACATCAAGAGCGGCTCTATCCTGTTCCCGAACACCGTCCCGGTCGGCAACATCGAGGTCAACAACCGCGTGACCGCGGCCTTCCAGGCGACGGTCAAGGCGCTTAAGGCCGCCAACCGCCTGCAGGATTTCAAGATCGACGCTGGTCCCAACAACATCGGCGTCGACGTCGGCGCCGACATCAGTCCCGCCCCGATCGTGCAATTGATCGAAAGCCGAAAGGACGTGGTGGGACTCTTCGGACCGAACGGCGGCGTGACGCCCGCGATCGGCGACGCCATCTCGCAGCTCAAGCTCAACAACAAGATCTGCGCCTACGGCTTCGATCTTGGCCCAAAGCAGCTTGAGCAGATCAAGACCGGCGCGTTGCAAGGCTCGCTTGGGCAGCAACCTTTCCTGCAGGGTTTCTATCCGGTCGTTCAGCTCTACCTGCAACTTGATCGCAACATTGCGGCCGCGAACCTGGACACGCGCGCGCAGGTCGTAACCAAGGACAATGTCGACAAGGTCGGCAAGCGTTTCGAGAACTGAACGCTTCGTCCGCGCGCGTGAGAGGGGCTTGAGGCTTCGCTCACGCGCCTTCGGCGCAGCGTCCGTGCGGCGTCACACCAAGCAGCAGCGTAGATGACCGCTTTCACCGACGACGCAAGCGTTCGTGACCTGGGGCGCGAGGCTCCCCTCCTCTTCGGAGGCTGGGAGGTCGGCCTCCTCGCCATTATGGCGGTCCTTTACGCGGCTGGGCTCTATCTCAATCCCGACTTCTTCGGATCGACCGGCGCGCTCTTTTCTGTCCTGCGTGACGCCTCGCGCTATGGCGTGCTCGCAATCGGCATGACCTTCGTCATCGCCAACAAGGAGCTGGATCTGTCGGTCGGGTCGACCTTCGGCCTAACGGCGACGATCTTCGGCATGATTTTCGCGCCGACCTACTTCGACATGGGCGTCTGGACGGCCGTGTCCTGGTGCCTCGTCATGGGGCTGACGATCGGGCTGATCAACGGCTTCATGGTCACGGTCCTGGAAGTGCCGGCGTTCATCGCGACACTGACGATGTTGTTCATCGGCCGCGGCGTGATCCTCGGCCTCACCGGCGGCAAGAACATCGCCTTCGAAATCAAGGCTGGGGATTATCCCGCATTCTTCCATTTGGGCGAGATCAACGCGCTCGGCTTCAACAATCAAATCATCCTGTTCATCATCATGGCCGTGATCGCCGCGGCGGCGCTTGCCTACACCACGATCGGCTGGACGACTTATTCCGTCGGCGGCAACGAACAAGCGGCGCGTTACGCCGGCATCAACACGCGCTTTGTGCGCATGCGTTCTTATGTCCTCTCTTCGCTCTGTGCGGTTATTGCGGGCCTCATGAGCGTCGCGCAAAACAAAGACGCGGACCCGCTGGCCGGCTTTGGCCTGGAGCTCATCGCCATTTCGTCTGTCATCGTTGGCGGAGCGGCGATCTTCGGCGGCCGAGGACGGATCCTTGGCTCCTGCCTCGGCGCGATCCTCATCGGGCTCATCGACAAGGTTCTGCGCGAAGGCATCCCCACCACCCGCACGATCGACCTTGGCGACGGCTCGACCGCGCAGGTGGCGGCGGTGACACAACTGCCGCCTGGCGCAGTTCCGGCTTGCCTTGGGATGATTCTCATCATCGCCGTGCTGATCGAGCCATGGCTCGTCCGACGCCGCGCGATCCCCCGCCTCTGGGCCTGGTTGCGCCGACGGCCGGCGCCGCCGGTCCCCGATCTCGGCGGCGTCGCGATCTTGGGCGTCCAGACCCGCGGCGCGAGCGTGCAGGCGCGGGGCTTGGGCAAACGCGGGATCGCCGCATTTTTCTACCGCCGGGACGCGGCGGCCGTGATCCTGATGGTCGCGCTTTGGCTCTTCGGTCTGTGGGCGAGGCCTGATTTCTGGGCCGGCCTCGACAACAGCTTTGCGATCCTGCTCGCCTTCTCCGAAATTGGGCTCCTTGCTGTCGGCCTTACGTTCGTGATGGCCAATGGCGATATCGACCTTTCGGTCGGCTCGGTGCTCGCGCTCTCCGGTGCGGTCGCCGCCGTGATCATGAAGGACACGAGCTGGGGACCGCTGGCCGCGGTCGGCGGGGGAATCCTGGCCGGCGTTGTCGCCGGCCTCATCAACGGCTGGCTCACCGCCTATGTCGGCCTGCCAGCGTTCATAGCGACGCTTGGGACATTCTATTGGGCGCGTGGAATTGGCTCCTCGATTGTCGCCGGCACCCAGCTCAATGGTTTTCCGGAATCGTTCAATCTCATCGGACGAAACCTTTTCGAACTCCTCGACGTTATGGGCGTCGCGCCGAGTGGCGGCCTGTGGCTCGCCGTCGCCAAGGCGGTCAGCATGCAGACCATCTTCGTCCTGCTCGTGGCGCTGATTGCCGGAATCGTGCTCGCTCACACCACCTTCGGGGAGAAGGTCTACGCGATCGGCGGCAACGAACGCGCCGCGAACTTCGCTGGCATCAATACGCGGCGGGTGCGTTTCACCTCTTTCTTGATCTCATCGATCTGCGCCGCTTGCGCCGGGATCATTTACGACGCCTTCTATCGCAGCTTCATTCCGACCGCTGGCCAGTTGCGCGAACTCGACAGCATCTCCTCAATCATCATCGGCGGGGGATCGATCTTCGGCGGCTACGGCACCATGATCGGCTCGCTCGCCGGGGCCGCGGTCATCACGCTCATCCGCTCGCTCTTGTCGCTCCAGATCATCCTGAAGAATGGCTCGTCCTTCGTCTTGCCGCAGCAATGGCAGAACGTGTTCATCGGCCTCATTCTGATCGTCGCGGTGATCGGCGACATCTGGCTGCGCCAGCACAACATTCTAGGCCTTTGGTTAGGCCGAAGGCGCGTCATCGAAGAGCCGACGCGCGTTGAGCCCGTTAAGGAGGCCAAGGCATGAGCCGCCCGGTCGTTGAGATGCGTTCGATCGACAAGAGCTTCGGCCCGGTCAGAGCGCTGGTCGACGTGCATCTGACCCTGATGCCGGGAGAAGTCCTCGGTCTCGTCGGCGACAATTCGGCGGGCAAGTCGACGCTCATGAAAATTATGACCGGGGCCTACCAACGGGATTCGGGCGAAGTGCTGGTCGACGGAGAGCCCGTGCATTTCAAGAGTCCGCACGAGAGCCGCGATCTCGGCATCGAGATGATTTACCAGGACTTCGCACTGTGTGGAAACCTGGATGTCAGCCAGAATATCTTCCTCGGCCGGTGGCCGCGCCGGTTCGGGATCTTTGTCGACCGCCCCCGTATGCATCACGACGCGCGAACCATCCTTGATCGCCTGAAGGTCGACGTGAACTCGGTCTACCAGAAGGTCGAAAGCCTGTCGGGCGGCCGTCAGCAGTCCGTGGCGATCGCGCGCGCCATTTCCTTTGAGCCCAAGGTGGTGATTTTCGACGAGCCGACCGCCAATCTCTCGGTGACCGCGACCAATCGTCTCTTGGAGACGATGCTTGAGCTGAAGCGACACCGCGTCTCGCAGATCATTATCTCCCACCGCCTGAACGACATATTCGAGGTCGGCGATCGGGTGATGGTGCTGAAGCGCGGGCGGAATGTCGGCGAGCGCGCGATTGCCGACACGACGGAAAAAGAAGTGCTGGAATTGATTGTCTCCGGCGTTCCGGAAACCATCGCCGACGCGACCCTGAGCGCTTAGAGCAACTTGCGTCAGCTTGCTAGGAGTCGCGGCCCTGCCACGCCTGGATTGGGTCAATCCCGGCGCCGCTCGTGAGAGTCGTCCGCTTGACAGTGAAGCGTCATGCTGGTCTGGTCACCAGACCAGCAGTTGGACAAGCAAAGGCACGGGTTTGCGGGCGCCGCCGACAAACATTCTTTCGAGAGGTCCGCTCCTGCGGGCGGAGATCGGCCGGCGCACCGTGCGCGAGCGGATTAGCGACAAGCTTGCGTCGCTCATCGCATCGGGCATCCTTCAGGTCGGCGAAGAACTGCCGAGCGAGCGAGAACTCGCCGCGCTCTTGTCGGTTAGCCGCGAGACCGTGCGCGGCGCGATCCAGACGCTGGCGGCGATCGGCGTCGTGGCGGTCAGCCAGGGCTCGCGCACGCGCGTCGTCAGCCGGAAGATCGACACGCTGAAGATCGGCGTCGCCAGCCCGAGCGCGATCAATTCCTATGAGCTCGATTCCGTGCATAAGTCGCGCCTGCTGATCGAGCGCGCTGTCGCCGCCGAGGCGGCCGCGCACATCGACGATTCGACGCTTGCGCGCCTCGAACAGTCACTTGCGATCCAGAAGCAAACAATGCGCGATCCGGTGCACTTCCTGATCTGCGACCGGGAATTCCATCTTACGATCTATCGCAGCTGCGGTAACCCGTTGCTCGCGGACTTTGTCACCGATCTTTATACGTTCATGCTTGATCACCGCCGGACCGCTGTCTCTCAGCCAGGCGCGATCGAGAAGAGCTATCTCGATCATGTCGCGATCTTCAACGCTCTGAAGGCCCGCGATCCGCGGGCGGCGACGAACGCCATCGGGCGGCATATCGACCGGATCTACGCAACGACGGTCGAGATCCTCGCGGACGAGCCGAAGCTGAAGAAGAGTGCTTGATTTCGGCTGCGCCGCAGGAGCACAGCCGCAATCTTCAACGCCGGAGAGTCCGGCAAATCGGGAGGAAAGACAATGAAACTCAGCCGTCGAGGTCTCATATCCGTCGTGTCGGCGCTCGCCGCGACAACGATCGGATTCGGCGCGCCCGCGCGCGCCGCCGATACGAAGGAGATCGTCTATCTGACGCCGGGGCTCGATTTGCCGTTCTGGCGGTACCTCTCCAAGGGGATCGAGGCGGAAGCCAAGAAGGCCGGCTATTCCTATACGGCGCTCGATTCACACAACAGCGCCGAGACCCAGCTCAAGAACGCGCAGGACGCGATCGCGCGCGGCGTCGCCGGCATCGCCATTTCGCCAACCGACAGCTCCACCGCGCCAAGCGTGCTCGCCCTCGCCGCGCGTGCAAAAATTCCGGTCGTCGTCGCGGACATCGGCACCAACAGCGGGGAATATGTCTCGTTCGTCATCTCCGACAATTATCAGGGCGCGCACGGAGTGGGCGAGGCGCTGGCCGCCGCCTTGAAGGAGAAGGGCTGGACCGACGGCTCCGTGGGGCTCATTACCATCTCTCAAGCGCGCAAGAACGGCCAGGCACGCACCGCAGGCTTCCGCGACGCGATGAAGACAGCCGGAATCACCAAAGAAGCGGGCTTGCAGCAGATGCAATCCTACACCGCCGACGAGACGTTCAAGTTCACCCAGGACATGTTGACCGCCAATCCGGACATGAAGGCCATGTTCATTCAGACCGACCAGCCGACTCTCGGCGCGCTGCGCGCGATCAAGGCCGGTCACCGTGACGGCACGCTTCTCGTTGCCGCCTTCGACGGCATTCCGGAGTTTGTCGACCTCCTGAAGAAGGGCGAGATCGTCGCTTCCGGCATGCAGCAACCTTATCTCATGGGCGAAAAGTCCGGCGAATCTCTGGTCGCTGCGCTGAAAGGTCAGACGCCCGAGAAGCAGATCCTGGTTCCGATCGTCGTCGCCACCAGCAAGAACATCGACCAGATTCTGCCGACCATCAAAGAGACAGTGTTCGCCAACGAAATCCAGTGACAAAAACGGGGGCTGGCGCGTGAGCGCCGGCCTCGCCCAAGTTAAACGATGAAAGACCCGGGAACTCCGCTTCTGGAAGCGCGTGCGATCTCGAAGAGCTTCGCGCAAACGCGCGCGCTCGTCGGGGCAAACCTCACCTTGCGGCCGGGCGTCACCCATGCGCTCCTGGGCGCCAATGGCGCGGGCAAGTCGACGCTCTCCCGTGTCATTTCCGGCCACGTCCGCCGCGACGGCGGCGAGATCCTTTATCGCGGCGAACCGCGAGACGTCCGCAGCCCGCGCGAGGCGCTCGACGCAGGCATCGCCATGGTCATGCAGGAGACCAGCCTCGCGCCGGACCTCTCGGTGCTGGAAAACATTTTTCTCCCTGATCTCGGCCGGCCCGGCAGGCTATCGCGCCCGACGATGCGACGGCGGGCGACCGAGATTCTCGCCGACCTCGGTCAAGAGCGCGCGGTCTCGCTCGACGCAGAGGCGCGTGACCTTTCCGCCGCCCAGCGCCAACTCGTCGAGATTGCGAAAGCGCTCGCGCTGAAAGCCAACCTCATCATTTTCGATGAGCCCACCGCTTCGCTGAGCCCAAGCGAAGTCGAGCGCCTCTTCGATGTGATCGCGCGGCTCGAAGCCGCGCAATGCTCAATCGTGTTCGTCTCGCACCGTCTGGAGGAAGTGTTCGCGATCTCCGACGAGATCACGGTCATGCGCGAAGGGCGCACAGTCGCGGCCTCGCGGCCCACTTCGAGCCTGAACCAGACGGAGCTCGTGCGCCTGATGGTCGGCCGCGATCTAGGCTCAATCTATGCGGCCTCGTCCGCATCCGTTGACGCGCGTGGCGAGCCCGTTCTGTCCGTGCGCGCCCTTCGCGCGCCTCCGATGGTGCGCGACATCTCATTCGATTTGCATCGCGGCGAGATCCTGGGTCTCGGCGGCTTGGTCGGCGCCGGACGCTCCGAGACGGTCGAGACGCTCTTCGGCCTGCGCCCCCGCGCCGGTGGCGAGGTGCTGTATGAAGGACGGCCGTTCGCGCCGCGCTCTCCGACCGAGGCAATCCGCGCCGGCATCGGATTCGTCGCCGAGGACCGGCGCCGCCAGTCCATCGTGCCGGACCTCTCCGTGCGCGAGAATCTTCTGCTCGCCCATCTCGGCGCGCATCGCGGGTTCGGGCTCGGCTATGGCAAGCGGGAAAAGAAGATCGACGAACTCATGGCGCGCCTCGAATTGCCGTCCGATCGGCTGGCCGAGCCGAACCTCTTGAACTTCTCCGGCGGCATGCAGCAGAAGATCATCATCGCGCGATGGCTCATGCTGGAGCCCAAGGTGTTGATCCTCGACGAGCCGACCAAGGGCGTGGACATCGCCACGCGGGCCTCGATCTACGCGATCCTGAACGACATCGCCGCGACCGGCGCGGCGATCCTCATCGTTTCGTCCGAATTCGAGGAACTGCTGGGTTTGGCCGATCGCGTGATCGTGGTCAGCGATGGCGCGTCGATCGCGGACGTCCCGAGTGCTTATCTCGATGAGGAGAAGCTGACGCTCTTGGCCGCGCCTCGCGCCTCGATGGAGCGTTACCGACGCCTGCTGCAGGAACTCGCCAATCAATGCGACGGTGCGGCGTTCTGGGCGATCCTCGACAAAGATCGTGTCTTCTGCCTCAACACGGCGACCGCGAACCCGAAGGCCGATCCTTCGCTCAGCGCTGGGTCCGCGCCGCGATTTGACGAGACGCCGATCTCTGCCGCTTTAAGGGCGCGCGTCTCGGATTTCGTGGTCGACCCGACAAGCGGCCTCCAGAGCCTGCTGGTCGATGTCCACAGCCATCGCGGCCATGAGCTGGGATCGATCGGCGTCGTGATCCGGCCCGACGGCGCCGCCCCGCCGGCCGAGGCGATGCGCTCTGCGATTCAAGACCGCTTTCGCGCGACGCTATGACCCAAGAATCCTCGAAACCGATCGAGCCCAGTTTCGAGCGCACCCCCGCACGAAGATTTGGCCTTCGTTCCGCGCCCCTCGAACTGAGGATGCTGGCGCTGGCGATCATCATCGCCGTCGCGCTATCGCTGCTCTCGCCTTACTTTCTCAAAACCAACAACCTGCTCAATCTGCTCGACCAATCCGTATCCGTCGGAATCGTGTCGATCGGCATGACCTTCGTCATTCTCACCGGCGGCATCGACCTTTCCGTTGGCTCCGTCGTCGGCCTGACCGGGGTCATCCTCGGCCTAGCTTTGCATCACTTCTCGATTGCCGTCGCCATCGCGCTCGCGACGCTTTCCGGCGCCGGCATCGGGCTCTTCTCGGGATTGTTGATCGCCTATTTCGACCTCGCGGCCTTCGTCATTACCCTTGGAGTCATGGCGATCGGAAGGAGCCTTGCCTACATATTTTCGGGCCAGACGTCGATCAGCGACATCCCGCCGCAACTGAACGATCTCGTCTATACGGAGGTGTTCGGCATCCAGACCAACGTCCTGACCGTGCTCGTGCTCTACGCGCTCGCCTGGGCCTACCTCACCGACACCAAGGGCGGGCGCACGATCTATGCGGTCGGCTCCAACCGCGAAGCGGCGCGCACCGCGGGCCTTAGCGTGCTGTTCTACAGCGTCCTGCCCTACGTGGTTTCAGGCGCGCTCTCCGCCATCGCCGCGACGCTCATGTCGTCCCAGATTCTTTCGATCGATCCGCTCGCCGGAACC
>DATDHT010000398.1:0-10832 GCA_036521435.1 Roseiarcus sp.
GCGACCGCGGCGCAGATATAGCCCGGATAGGCGCCGACCTTGTTGCCGAAGCCGCCGCCGATGTCGGGCGAGATCACATGGATCTTCTGCTCCGGCACGGGGGCGATCAGCGCGACGACCGTGCGGATGACATGGGGCGCCTGGAACGTGCCGTAGATCGTCAGGTCGCCGGTGATCTTGTTGAAGCTGACGACGCACTGGCAGGTCTCGAGCGGGCAGGGGTGGACGCGTTGGTAACTCAACAGGTCCTTGGTCGAGACCTCGGCCTTCACGAAGGCGGCGTCAGTCAGCTCCTTGTCGCCCACCTGCCAATTGAAGATGTGGTTGGGATGGTTGCGCGGCCCATGCGCGCCGTCTTTCTTGTCCTTGATGTCTTCGCGCAGAACGGGAGCGCCCTCATCCATCGCCTTGAATGGGTCGACCAGCACGGGAAGCGCTTCATATTCGACTTCGACCAGGTCGGCGGCGTCGGCGGCGATATAGCGGTCGGTGGCGACGACGAAGGCGATCTCCTGGTTCTGGAACAGAACCTTGCCGTCGGCGAGCACCATCTGGACGTCGCCGGCGAGCGTCGGCATCCAGGCGAGATTGACGCCTTTCAGGTCCTCGGCGGTGAGAACGGCGACGACGCCGGGCACGGCTTTCGCCTTCGAAGTGTCGATCTTGACGATGCGCGCGTGGGCGTGGCTCGAGCGATGGAAGTCGCCGTGCAACATGCCCGGAAGCTTGATGTCGTCGACGTAATTGCCGCGCCCTTGGGTGAAGCGCACGTCCTCGACGCGCTTGCGCTTGCAGCCCATGCCTTGCAGTTTTTCGGCGCGCTCAAGCGAAGTGGGAGAGGGGGCGTCGTTCATTCCGCGGCTTCCTTGAATTCGAGGCCGGCCATCTTGGCGGCGGCGTATTGGATGGCGCGCACGATGTTCTGGTATCCGGTGCAACGGCAGAGGTTGCCCGAAATGCCGATGCGGATTTCACTCTCGGACGGGTTGGGGTTCTCCTGCAACAGCCGATGGGCGCGGATGATCATGCCGGGCGTGCAATAGCCGCACTGGAGCCCGTGCATCTCCCGGAAGCCTTCCTGCAGCGCGCTGAGCGCGCCGTCGGCGCCGGCCATGCCCTCGATGGTGAGAACATTTGCGCCCGCGGCCTGGACCGCGAACATGGTGCAGGATTTCACCGACCTTCCGTCGACGTCGACGGTGCAGGCCCCGCAATGGGAGGTGTCGCAGCCGATGTGCGCTCCCGTCAGACCGAGGTTCTCGCGCAGGTAATGGATGAGCAGCGTCCGGGGCTCGACGGCGGCCGACATCGACTTGCCGTTGATCGTCATGCTGACATTGGTGAGAGACATGGCGGAGCCTTTCAGGATTTGGCGCGGGCAAGAGCGCGCGTGAGCGCCCGCGCGGTCATGACGCCCGCCATCTTGGCGCGATATTCAGCCGAGCCGCGTCCGTCGGCAGCGGGCTCGGCGATGGCCGTCGCTGCCGCTGCCGCCCGTGCGAGGGTTGGCTTGTCGAGCGCGGTCCCGACGACCGACGCCGCGGCGTCGGCAGCATAGAGCGCCGTTCCGCCGACGTTTGTGAGGCCGATGGCGCAGGTCGCGATTTTGCCTGCCGAGAGGGTGAGGATCACGGCGGCGGCTGCGGTCGCGTAGTCGCCGACCTTGCGTTTGAGCTTCTCGTACGCCCAGCCGTGACCCGCGGGGGGCACGGGGACACGGACGGCAGCGAGCACCTCGCCGGGCTCAGCGGCGGTTTCGTATGGCGAGAGATAATAGTCGCGCGCCGCCACGCGTCGCTCGCCGCTCGCGCCTCGCAACATATAAGTCGCGCCAAGCGTCATCATCAGCGCCGGCATGTCGTTTCCGGGGTCGCCATTGGCGACATTGCCGCCGATCGTGCCGAGATAACGCACTTGCGGATCGGCGATCACTTCGGCCGTCTCACGCAGGATGGGCGCGTGCTGCGCCAGCAATTCGCTGCCAATGATCTCGTGCTGGGTGGTCATCGCGCCGATGACGATCTCGCCTCCCTCGAGGCGCACCCCTTTCAACTCCGGGACGCCCGCGAGATCGACGAGATGGCTCGGGACGGCGAGACGCAGTTTCATCATCGGAATGAGGCTGTGGCCACCGGCGACCAGGCGCGCGTCGGAATCGAGCTGGCCGAGCAGCGCGACCACTTCCGACAGACTGGCCGGCCGATGATACTCGAAGGATCCGGGGATCAAGGCATCCTCCCACTTTGTAACTTGTAGCTTTGTAGCCAGGCTCGGCGAGCGCGGCCGCCGCGGTCATCGACCGCGGCTACATATTCGCGTGCGTGAGAGAGTCGGCCAGCCGGGCCGCCCGATCAACGACGGATGAACGGGCGCCGCGGAAAAGGCGCCAACAGCGAGTCCAGTGCACGAAATGCGTCAGAGCCTATGACGCATTTGAGGACGCCGCGGCCCGATTCAGCCGGCGACTGCGCGGATTCTGAGCTTGACCTGCCGGTAGTGGGCGCGCGCGATCGGGATGCTGCAACGCACGGGCAATCCGAGCTCGGCTATGCCGGCTTCGCCCGATCGCTTGACCCTCGCGATGCGATCGACGGACACGATGTAGCTGCGGTGAACCCTCAAGAACGCTTTCGGATCGAGGCGCGCCTCAAGCGCGCTGATCGATAGCGTGCAGAAATATTCCTTCTCGCCGTCGTGGACGTAGGTGTAGTGAGCATTGGCGCGGACGGCGTAGATGTCGCTCACGGCGATGTCTCGTCGGCGGCCATCCTTCTCGACCCGGATCGAGGCGGCTCGACCGATAGCCTGCTCGACAGGCGGCGGCTCGCCGGAAGGCGCCCCTTGGAACGGCGTCGGCGTGAGACCCGCCGCGGCTATCGGCGATCCGGCCTCCACCCGTGCCGGCGCGGCGCTTCGGGGCTCGCTCGCATCCGGCACGAGCGAGAGGAGAAAGGCGCCCGACACGCCGAACGCCACGACCGTGGCGAGCAGCGCCAGCGCGTTGCGCGACAGCGCCGACTCGGCGCCGACGAAACGCGAAACGTCGTAACAGAGCGGGTCGAGGCGCATTCCGGCCATCGCCGTGTAGTGCATTCCGGCGATCGCCAGGCCGAGCGCGATCGCCCCGAGGAACAACCGCGGCCGGGTCGGCCGCCTGTCGATCGTCCATAAGGCAAAGGCGCTGGCCGCGATCGACACTGCGATGGACGCGACCACATAGGAAGGAACGTACGACGTCGGTCCGGCCAGATGCACCGCCGACATTCCGACATAGTGCATGAGGCTGACGCCGAGGCCCATCGCCAAGGCGCCTGTGCCGATCCGAAACGCCGGCGGCCCAGGCATGTGCGCGGCATAAACGCCGATTCCGACCACAAGGACGCAGATGAGGAAGGAGATCAGCGTCGGAAGCACGAGATAGTCGACCGCGCTCGGGAAATTCGCGGCAAGCATGGCGACGAAGTGCATCGACCAGACGCCGGTCGCGAGTGTGATCGCCGATCCGGCGATGGCGAGCCTGCGGTGGAAGCCCTCTGCCGAGTCGATGCTGCGCGCGAGCGACAAGCCCACGAAGCTGCCCTGAATGGCGATCGCAATGGAAAGAGCCACGAGCCAGGGCTCGTGAGGAATCGTCATCCCGCGCCTCCCTAAACGCGACGGTTTAGGCCATGCGAAAGTACTAAGGCTTGACCTCAGCCGCAACGATTTAGCGTTGTATATACTGGGAAATATCGATAACTCCAGGGATCTAGTTATGCCCGGTCATGCGGCAGAAAATCGAGGAGCTTTGACGCCATGTGAGGCCACCTGAGTCATCCGCGATCTCAAACGCCTTCTCGGAGGACGGAGAGGGAGTGGACGGCGGAGCGAGCGGGGCGCTCTCGCGACGCGCGCGCTTTCAGCATCTTTCTTAGCGCTCCCGCAACGTTAATAACGAAAGGCCGGATTCCTTCCGATTCCGCGCGCCATTGGTTCGCATATTCATCAAAATTCCACATCTAGGATAAGGATGAAGTAACGCCTTCGCGCGCAGGATTTCTCCCTCGGGACAGGTTTGTGGCGAGGATGGAACCAGTGGGCAAATTCTTCGCTGGCGTGAGCCGCTTGGCGCGAAGGTTTTCCGGTGACGAGGCCGGTTCGCCGGCGGTCGAATTCGCTCTGGTCTTTCCCATTTTTATCGGCGTCGTGCTCGCCACTCTGCAGGCGGGGTCGATCTTCCTAGCCAAGGCGTACTTTGAATCCGGGGCGGAAACGGCGGCGAGGTTCGTTCTCACCAATCAGACCTCGTCGCTGACAGCCGCGCAGTTCAAAACCGAAATCTGCAATGAGCTGACCGCGCTCTTCAACTGCGGGCAGATGACAGTCGAACTCGAGCCTCTGCCCGCCGGCACGACAAATGTCAGCGCTCTGCTGCCGACATTCGACTCGCACGGGAACCCCGTCGGCAGCCCGACAATCGATGTCGCCCCCGCCACCTGCACCGACATGCTGCTGGTGGTGATGTATCCGTGGCCGGTCTACGGCGGCCCCCTGGGCCTCAATTTCTCGAACATGGGCAACGGCAAGATGCTGATGACGTCGACCCAAGTATTCCGCACCGAGCCCAACGTCCTCGGGTGCGTAGGATGAGCGAGACGATCCGCATTGCGCGCAAACTCCGCCCTGAAGTGCGCGTGTTCCTCGCTGATGCGGAAGGCCTGGCGGCTGTTGAGCTGGCGCTCATCCTGCCAATCGCGCTCATGCTGATGAGCCTCGTCGTCTTTGGCGGGCAAGCCTATAGCGTGCAGCGCAAAGTGACGCTGGCCGCGACCACGGTTTCAAATATTTTTGCCCAAGCCAACGATGTCAACACGTCGACGATTACCGCGGCGGAGCTCAACCAGATCCTCGCCTATCCGAACCTGATCCTCTACCCTTACGATGGCAGCAGCGCCGCGGTCGTGGTGTCGCAGTTGCTGGTGACCACCTCGAACGGGACCGCGACTGGCACGGTCTGCGGCAGCTGGCCGAACGCGAACGGAACAGCGCGCACGACGGGCAGTCAGATTTCGATCGATCCATCGATCGCCTCCGCCTTTTCCAGCGTAGGCTCCAATAACAATGCCGCGTGCGGCAGTATTGCCGCCAATACCGTCCCGACCAATTACGTCGTTCTGGGCGAGGTGAGTTATCCGTTCCAGGCGACCGGAATCTATTTCTCGGTTGGTACGATCAACCTGCACGATTCGATCATCATGATCCCGCGCGTCGCGAGCCCGATCACGGTGCAGTGACGAAGGGGAAGCGCTTTGATGGAGGCGTCGCGTCCGCATTGAGGCGCGGTTCGGACTTCTTCTTCAACTGGCCTGTAGCTGTCGCGCTTCGCGCATCGGTCAGGGTGGCGCGGGCGCTTGGGAATCTTACGCGCGCTAGCTGGCCCCGTATCTTTCCAGCCATTCCGCCGACTTGGCGCCGATCCACTCGCGCGCTTCTGCTTCCGTTTTGAAATCGCCGATGTGCTGCGGCAGCATATTCGGGCGCGTCAAGCGCACATACCATCCGCTTCCGTCCTTGAGTTCGGCCGCTTCGAATGTCGGATCGGTGGCCGGGTCACTCATGGTGAACACTATGAGCCAGGCCCGTGAATCGCGCTACCGAAAATCTGTGCCCCACATTCAAAGTGGTTCAGTCCCCCCAGCCGGGTCCGTTGGAGAAGCTACCGGAACAGGGTAGGCGGGGAACGGGCGCCATTGGCTCGTTGCTCACCTCAACCCTCCTTTCGTTTTGATGTTTGCGGCCGAGCCTTGCCGTTTTTCGCGATCGCGATTCACCCAACGACCGCGCTCACGCGCCGCGTCTTGATTGCCAAAAAAGGCGAGGGCGCCGCTTACGACAAGGGTCATGGCCTTCTCCACCCATGCCGCCAACATAGGTCGGCCGCGACCGGCCAACGTCGCCGCAAATCTCAATGCTCCGATTTCAGCAAAGCCAAAATTCTGAGACATTATCGAAACAATGGATTGCTGGAAAATAGAATTTAGAGTACAATGCATCTAAATTGACAAAACACGAGCGCGTTTATGGCCGATGAATCGACACCAACCTCGGATCGGGCGCGCAAGCGGGCGGCCGGCAAGCGCCTCCGCGCCCGATTGATCGAGAGGCGAGAAGTCTATTTCGATCTGCTTGTGTCGGGCTACAGCATCGAGCAGATCGCGAGCCACACCAGGAGAAGCCCGTCGGCGGTCCGTCGCGCCATCGGTCAAGCGTTAGCGAAGCGGCAGCTCGATGCGCCAGAAGACTATGCCCATCTCCAGATCGCGCGGCTGACCAAGGCGCTGCGTTGCGCCGACGTTTCCCTGGAGCAGGGAGATCTGAAGGCGATCGCGCCGTTCGTGAATGTTGTGAGGGAGCTGAACCTCTACCACGGCGTCAATGTTGGTCCAGCGCGCCTGGCCCCACCGGCTGCGGTGCAAGAAATCGCAGCGACATCGCCGCCGCTTGCGCTCACGCACGCGCCCGGAATCGCGGTGACGGAATCATTCGAGGACGAAAAAGTTGCGCGAAAGCGCAGCTAAGTTACTGAAATAATTAGCTAGCGTAAACTTGTGCGCCGGCAGGGCGCGCGATCTCGTTGGCTCGCCCGAGCCGTCAAATCCAAGCATCTTTGGCTGGATTTGACCGGAGGATTTGGTCCCAGCCCTATTGTGTCAGGTGACCGGGGGCCGCGGCCGAGTTGAACAGGTCGGCAAGGTCCTGTCCGATGTGCGTGTCGTTTGCCTCGTCGATAAACAAGCCGGGCGACGCGCAGGCCTGCAAGGCAGGGCCGATGCTCGATAGGACCGGCGCGATGTGTTGCGTGTACCAGCTGTCGGTTGGAACCGCCAGATAGGCTGTGTAGAGGATGGCAATCTTGACTCCACGATTCTTGATCGTCGTGCACCAATTGGTTCCCGACGAATTGCCGAAAGGCGCGTTGCCAAGGTCGTTGATCGCTTGCTCAAGGCGATTGCCGCCGCTCAACTCGTCCTCGACACCGTCGGTGACGATGAACAGCACTTCCTGCGGCTTGTCGCCGCTCTGGTTGGTGCCGTTGCCGGGGTTGGGGATATAGCTCGCCTGGCTGAGCTTGTTCAACGAGTCGTCATAGTTGGTGGCGACGTCGCCACCGGGGGTTGTTGTGCCCGAAGCGCATGCCGCGTTGGCGCAATCGTTGTTGTTCGAATACATTTCCATCACGCCGAAATTGGCCGAAGCCGTCGTCCAGCCGGAGGTGTAATTGGAGGTCAAGGCCATGAGCGGGTTGAGGCCGATCTGCCACAGGCTATCCATGGAGTAGATCGAAAACCGATATTTCGGCGGAGTTGCGAACACCGTCGAGCTGGCCGTCGTCGATGCGGTCTGGAGCAGGGTGGAAATGCCGCTGTTCAGCTCGTCCAGGCGAAGGGTGATGTTGTTGTTCCGGGCGAGCTTGTAGTTGTCGATCTGCCCGCCGTGCGCGGTCGTGCAATAGGAGTTTCCCCTCGACGTCGAAGGAGGGGGGGCGCTCAAAGTTGGCGTCGTCCCGTCGACGCAAGGGTTGCCCTTCGTATCGCTGTTTGTGTTGGTAGACGCATGATGGCAGGCGAAGGCGCAGCCGCCAGTCTCTTCCTGCGTAGTCAGGCTTTCCATTTGTGTGATGCCGGCCGCCGTCGATGGCAGCACCATGGAGGGCGAATTGTCGAGCAGGACGTAGAAGTCGATATTGGGCGGCGCCTGCGCGCTCGCCTGCGATAAGCCCGAAATGGGCAGCGTCGGTGTCTTTAGCACTTGAGCGAAGATGGTGTTGACCGAGGACGAGTAGCTGACGGAGACGTTGCGAATGAGCGAGTTGTTGGCGCCTTGGGTGATGGTGACCGTCACCTGCGTCGCGCCGATGGTCAGGCCCGGGATACCTTCGGTCAGACCGTTGAACATTGCCCTGGAGGCGGCCTGGGCGACGTCCGTGCTTTGCTGTAGCATCGTCGGCGTCAGCGCGGCGAGCGCGGCGGCGTCGGCCGCGGCGTTCAGTTTGGTGTGAATTTGCGCCGCCCGGCCATAGTCGATCGCCGCTCCGCCGCCGAACACAAGGACCGGCGCGACGAGCGCATACATCATCGCGACATTGCCGCGGCGATTACGCAACAGGCGATCAAAACCGAATGTCGACACGGGGACGGCCCCACATTTTATCGAAGCCCGCGAGTCTGGGTTAAGACCGTGCGCCCCGGGTGAAAACTAGGGACATCAAACAACGGGCGGGTTTATGTACTACTAACGGGTCTTGGGCGATTTGCCGAAATGCTAAAGTTTCTGTCAGCGGCGCTGCGGCTTTTTGGGCCTTTTCCCGCGCCTAACTCGGGTCATGCGCTCGCTGCCTGAGCGCCGTCGCCAATGGCGGAACTGTTTTCGGCCGCTGTTTTGGATCACGAGAAGCCAAGGATTCCGCGGGTTTCCGGACCCGACGGTCTCGAAGCTGCCGAACTCGGGCGCGGTGTGTTGCGGCGCGACGTTAAGCCCTTTGCTATTTGGGAAGTAACGTTTACGGGCGGCCGGTCCAGGGGACCCGCGAGCGCCCCAATCTCGCGACATCGGTTTGACGGAAGCGGCCTTTCGCACCTCATCCACCCGCTCCTGGAGCAGTCCGCGCAAGCGATCATGCACTTGAGTTAGACCTTGCTCCGTTGCTGAGTGAGCTTAAGGCGCTTGCGCCCGATCGGGTCGTGACGGTGCTGGGCCCTTCGACGGCGCCTTTCTTTCGCGCCTATGAGCAGTCCGGATCAAGCGTTCCCATCACCGGACGCATCGATTTCCCAGTCGCTGCAGGCGCTGTGTCTCCGGAGTTCTCGCCTCCGGCAGCCTCGACGGCGCGACGAGCATCACGGTCTTCAATCCTTTGATCGAAACGCCGGGCGTGCAGGATTCGTTCAGGCTTACCGGGGGCAATACGGCATCATGCCGACCCAGCGCTCGTTCTTCGCCTACGAGGCGACCAATCTCATTGTCGCGGCGATCCGCCGCGCCAACTCTGACAAGGCGCAAGACATCGAGCGCGCGCTGAAGACCACGACGGTGCCATCATTGCTGGGCCGAACCTATGCCATGGACGACCACAATCATCCCCACACGCCGATGCAAATCGTAGGCATGCGAAACGGGAAGCCCGAGCGTGATGGCGCAGGTTGGCGGCTGAGAAAGCGATTAACGCGCCGAGGCCGGCTTGGCGGCCTTGGACGGCAAACAGAATGCGCCAATGCGCGGACCGGGGGACTGGCGCCTAACTGCCAGTTCCCGCGGAGTCGTGTATAGTCTCGATGAGGCACAAGGATCTGGTGACAATCGCGTAAAAAACCGCGAGTGGGGCAGGAGGGCGCGATGATCAGACTGGGATGCGGAATCGGGCTTTTCGCCTTCATCATGGGCGGTGCCGCGGCCGACGCGCAGAGCGTGCCCAACATGGCCGCTCTCAAGGGCCTGGCTCCCGTCTCCGCCCTCTCGAACACCGACGACGGAATGGCGGCCCTGGGCTCGAACTTCACCGTTACCGGCGGCATCCAGACCGGCGCTATTCGCCAACCGACCCTGCTGCCGTTCGCGGAACAGCAGCAGCAGGCTTTGCGTGACGCCTTCATCACCGACGGCAATCTCGTGGAGCTGTCCGACGGCTTCGGCACGACCTTGGGCGCGGCCTATGAGGCGCGCGCGCATTATCTCGATCGGGAGCGCTTCACCAACATCTCCAAGTCCGTCTCGGATGTGATCGCCTATGCCAACTCGACAAGCGGATCGGATTCCAACGCGGGCAAATATTTCTTCGCCAACGGCACGACGAACGGCAAAAAACCGGTTTCCGACGAGGCCCTGGCCATCTTCAAGGCTATTGACGGCGTGCCCGATCCGTTCGGCCGGGCTTATGGGCGCCCGGCGGGAACGCCTGGCGCCGATCTCTACGGCGACTCCCGCCCGTTTCAGACCGAGCCGACCATTCTGCCAATCGTGGGGCCGGACTACTTCAATGTTCCAGCCGACAACCATGTGTACAACCGCGGCCCGATCATGAACCTGATCAACAGCCCATCCTTCCCGAGCGGGCACACGACCTACGGCTACATGGGCTCGCTCCTGCTCGCCGAACTCGTGCCCGATCGCTTTCAGGAGATGGTCGCGCGCGCCGCGGAATACGGCAACGACCGCATCATCATGGGGGCGCATTACGCGATGGACGTGCTCGGCGGGCGAACCGTCGCGACCTACGATCTCGCGCATCTGCTCGCCAACGATCCAGCCTATGTCGGCCGGCCGCTGAAGGACTTCGCCCGGGCGACCGCAACGTCCGAGCCTCTCGTTCCCGAGACCATCGAAGATTTCCGGGCGGCGGTTGTGACGGCGCGGGCCGATATGACGAAGGCGCTCGAGGCTGCCTGCGGCGATACAATCGCGGTATGCGCGCGTCAGGACACCGGCCGCTTCAATGCGCCGGCGATGAACGGGGCCTTCTACGCGACAACGCAAACCTACGGGCTCGGCGTCGCGCATCCCGAGACCGCGAACAAGGTGGAGGATGTTGGCGAGCTCGCGCACGAGGCCGGTTACCTGCTGACCGTAGCTTTCCCCAAACTCAGCCTTGACGAAGCGAACAAGATCCTAACGGAGACAGAAGGGCCCGGCGGCGGCTTCCTCGACGACGGGTCGGGCTTCGGCGTCTATTCGAGGCTCAATCTCTATGCTGCCGCGGGACGCGCGGCTGCGCTCTCACGGGCGAAGCCCTGAGGGCGCATTCATCTCGCGCCACCGCTGCCAGCGGCGGCGCAATTCGCCGTGGCGGAGGCCGATGC
>DATDHT010000399.1:0-3658 GCA_036521435.1 Roseiarcus sp.
AGGCCGAGACCCGTCCCCTTCCCGGCGCCTTTGGTCGTGAAGAAGGGGTCGAAGGCCTTTGCGATCACCTCGGGCGCCATTCCTGCGCCCGTGTCGGCGACGGCGATCATCACGTACTGCCCGGCTTTGATCGCGTATTCCCGCGCGTAAGCGTCATCCACGAATGCGTTCTGGGTCTCGATGGTGAGCCTGCCGCCGCCCGGCATTGCATCGCGCGCGTTGACGGCGAGATTGAGGATCGCGTTTTCAAGTTGCGCCGGATCGGCCTTAACCTGCCATAAGCCCGCGGCCAGCACAGTCTCGACCTTGACGTGCTCGCCAAGCGTACGGTCAAGCAGCTCGCTCATGCCGGCGACCAGCTTGTTGATGATCAGAGGCTCGGGTGAAAGGGGTTGCTGACGGGAGAACGCGAGGAGCCGTTGCGTCAGCGTCGCCGCACGCTGGGCGCCGTCGATGGCGCCTTCGACGAACCGATCGACATCAGTCTCGCCCCGCGCCAGCTTGCGTTGCAAGAGGTTAAGACCGCCCAGGATGACGGCGAGCATGTTGTTGAAGTCGTGCGCGATGCCGCCGGTGAGCTGCCCGACCGCCTCCATCTTATGGACTTGGCGGAGCTGCTCCTCGACCTTGGAGCGGGCGTTGACTTCGTCGTGAACCCGCTGCTCGAGCGTGTTGTTCAAAACCTGAAGGGCTTCTTCGGCGCGGCGACGCTCCGCGACCTCGCGCTCCGCGGCCTGATATAGGCGCGCATTGTCGATGGCTGTGGCCGCCTGGCCGGCAATGCCGACCAGAAGCTCCTCGTGGTCGTCGATAAACTTTGCCGGCTCGGCGTGCCCGAAGAACAGTCCGCCAATCACCTCCCCGGACCGCGAGGCGACCGGCACGGCGAGATAGCTCCGCACCGGCAAATGTCCTTTGGGCATGCCGTAATGGGGATCGTTCTTCCCGTAACGAGGGTCTTTGCGGATGTCATCCGAGCGGACGACGCCAGCGCCCTTGAAAGTCGGTTCGAACACGGCCGTATTGCGCGGCATGGGAAATTTGTCGAAGTGCTCTCTCGACACGCCAGAGAGAGCGTACAGCATGTAGCTCTCACCCTTGTCGTTGATGACGTTGTAGAAGAAGGCGCCGAACTCGGCGTCCACGATCTCAGTGCAGGCGTCGGTGGTGATCTGCACGATCTTGTCCACATTAAGCTCAGCGGCCAGCGCTGCGCCCGTGCGGTTCAACACGTCGAGCTTACGAGACTCGGCGCGGATCGCCTTCTCGGTCTCGTGCTGCTCGGTGACATCGTGACCCTGGATGAAGATGCCGGTCGTAGCGCCGTCGCCCGCCACGATCGGCTGGTAGATGAAATCGAGAGTACGCTGGCCAAGGACGCCCTCCGGACCGTGTTGCAGATTGACCGGCGCGCCGCGCCCGATATAGGGCTCGCCCGAAGCATAAACCTGATCGAGCAACCGAACGAAGCCCTGCTCGACCACTTCCGGGAGCGCTTCCGCAACTTTCCGTCCGACGACATCACGCCCGGCGACCAGCGCCCGGTAGGCCGCATTCACCATGGTGAAGCGATGCTCCGGTCCGCTCAGCATCGCAATGAATCCGGGCGCCTGCTCGAACATGAGTTTCAGGCTCTTGCGTTCGGCCTCGAGCTCGCGCTCGATCCGCACCTTGTCCGTGATTTCGATGACGATGGCCATGACGCCGGCTGGTCTGTCGTCCTCGCCCAGGAGCGGGGAGTAGTCGAGGTTGAGCCACACTTGCTCAGGGTTGCCGCCGTGCCGGTAAAGCGTCAGCGGGAAATCTCGATAGGCCAGCGTCTCGCCGGCGAGCCCCACCTTCATGATGTTGTCGTTGAAGTCGGCGACCTCGGGCCAGCCCTCCCGGACCTTGGAGCCGAACAGGTTGGGGTGGCGGCCACCGGCGAAGGTGGAATAGCCGTCATTGTAGATCATGATCCCGTCCTCGCCCCACAATGTCACGATCGGGACCGGCGAGCGCAGGATGAGCGCGATCGTATTTTTAAGGCTTGCCGGCCAGTTCTCGATCGGACCCAGCGGCGTCGCCGCCCAGTCGAAGCTCGCGATGATCTCGGCGGCTTCCCCTCCACCACTCAAGAATGGGTAGCGAGCGGGGGTAATCACGTTCAAAACTGGCTCTCCGACGTCTTGGGATTCGACCGGAAACATTGGCGATTGAACGCGGCGGACTGACTCGGGGACTGAGAGCTTAATCGTGAAAGGGCAGTTTCTATAGCCTTCTCACTGAAGTTCGTTCGATCTCGCCCTGCTGGCAGCCGCCGTCCGGGCGGCTTAGTCTTAGCCCTAACCGGACTGCCGTATCTGGCGCGCCCTGATGATCGCCGCATTGAACTCGCCGCCGAACACGAACAAGAGCGCGACCCAATAGAGATAGACCAGCGCGATCATGACCGACGCAAGGCCAGCGTAGGTCGAAATGTAGTTGCGCAAATACTCGCTCAAATAGAAGCCGAAGACTTCACCGAAGGCGATGCTGGCAACGAAGGTCATCGTTACGCCGGGCAGAATATCGCGAAACCCGACCCGGTGGGCCGGGAGGATGAGATGCGCCAGAATGAGAGAACTCGCCAGCATCAAGGCCGCGATCCCGATGCGGAGGAACGTGAGCATGCTGTGCGCCTGCGCAACCAGGGGAAAGAACGTCGCGAGGGTGTCTACGATGAGGGGTCCAAGCACGACCAGAAGCGCTAACGCCAGCAGCGCGACGGAACCGATCAACACCAGGCCGAGCGACTGAAGGCGCAGCATCCACCAGGGTCTCGGCTCAATGAGGCCATAAGCGCGATTCAGGCCGACCCGAAGCGCTTCAATGGCGCTCGAAGCGAAGTAAAACGAGAAAATCGCGCCAAACGTGAGCAGTCCGCCGCTGCGTGGGGTCGTCAGGACCCGCTCGACCTCCTCGGAAATTGGGCGGGCCACAACCTCCGGCCATTCAGCGAAAACGAGCTTCGCCGCCTCATGCGCCAGATCGCTGGAGCCGAAGAATCCAGCCACCGCGGCCACGAAAATGAGGAAGGGGAACAACGAGGTCAGGAGCGTCAGGCCGATGTAGCTGGCAATCGCCCAGCCGTCATCAGCGGCGAATTTCTCCGCCGCCTGCCAGAGGATTTTCAGGCGTGCGCTCACCCTCGCTCGACCCTCCCCGCCTCAACGACCATTTTGGCCCGACGCGGCGGCGAGCGCCACCCGCGCGAGGCCGAATTCATCGCCCCTAGTGCGCGGAGAGGCATTGCGCCAGCAGAAGTGGCGACGCATGCTGCGGCGCAGCAACGGCGCCCACTGAAGGAGCCACGCCTGTTGACGCTCGAAGACCTTGCCGCCCGAGCCCACTTCGCCGCCGAGCGCCTCATGGATTGCGCCCTCGGCGCGATGCGCGACCGGGTGACCACAAACGGCAGGCTGAGCGCTGACAAGATCGAAACTGAACAGCATGCCGTCCACGGGCTGGCCTGGCTTGCGACCTATGTCGAAGCAATCAAGGAAATGGCGGCCTACGCCAGCCGTATGCAGGAAGACGGCCGATTCGGCGAGACTGAACAGCTCATGACGCGCATTGGGCTTGGAGACTATCTCGACCAGATCTTTAGCGCCATCCCGATGAATCAGAGCGAATTCGT
>DATDHT010000400.1:0-3117 GCA_036521435.1 Roseiarcus sp.
GCATTGCGTCGCGATGGAGGAAGTGTCGCGCGCCTCGGGATCGGTGGGCTTGTCGTACGGGGCGCATTCGAACCTGTGCGTCAACCAGATCGTGCGCAACGGCAATGACGAGCAGAAGGCGCGCTATCTCCCCAAGCTCATTTCCGGCGAGCATGTCGGGGCGCTTGCGATGTCGGAGCCGAATGCGGGCTCCGACGTGGTGTCGATGACAACCCACGCGACCCGCAAGGGCGACCGCTTCGTGCTCAATGGCTCGAAGATGTGGATCACCAACGGTCCCGTTGCCGAGACCTTCGTCATCTACGCCAAGACCGATCTTGCCGCCGGCGCGCGCGGCATCACCGCCTTCATCGTCGAGCGCGGCATGAAGGGCTTCTCCCAGGGCATGAAGCTCGACAAGCTCGGCATGCGCGGCTCCGACACCGCCGAGCTCATATTCACGGACTGCGAAGTGCCGGCGGAGAACGTGCTGGGCAAGGTCGGCAAGGGCGTCAACGTGCTGATGAGCGGCCTCGACTACGAACGCGTGGTGCTGGCCGCTGGGCCGCTCGGCCTCATGCAGGCCGCGCTCGACGTCGTCCTTCCCTACGTCCATGAGCGCAAGCAGTTCGGCCAGGCGATCGGGACGTTCCAATTGGTGCAGGGCAAGCTCGCCGATATGTACGTAACCATGAATGCGGCGAAAGCTTACGTCTATGCCGTCGCCAAGGCCTGCGACCGCGGCCAGACGACCCGCGAGGACGCGGCGGGCGCGATCCTCTATGCCGCCGAGCGCGCGACCCAGGCCACCCTCGACGCGATCCAAATCCTGGGCGGGAGCGGCTACACCAACGACTTTCCGCTCGGGCGCCTGCTGCGCGACGCCAAGCTTTACGAGATCGGCGCCGGCACGAGCGAAATCCGCCGCATGCTGATCGGACGCGAGCTGTTCGAAAAAAGCGCGTGAGCTAAGGGCGCGCTACACCGCCGCCAGACTGGCCCCCGTCTCGGAATCGAAAAGATGCATATGCTCGGCGTCGAACAGGAACGGCCTTTTTTCGCCGATGCGCGAATCGTCCGCAGCGCTGACTCTGGCGATAATCCTATGTGGTCCGCTCGAGGCGTCGACTAACGTTTCATGCCCCAGATGTTGGAGGACGTCGACGGAAAGAAGCGGGGCGTCGCGCGACTCAACATTCCGCGGAACGGGACGCAAAGCTTCCGGGCGCAAGCCGAGCATGACCTTTGGCCTCCTGTATCCGGCAAGTTCTCCGCGCAGCCGGTCCGGAATCACGATCGCGAAACCGTTCTCTTTGTCGATCAATTTCGAACCATCGATCGCGAGTTCCAGGAAATTCATCGCGGGCGAGCCGATGAAGCCGGCGACAAAAGTGTTGGCGGGCTTGTTGTAAACCTCAAGCGGGGAAGCGGCCTGCTGAATGAGACCGTCTTTCATGACGACGACGGTGTCGCCCATGGTCATCGCTTCGGACTGGTCGTGCGTGACATAGACCGTCGTCACACCGATTTCCTGGTGCATCTTGGTCAGGAAGCTTCGCGCTTCGATACGCAGCTTGGCGTCGAGGTTCGACAGCGGCTCGTCCATGAGGAAGACACCGGGGCGCCGCACAAGCGCGCGAGCAAGCGCGACCCGTTGCCGCTGTCCGCCCGAAAGGGCCTTCGGCAGCCGGTCAAGCAACGAGTCGATTCGCAGCCGATCGGCGACGCCGCGAACCTGCGCGTCGATTTCACCTTTTGCCTGGCGTCTGATCCTCATGCCGAAGGCGATGTTCTCGAACACCGTCATATGAGGAAACAGCGCATAGGACTGGAAGACCATCGCGATATCGCGGGCCTTTGGGGGAAGGTCAGTCACATCGCGGCCGCCGATCAGCAATTGACCGGCGGTGATGGTCTCGAGCCCCGCGATCATGTTGAGGGTCGTTGTCTTGCCGCATCCTGACGGACCGACAAGCACCACAAACGATCCGTCCGCTATTTCGAGGTTGAGGCGCGGAATCACGACATGCGCGCCAAAGCGCTTCTCGACGTCGATGAGGGAAACGTTCGCCACCAGCGCCCCTTTCCCGCCCCTTTAGCCCTTGACCGAGCCGACGAAGTTACCGCTGGAAATCCAGCGATAGGCGACAATGAACAGGATCACGATCGGGATCTGAGAAATGACGAGACCCGCCGAGGGCAGATTGAACGCGGAAATGTAACGGTCGCTGTTGAGTTTGAGCATGCCGACGGTTACCGGAAAGATCGATTCGCTGTTCAGGAATACGAGGGCGAAGACGAACTCTTTCCAGATCGCGATGAAGTTCAGCGTGTAGCCGACGACAATTCCCGGGACCGCGAGCGGCAGGATCACCTTGGTAAAGATCTGAAAGTCTGTCGCGCCTTCGATCTGCGCCGCCTTCTCTATGTCGCGAGGAATGGTCGTCATGAAGCCGCGCAGGATCAGAATCTGCGAAGGCATGCCGTAAACGCCATGAACGATGATCAGGCCAATACGGGTGTCGAACAGATGCAGCCAGCGCAGGATGTCGTACAGAGGAATGAGAACGGTCTGCTGCGGCAGCATCAGACCTGTCAGCAGCAACGCGAATATGTATCGCTTGCCCGGCGGGTCGAACCGGCTCAGCGCGAACGCCGGCACCAGCGCGAGGCCGACCGCCAGCGCCGAGCCGAGGACGGCGTAGAGCAGGCTGTTTTGCATGAGCACGCCGAAATGGAGCCCCTGCCAAACCTTGACGTAGGGTTCGAAGGTCGGCGCGATCGGCAGCGCAAACGGCCCATTGAGGAACTCTTTGTTGGGCTTGATCGAGGTCATCACCATGAGCGCCAGCGGACCAATCCAAACGACCGCCAGCAGGAGCGCCAAGAACGTCGCAAAAATCTTTGGCGCCGTGTAGCGAAGGCGCACGAGCGTCCGTCTCGAATGGACCGGTAGAGCCGGACTAGACATCGAACGCGCCCTTGAACAGCTTGCCGAGGAGCAACGCCGCAACGGCGATCGACAGCACGAGGATGGCGACGCTGACCGTCGCGCCATAGCCGAAGCGAGAGTTCCAGAAGCTCTCGAGATAGACGAGATAGCCGAGAACGTTGGTGCGCCCGAAAGGCGCTCCCCTC
>DATDHT010000401.1:0-6075 GCA_036521435.1 Roseiarcus sp.
CGAGCACATCAAGCGCTACACCACCACCGGCATGGCGACCGACCAGGGCAAGCTTTCGAACATGAATGCGCTCGCCATCGCCGCCGCTGCGCTCGCGAAGCCGATCCCCGAGGTGGGCCTGACGACCTTCCGGCCGCCCTACACGCCGGTGACTTTCGGCGCTTTCGCCGGCCCCGCACGCGGCGACCTGTTCGATCCCATCCGCCGTACCCCCATTCACGACTGGGCGGCCGAGAACGGCGCCGCGTTCGAAGATGTGAGCTTATGGAAACGCGCCTGGTATTTCCCTCGCGCCGGCGAATCGATGCACGACGCTGTTGCGCGCGAATGCCGCATAACCCGCGCAAGCGTCGGCCTGTTCGACGGCACCACGCTCGGCAAGATCGAAGTCGTGGGCCCCGACGCGGCGACGTTTCTCGAGCGCATGTACGCCAACGCCTTCCAGAAGCTCGAAATTGGGCGCTGCCGCTATGGCCTCATGCTGAGCGAGGCCGGCTTTCTCATGGACGACGGCGTGATCGCGCGCCTCAAGCCAGACCGCTTCCACGTCACGACGACGACCGGCGGTGCGCCGCGAGTGCTCGCGCATATGGAGGATTATCTCCAGACCGAGTTCACCGATCTCAGAGTCTGGCTAACCTCGACCACCGAACAATGGGCCACGATCGCCGTGCAGGGACCGAAGGCCCGCGAGTGCGTTGCGCCGCTGGTCGAGGGCGTCGATCTCGCGGGCGACGCCTTTCCGCATATGAGCCTGCGCGAGGCGCGCGTCTGCGGCGTTCCGACGCGACTCATGCGGGTGAGTTTCACCGGCGAGCTCGGCTACGAGATCAACGTGGCTTCGCATTTCGGCCGCACCGTCTGGGAGGCAGCGTGGCGCGAGGTGCAAAAGCAGGGCGGCTGCGCTTACGGCACCGAGGCGATGCATGTGATGCGGGCCGAGAAGGGTTATGTCATCGTCGGCCAGGAGACCGATGGCACGGTGACGCTCGCCGACCTTGGCCTCGACGGAATGATCGGAAAGACGAAGAAGGATTTTGTCGGCAAGCGGGCGCTCACGCGCCCCGATATGCTGGCGGACAATCGCAAGCAGCTGGTCGGACTTCTGACCGACGATCCGGCGATCGCCCTCGAAGAGGGCGCGCAGGTGACGGAAAGCGCGAGCCCGCCGATCGGCTCCTCCGCGCTCGGGCATGTCACTTCCTCCTACATGAGCGCTGCTCTGGGCCGTCCGATCGCGCTTGCCCTTGTCGCTGCGGGGCGGTCACGAATGGGCTCGACGCTCCATGTCCCGATGCCGAGCGGCGCTGTCAGCGTGACGGTCGTGAGCCCGGTTTTTTACGACAAAGAGGGAGCGCGGCTCAATGGCTGACGCTGCGCTTGAGGCCCGCTCTCCGCTTGAAGGTTTCGCCTTTCCTGCGAGCCCGCGATTCACGTTGTCGGAAGCGCCGCCAGCGGCGCGATTCCTTCTGCGCGGCGCCGAGGCGGTGCGGGTCGCCTGCGGAATGGCCTTTGGCGTCGAGCCGCCTTCGCGACTTGGCTCAGCCGGCGAGAGCGAAGGACGCGCGGCTTTGTGGCTCGGGCCCGACGAATGGCTCTTGATTGCGGACGGCGCCGACGCCGCGGAGATCGGCGCCATGCTCGAGTCGGTGCTGGACGGAACGGCCCATAGTCTCGTCGACGTGTCGCACCGGCAGATCGGCCTCATCGCCAGCGGCCCAGTCACAGCGCGCGTTCTTAACGCTGGCTGTCCGCTCGATCTCGATACTCGCGCGTTTCCGGTCGGCTTCGCGACCCGCACGCTGTTCGACAAGATCGAGATCGTGCTCTGGCGCCGCGCCGAGACGACCTTCCATGTCGAAGTCTGGCGCTCGTTCGCGCCCTATCTCGCCGCATCGTTCGCCGAGGCTGCGCGCGGCGCGCCGGGCTGGTAGACAATGTCTGGCTTGGCGGCGCGTTCCGGCCCGGGCGCGGCGCTGACAATGTCCATGCGCCGCAAGCGCAGTCCCGCCTCCGGGCTTGCGCCGAAATTCGGGCGGACTAGTTTAGAGTTGCTCCCCTGAGGCGTTTTGACGGTGCGTTGCGGTCCGCTTCTGCCGCCCGGGGGCTAGGGCTGCCGACCGGGCAGAGGCGAGGAGCGCGGCGACGCGGTTCGGTCGCCTCGAAACAGCGAAACGGAATGTGCGCCTCGCCATGGCGATCTTCGTCATGGTCCTGGTCCTGGCGACACTGTTCTACCGCACGGAAGGCCATCATGCGCTCGCGGGCGTTATTTGAGAAAACCGTCCTGGCCTCGCCGCCGGTTGCTTCGACGACCCGGCGGCGCGCGATCGCGCTGGCGGGCGCGGGCCTTGGCACCGCGCTGCTTGGCGGGTGCACGGGGGACGATCGGGCGGCGATCGACATATCCGGCAGTTCACCCGCGCTCGAATTCGCCATGACGCGGGCGTCGGACGGGCGGCAGGTGACGCAGGCTGACTATCGCGGCCTCATCGTCATGCTCTATTTCGGCTACACCTTCTGCCCGGACGTCTGTCCCACGACGCTCACAAATGTCGCTGACGTTCTCAAGCGGCTGGGTCCGGACACCGAACGCGTGCGCCTGCTTTTCGTGACGGTGGACCCTGATCGCGATACGCTTCCCGTGCTGGAAGAATATGTGAAGAATTTCGCGCCCCAGATCGACGGATTGCGCGGCGATGCAGATCAGATCGCCGCCCTGGCGCGCCGTTATCGCCTCGCCTATTCGGTCACGCCCGCGACCGGGGGGCGCCCCTATGAGGTGACGCACGGCTCGGCGATCTATGTCTTCGACGCCACGGGTGCGGCGCGCCTCCTCATTCCCTCGCTCGGCTCCACCGCGGGCGACGTCGCCGGCGTCACGGCCGATCTCCGGCGTCTGGCCGGGGAGACGCATCGACCCGGCCTCCTCGCATGGCTGTCGCGTCTCATTTGAGACTTAAGCTTAATCGCCGGTCGCGCCACGCACCGGAAAGCTCGCCACCAGCGAACCGCCGTCCTGGAAGCGCAAGGTGACGGCAACGGAGCTTCCGGGCGCCGCGGCGGCTTTGGGCGACACGCACATCAGATGGTAGCCGCCGGGCTCGAATTTGACTTGCGCACGGGCGGGGACGGGCACGCTATCGACCATCTCCATTCGGTCCTGGCCGTTGTCGTTGAGGCTGCGGTGCAACATGACGGAGCCGCAACCAGGCGAAGCGGCGCCGACGAGCGTGCGCGTCCGGTCGGTCTGGTTTGAAAGGACGAAATAGCCGGCAGCCGGGCGCGAGGGTATGATGAGCCGCAGCCACGGCCGGCTTATGACGAGCCCCGGTTCCGCCGCCCGCGCCGCCGCGCCGGACAGCGCGAGCGCGCAAAGCGCCGATCTAACGACCAGTCCAGCCCCGCGAGAGCGCGGCGAGGGCGGCCGCGTCTTTGTCGGTCTCCAGAATCGATTCATCGCTGAGCCTCATCGCGTTCATGACCACGAGCATTCCGACCACGCTCATCATCGCAGGGGGAATCCAGATCACGAGGCCTCCGAGCTGCTGATCGTCGAGCGCGCTGATCGAGGGGAAAATCCGGCCGCACAGATTGTAATAAGGATAAAGGTCGCGCGACGAGAAGACGATCATCGCGCCGAGCAGGATCTGCGGGAACATGATGCCGATGGAGAGGGCGGCCCGCACGCCGAACGACACCCGCGCCAGCGGTCGCCGTCGCGGGTCGAGAACCAGACACCAGAACAGGATTCCGTCCAGAACCATGCTCCAATTCATCAGCGCGTAAAGCCGCGCATCGATCATCGCCCGAAAATGAACCGCCGGGATCAGCCAGAAATAGAACAATCCCACGAACAGGAACGCCGCGAGCACGGGCTGCTGCACCACCTGGATCGGCGCCCTGGCGAAACGGCTCTCGACCAGGAGCCGCGCCCAGCGCGGCATGCCGCGCTTGACCGTGCCGCCAACCCAGGCGAGCGCGATCAGGAAGGGGCCCAGATGATGCATCGAAACGTGCTGGATGCGGTTCAAAAAAAACATGTGCTGCGACCAATATTCGAACCGCGTCTGGAGCACGGCGTAGGTCGTGAGCAGCCCGATCACGAAAACCGCGCGCCGCCAGACGGGAGGGCGCTCCTGCGGCGGCGTGAGCACAACGCCGCGAAAGAACCAGAGCAGTGTTAGCGTTGTCGCCAAATAGATCAGAGGCGAGAAATCCCACGGCGCCCAGACCGGCATGAGCGAGGGACGGCTTTCACAGATCCAGAACAGGAACGCGCCGAAGACGACAATCGCCCAATCGGCCGCGGACCCGGTTCGCTCCGCCGCGGTTAGCGACGGCAGGGGCGCCCGTAGCGACATCCATTCCATGACCCGAAGGGCTAGGCGAGGGTTTGCGGCATGTCAAAGGGCGAAAATGTGTCGCTGTGAGCGGCTATCGGATCCAGCGGCGAACCCTTCGGCGCCGAGCGGCGCCCGTCCTGGCCGAAGGTCTAGCGCAGGCGGCCGCCCTCGAACGGGATGATTGCCCGGTTCATCGACGCCCACGGCCACGGCCGCCACGGCGTGAGCCGAATCGAGCCCGGCGGCGACCAGAAGCGTCAGGGCGAACGAAGCCTTCGGGGGGACGATCGCGAGCATTACGCCAGGATCGCGCCAGGCGCTAGACCTTAGCGGCGGGCGCCACCGAACCCGTCGCGCCCTCGCGAAACTGCTGGACGGTGATCTTGGCCACACCGGCGGCGGGAATCCCACCCGCTGGATCACGCCCCATCGCCTGCAACGTCTCCCACACCCAGCCCGGCGAAACGGCGTTGACTCGCACGGAGATCGATGGCTCCGCCGCCGCGGCACGCACGAAGGCCTCGACCGCGTCGTTGACGGTGGTGATGATCGCGCTGCCGGGAGACGGATATTGCGCCGCAAGACCCGTCGTCAGCGTGATCGCGCCGCCGGGCCGGACAGACTTTGCTCCGTAGCGGACGACGTTGACCTGGCCCAACAACTTGTTAGCGAGGGAGAACGTCCAGTCTTCGTCGGTCAGTTGGTCCCACGGCTTGAACCGCGCCGCGCCGCCGGTGCAGATGATTCCATCGACCGTCCCGATCCGACCAAACAACGCGGCGAGCGATTTCGGATCCGAGATGTCCACGCGCTCGTCTGAACTGCGTGACGCGCGGATGCACTCGCTTTCGCCGAGCGCCTTGACGACGTCTTTGCCGATCAGCCCGGTGGCTCCAATGACGAGTATCTTGCTCAAGAGCGTTCTCCTTAACGACCTGGTCTACAGAAAGAATGGACAGGCTGGGGTCCGACCGCAAGCGGCGCGCCCGCGCTCGATCTCAGATGCGTCGCTCTACACGGCCAGGACAATTCGACCGCGAACGTGTCCGGAACGCAGATCGTCCAGCGATTGCTGCGCCGTATCGAGCGCTCTCATCTCGATCGGCGCCGGCTTCACCTTGCCTTCGCGCGCCAGCGCCATGAGTTCCTGAAACTCGGGTAGCGTTCCCGTGAACACGCCGGTGATGCTGATGGCTCGAATCGGCAAGGTGGGCAGCGAAATGGCGAGCGATCCACCGAACAGTCCGACCGCGAACAAGCGTCCGCCTTTGCGCAGCAGAGATAGGCCGAACGCGGCGCTCTTGTCCGAGCCTACGAAGTCGATCGCCGAGAAGATCCCACCGGTTTCGGCGAACAAGCTCTTTCGCGCGTCAGGGTCGGCCGGATCAATGACGGCCGAGGCGCCGGCCTCGAGCGCCGCCTGCCGCTTCGCCGGATCGAGGTCGGCGACGATCGGACCAATCCCATAAAGCGCATGGCTCAAGCTGACCGCAGCAAGGCCAAGGCCGCCCGCGCCAATGATCAAGAGCCGGTGTTCTGCATCGACGGGAGCGGCCTTTTTCAGCGCGCTAAAAGCCGTCAGGCCCGAGCAGCCAAGGGTCGCGGCGAACTGCGCCGGCAGCGGTTCATACTCGACGAGGTATCGTGGATGCTCGACCACCACATAATTGCTGAACCCGCCGTCGGCGTGCACGCTAAGATTTCGCGGCTTGGCGCACAAATTCTCTTG
>DATDHT010000402.1:0-3440 GCA_036521435.1 Roseiarcus sp.
TTGAGCGTCATCGCGGTGTCGATCAGCGTCTCGCCCTTTTTGACGCTCGACGCCGCGACCGCCATGTTCATCACGTCCGCCCCGAGCCGTTTTCCCGCGAGCTCGAACGACGATTGGGTGCGGGTCGACGCCTCGAAGAACAGATTGATTTGGGTGCGTCCCCGCAAGGTGGCGCGTTTCTTCTCGACCTGCCGCGAGATCGTCACCGCCTCATCGGCGAGATCGAGCAAGGCCACGATCTCCTCTCGCGACAGGTGATCGACGCCGAGGAGATGGCGCTGGGCGAAGACGGGCGGGGACGGGGCGATCATATCGGTGCGCTATTCTGAGCCATTCCGTCAGAGGCGCATCGAAGCCCGAACGCCGCTCTCTTTCAAGCGACCTCGCGCCCCCGGGCGCCAAGGCCGGTCGTGAGTTCAATGCAAGCAAACACGAAGGAATGAAAGTGAAAAGTCCGTTGGCTCATCGTCCCGGAACTGCGTAGATCCCGGTCGACGAAAACAGCCGACAGGGCCGCGATGCGGACGATCAGGAATAAAGGAATGCGTGCAGGGTCGACCCCTATTGTTGCGTTCGCACAAGTGGACGCGAACGAATGATTTCAGGAGCTTGAGTGTCTTTTTCTGTCAGTTTGTAAAATTCCGAGCCCCCCGCTGTTATCGAGCGCCGGACCAAGGCCCTCATGGCGAGCGAGGCGGGGCCTCGCGTCTCGAACCCTGATCCCGTGGCGGCTGTCTCACACCGTTGCTGCCGGGTGGCGGCGCGGCGCCAAATGAACCCGACGATTGAAAAGGCTATCACGGATTTCTGATTTTTGCAATAGAAATAATGTATTTTCGATTGCGGCAATCTCTGGCTCAGGGGCTCGACGGGCTGGGGCCGAAGCATCCAGAGGAACGTCGAGCCCCCGGAGCCTCAGATCGGCGCGTCGCCCGAACTCGTCGAAAGACGGGCGTCGTTCGACGCCCGCTCTTCGCGATCACGATTTCATGCAAGCGCAGCGCGCGTTAGACCTTTGCAAGCGTCGCCGGGTCGGGGCTGCCGGCAAAATACTTGTCGATGCAAAGCTGAAAGACGTCGTCAAGCGCGGCCCTTGCGAACAGCGTCATGGACGAGCGGAACTTCATTTCATCGATCCCACCAAAAACGTCGCGCGCGCTTTTGCCTTCAACACCGAGCGTGAGTTCCGCGCATTCCCTAAGCCTCGGCCCAAGGACCGGGTGGGCGAGATAGGCTTTCGCCTCATCCAGCGAGGCGATCGCGAAGCGGATCGACATCGGGCTCTGCCCGAGGCCCGCGATTTGGGGGAAGATGAACCACATCCAGTGGCTCTCTTTCCGCCCAGCCGCCATTTCACGACGCGCCTGCTGGTAGACCGGGGCTTGGGCGTCCACGAATTTCTGGAGATTGAACGGGTCCGCGATCTTCGTCTCCTAAGCCGCCGTGATTTCAACATCGACCGCCCGACAGCCTCTCTAAATCCGTCGAAAATACCCCAAGACAGAAGTCGCTGGCGTCATCCTACCCAGACTTTCGGTGTGCGCGTCGCCCAGGGTTGCGCGGCTTCCAGCTCATAGGCGAGGGCGTAGAGCAGATCCTCGCGTCCCTTGGCAGCGGCAAACTGACTGCCGATGGGAAGTCCGCCCTGGCTCATGCCGAGAGGCGCCGACATGGCGGGCGTTCCAGCGACATTGTGGATCTGCGTGTAGACCACGTAGTGCATCCGGCGCTCAGTGAGCGTTTTGAGGTCGAGTGTCGGCGCGAGCTCGCCCAGCCTGACCGGCGGTAACGCCAGAACCGGCGTGAGCCAAGCGTCGTAGTTGGCCATGAACGCGTCGACCTGCGCCTCGGTATCTTTGAACACCGCCCACGCCTTCGGCAGCGCATCCGGCGGCAGCTTCCTGGCGTAATCGGCCAGCTCGAGCGTATACGGCTCGAAAAGGTTGCTCTGAGTCCGCCGCACGAGCATCGCGGGCAGCGACGACCACACCACCAAGAAAGCCTCATAGAAGACCTGGCCGTTGACGGGATTCTGCGCCGGCACGATCGTGTGCCCCAGGCTCTCGCAGAGCTTCGCGCTGGCTTCCACAGCCGCTTTCACATCGGGATGAGGCTCCACGCCATTACAGCTGGTCGTGGTGAAAGCAATTCTGAGCCGCCGCTTCGCAGGTCCTGTGACGAAGCCGATGGGCTTGAACCGCGCAAAGTCGCCGGTATCTTCCGTCAGCGAGAACAGCATGGCGCTGTCGCGCACTGTGCGGCTGACGCAATTCTCCGTTACGGCGCCGCCCAGCACCGTGTTTTCCGGCCCCAAATTCATCCTCAAGCGCGACGGCTTCAGGCCGAATACGCCGCAGCAGGACGATGGGATACGGATGGAGCCGCCGCCGTCCGAGGCATGCGCCGCGGGCACGAGGCCCGCCGCCACCGCCGCCGCCGCGCCGCCCGATGAGCCGCTGGGCGAACAGTCGAGCTTCCAGGGGTTGTGGCAAGGTCCCAGACGAATGCTCTCGGTCGTCGGCAGCAGCCCGAATTCAGGCGTGTTCGTCTTGCCGGCGATGACAAGGCCCGCGTCGATGGCTTTCTGCGGCATGGGATCATTGATCGTGGCAGGCGTGTCGGCGCTGAAACGCGAGCCCCATGTGGTGGGCTCGCCGGCGACGTTGTTCAGGTCCTTGATGAGATAGGGCACGCCCGTGAGTGGGCTCGCAGGAAGGGCGCCTTTGGCGCGGGCGCGGGCGTGTTCGAACATCTCCCATACAACGGCATTGAGTTTCGGATTGGCCGCCTCAATGCGCTCGATCGCGGAGTCGACGAGTTCAAGCGCCGTCACCTGCTTCGAACGGACAAGCTGCGCCTGGCCGATGCCGTCGTAACCCGAAAAGGCGTCATGCGCAGCAGCGCGTTGCGGCCGCAAGCCAGGGCCGGCGAGCGCCGCGGCAGAGCCCAGGAATTGGCGGCGATCGATGAATCCCTTCACGCGTCCCCCTCTGCTTACCCCTTCCTCGGAGCGATTGGGTGGCGACATGAACTGGCATTGGACTTGGGCCCTAACGAGGCTGCAAGTGGCCCTTCGCGTCTTTTTCTGCGTCTGCGCGAAAGCAGTCGTTATCGGAACGAAGCGGACATGGCCGAAATTTATGAGTAAGCGCTTTAGCTCCCCTTCGGATAGTCCGCGCCGCGCGCCGCCGCCTCGAGCGAAGCATGCTCCTTGCGCACAGCCTCGATCTCCGCTCCCATGGATTCGTACGCGAATGCGCCAAGCGGCAGCCGGAGCGGCGTGTGCTCCTGTTCAACCGCACTGATGATCGCTTCGGAGGCGCGGACAGGGTCGCCCGGCTGATTTCCGCTGTAGCTCTGGATCTGGCGCCGCCGCCCGATCGCCGTCTCGGCGTAGGCGTCGACGGGCTTCTTTGGCGTCTTCAAGGAGCGGCCGGCCC
>DATDHT010000403.1:0-9201 GCA_036521435.1 Roseiarcus sp.
GTTATTTCAGCAGAACATAGATGTTGACTTGCAGCGTCGGATCATCCGGATCCTTCACGTCGTTCGCATATTCCTCGATGAAGGTGTCCTGCGCGTCGATTCCCTTGTCGTCGAGATAGGCCGTGATGGCGTCATAGGTCGCGTCAATATCGCCGTAGGCGCCTTGATGCTCAAAGCGCATCGCTTTGCCGCTCGGCGTTTGTCCGATCTTGACCGTGTCGGAGAGGCTCGACTTGCCCTCGGGGGCCGCCGCAAGCGGATAGCCCGCGTGAAATTTGAAACCGGTGTCATCGGATTCGACAAAGATGGCGAGCGGTCGTCCGGCCGGCGCGAGATTCGCTTTGTCCATTTCGCGCTTGACCGAGCTCAGCGAACTGAGAATGGCGCTGTAAATCTCGTCCTTATCGGCCTTCCCTTCGACATAGGCGAAAGGTCGGGCAGGGAGATCGACGCTTTCGCCGGTCGAGCCTTCGCCCGAAGTCGCGGGCGCAGCAGGGTTGGCGGCGTCTGGAGCAGCGGGCGCTGGATTTGTGGCAGAAGGCGCCTCGGCTGGCTTCGCGGGAACGGGCGCAGGAGCCGCCGGGGCTTGGGCCGCCGGCGGAACCGCGGGTGTTGGCGATGGGCTGGTCGGCGCGGGGGCTGCCGGCGCCTGCTGCTGAGCGAGGCCCGCATGCGGGACGACCGTCCCAACTGCGAGAAAGCCTGCGACAAAGAAACGGATCAGACCGGGTGACATGACGGCTCAGTCCTCTGGCACGAGCGGGCGGGAATCTGGGTTCAGTGTAGAACCACAACGCCATCATAGGAAGTACGTTGCGTCTCGGACCGTTACACCGGCTCGGGTTTTGTCCAGCGCAGCACCGGCTGCCGGGCTGCGCGTGTCTCGTCGAGCCGGCGGCGCGGCGCGTGGACCGGCGCGGCCTGGAACCGGTGGCCCTCGCCAGCTTTCGCCGCAATGGCCAGGTCGCGTATAGTCATAATGAACAGGTCGAGGCTCGCCTTGGACTCGGATTCGGTCGGCTCGATCAGCATCGCCCCATGCACGACGAGCGGGAAATAGACCGTCATCGGGTGATAGCCCTCGTCAATCATCGCTTTGGCAAAGTCGAGCGTCGTGAGGCCCGTGTCCTTCAACCAGCGGTCGTCGAACAGCGCTTCATGCATACAGGGACGATCGCCGAACGGCGCGCTCATCACTTCGTCAAGGGAAGCGCGAATGTAATTGGCGGAGAGCACCGCGTCTTCCGACGCCTGCCGTAGCCCGTCCGCTCCGTGCGAGAGAATGAAGGTGAGTGCGCGCACGAACATTCCCATTTGCCCGTGAAAGGCGCACATCCGTCCGAACGATTCGCGCCCGTCGGCATGCTCGACCAGGCGAAGCGCTCCGCCTTCGCGCACGATAAACGGAACGGGGGCGTAAGGCGCAAGCCGCGACGACAGCACGACCGGACCCGCACCGGGGCCGCCGCCGCCATGCGGGGTCGAGAATGTCTTGTGCAGGTTGATGTGCATGGCGTCGACGCCAAGATCTCCCGGCCGCGTCTTGCCGACGATAGCGTTGAAATTCGCACCGTCGCAGTAGAAATAGGCTCCCGCCTCGTGAACGGCGTCGGTGATGGCGACGATCTCGCGCTCGAACAGCCCGCAGGTGTTGGGATTGGTCAGCATGATCGCCGCGACATCGGGCGCGAGCGCGGCCCGCACCGCTTCGACGCTAACGATGCCATCCTTGCCCGCCGGTACAGACCGAACGGAATAGCCGATGAGGGCCGCAGTGGCTGGATTCGTGCCATGGGCGGAATCGGGAACGAGCACGACTCGCCGCGCCTCTCCTTCCCCCCGCGCCTCGATCGCGGCTTTGATCGCCATCATGCCGCAGAGCTCGCCATGCGCGCCGGCCTTTGGCGACATCGCGATGGCGTCCATTCCCGTCATCGTCATCAACGCGTTGGAGAGCGCTTCAATAACTTCCAATGCCCCTTGCGCCGTTGAGACCGGCTGCAGCGGATGCACGTCGGCGAATCCCGGCATGCGCGCCATCTTTTCGTTGAGACGCGGATTGTGCTTCATCGTGCATGAACCCAACGGATAGAGTCCGGCGTCGATTGAGTAATTGTTTCGCGACAACCGCACGTAATGACGGATAGCCTCCGGCTCGGTTAGCCCGGGTAATTCTACCGCACTAATGCGCGCGTGCGGCCCCAGCTTCGACTCGAATGCCGGCGGCTGCTCGATGTCGACTCCGGTCGCGTCGAAGCGCCCGCTCTCGAAGATGAGCGCCTCTTCCATGTTCAAGCCGCGGTTGCCAGTGAAGGTTGGGTCTGTCGGGGCGGCGGTGGTTTCGGGGCGGGTGGGGCGGCCTTGAACGTTCATGGGAAGCGCTCTCTGCTCGGGCTTTATCGCAGGCAATCAGCGAGCGCCTGCGCGTAGGCCGCGCGGTCGTCGTCGGTATTCGTCTCCGTGCTCGCGACGATGATGCAATCGTCGAGCGCGGCACCGGGCAGGAGCCGCGATACAGGCAATCCGCCGATCACACCGCGCTTAGCCAAAACCTCGATCAGCTCGCCGGCGGGCCGTGGCGTGCGCATGACAAACTCGTTGAAGAAATGGGTATTGATCACCTCGACCGACGGAATCGCTGAAAGCCGCTCTGCGAGCTGCACCGCACCGGCGTGATTGACGTTCGCCAGACGTTCGAGCCCAACGCCGCCGAGTAGAGTGAGATGGATCGAGAACGCGAGCGCGCACAGTCCCGAGTTGGTGCAGATGTTGCTCGTCGCCTTCTCGCGGCGGATGTGCTGCTCGCGGGTCGAGAGCGTGAGCACGAAGCTGCGTCGCCCTTCAGCGTCCACTGTCTCGCCAGCGAGACGGCCTGGCATCTGGCGCACGTTCTTGGCCCGCGTCGCGAACAGACCGACATATGGTCCGCCGAAATTAAGCGCATTGCCGAGACCCTGGCCTTCTCCGACCGCAATGTCGGCGTTCATCTCGCCAGGCGAGCGCAACGCGCCGAGAGCAACCGGATCGGTGAAGACAGCAATCAGGAGAGCGCCGTGTGCGTGCGCCGCCTCGGTGATGGGGGTCAGATCGCGAAGATTGCCGAAGAAGTCGGGCGACTGCACGATTACACAGCTTGTCTCGTTGTCGATCGCGGCGGCAATGTCTTCGCTCGCCTTCAAATCCGGGGCTAAGCGGACGATTTTGTCGCCAGCCATATGCGCCAGCGTCTCGCAGACGTCGACGTATTGCGGATGCAGGCCGCCGGAAACGACTGACCTATTGCGGCGCGTCAGGCGGTGAGCCATCAACATCGCCTCGCCACACGCGGTCGAGCCGTCGTACATCGAGGCGTTCGCAACCTCCATTCCGGTCAGCGCGGCGACCTGGGTCTGAAACTCGAACAGGACTTGCAGCGTGCCTTGCGCGATCTCCGGTTGATACGGTGTGTAACTCGTCAAGAATTCGGACCGCTGAATCAGATGATCGACGGTCGCAGGAATGTGCCGCCGGTAGGCGCCGGAGCCGAGAAAAAACGGAACCGATCCTGCCGCGACGCTGCGATTGGCGATTGCCGTCATCGCGCGTTCGACGGCCATCTCGCTTTTCGCGAGCGGCATCTCAAGAAGGCCTTCAATCCGTTTGGGGGCCGGAATGTCGGCAAACAGCGCTTCGATATCCAGAACCCCGATGCGGGACAGCATCGCCTCACGTTCGCTCGCGTCGAGCGGCAGATAGCGCATGGCTTAGGCCAAAGTCTTGAGGAAGTCGGCGTAAGCGGCCTCGTCCATCAAGGCGCTCAATTCGCTGGCGTTGGCGAGCCTGATGCGAAAGAGCCAGCCGCGCCCGAGTGCATCCTCGTTGATCAGGCCCGGCGTCGCCTCGACTTCGGAATTGACGGCGATGACTTCGCCCGAAGCCGGCGTGAACACGTCGCTCGCCGCCTTGACGCTTTCGACGACCGCGGCCGGATCACCCTTTTTTACCGCCTTGCCGATCGGCGGCGTCTCAGCAAAGACAACGTCGCCTAACTGCTGCTGCGCGTAGTTGCTGATGCCGACCACGCCCTCGCCGCTCTCGACGCGGATGTATTCGTGATCTTTGCTGTAGCGAATTTCCGGCATCGTGCGTCTCCTAGCTCAACCGCGGTAATAGGCATGGGGATGAAAGGGCAGCGCGACGACACGCGCGCTCAATGGCTTACCGCGCACCACGAGACTGACCGGCGTTCCGACCGCTGCGTGGGCGCGTGCGATATGGCCCATCGCGATCGGTCCGTTGACGCTTGGCCCAAAGCCGCCGGATGTCACAACGCCGATCGGCAATCCGTCGGCCGAAACAATTTCCACTCCCTCGCGAGCCGGAGCACGGCCGTCCGGCCTCAAGCCGACACGCTGACGGTTCGGGCCATTCGCGAGCGCGTCTTGAATCCGCTTGGCCCCGGGAAAGCCGCCCTCGACGCGTCGCCGCTTCTGAATCGACCAGGAGAGAGCGGCTTCGATCGGGTCTATAGTCTCATCGAGCTCATGTCCGTAGAGGCAAAGGCCGGCCTCAAGCCTTAGCGAGTCGCGCGCGCCGAGGCCGATCGGCGCGACGTTCGGTTGGCTGAGGAGAAGGCGAGCGAAATCTTCCGCCTGCGCAGATGCGATGGAGATCTCGTACCCGTCTTCGCCCGTGTAGCCCGAGCGCGAGACGAAGGTTTCGAATCCCGCGATTCGCGCCGGTCGCGCGCTCATGAACGCCATGGTTTCGACCGCCTCTCCAGGGGCGAGCGAAGCCAATGTCGGGGTGGCAAGAGGGCCCTGGAGTGCGATCAGCGCCGCGTTGGGAAGCGGCGTCAGGCGAATGCCTGACGGCAGGCGTTGGCGAATGAGGGCGAAGTCGACCTCTTTTCGCGCCGCGTTGACGACGAGCCTCAGCGCGCCCTCTGCGCCGGGCGGACGGGTGACCATAAGGTCATCCACGATGCCGCCAGTCTCGTTGAGCAACTGGGTATAGCGCTGGCGGCCTGGCGCGAGATTAAGAAGGTCGGCGGGACACAGCGTCTCGAGAAACGCGGCGACGGCTGCGTGGTCGCCGCCCTCGATGAGCGCCTGACCCATGTGCGAAACATCAAACAGACCTGCGGCCCTACGAGTATGGAGGTGCTCGGCGAGGACGCCTGCAGGATATTGGATCGGCATGTCATAGCCCGCGAAGGGCGACATGCGCGCGCCGAGTTCGACGTGCAACGCGTGGAGCGGTGTCTTTAGGCTCGTGGCTTCGGTCATGGGGCCGCCGGTCGTGAACAAGCGCCCGCAACAACGCCGGCCGCATTATTGCGGCTTTGGCGCTCGCGGACGCCCCCTCTGTCTCATGACCTGAGAGATTTCCCGCTTCTTAAGCGGTTGCCCCCGTCGGTGGGCTCACGCGTTGAATGGCGCTTGCCTCTTTCCAGAGTGTCATCACTTGCGCGGTCCTTAGTGCCTGAGCGTTTCCGGGGCGGTTGCGCCGTCGGCGCCGGCGAAGATTAAGCCGGACTCTTCCGCGAAGTGTCTTCGACTGACGCCTCAAGGTAGACTGATGGGCCGCGTGTCGTCAACGCAACATGCGGTCGGCCCGGCAGCAGTCCGCGCCTCGGCGAGAGGGCCGAATCTCCACGAGCGGGCGGGTGTGCGATTCTGCACGCGACTCAATGATTCCAGCGTCTTAAGCGCATTTTTCTGCAACTCGATTCATTGCCTCCAAGGCCGCCGCAGCGAAGATTAGCTCGCGACGAGCGGGGTCCGGCAGATGACAGACAGGAGTAGGATTTAAATTGCGTCTCATAAATAATAATTCATAAGTTATATTTCATAGAAATATGAAAACAACATTTATAAAGCAAGTTATATGAAGAATAATTCATCGCTCGAATCGTACCAGTTCTGCAACACTAAAGAAATAATGGCGTTCACTTGGCGGTTTATAGTCGAATATGAGTTGGGCGTCGGGGGAATATGCGTATGGTCAACTGCGCGATGGGGGCGATTCCCGATCGTGGCCGGGTCCGACGACTTGCTGGGGCGATTCGCCAATTGGCGGTCAGGCGAAAAACGACCCGACGACCATAACAATGAATTGGAGGTCACAAATGACGCTCATCAAGAGCCTTCTGCTCGGTTCCGCGGCCGGCATCGTCGCCGTCGCCACCGCTCAGGCGGCCGATCTTCCGACCAGGAAGGCGGCGCCGGTGGAATATGTTAGAGTGTGTAACGTTGGCGGCATCACCGGCTGGACATTGCCCGGCTCCGATACCTGCCTGAAGCTCTCGGGCTTCATCACTGGGCAATTCGTTGGGGGCAACCTCAGTACCGAGTACAACTACGGCCAGGTTGGGAATCTCTTTACCGGCGGCGCGCCCGGCGTCGGTGCGACGATCGCTGGCGTGCCCGCTGGCGCGGCGGCCGCCCTCACGGCCCTGGGTGGGATCGACAATCGCAACACCCAGCGTGTTCTGCTCGCAGCCAGTCCGGCTCAGCAAAATACGAACTTCTACCGCAACCAGACGGGTTGGTCGACCCGCGCCAACTTATCGTTAGACGTGGCCTCCAACACGGCCTGGGGGCCCTTGATCGGGCATGCGGAGATCCAGGGCGACGCCTCGAACGGGCTCGACCCAATTCAGGGCGGCTCGGTAAACAATCTCTTCTATATTAACACCGCCTACATAACCTGGGCGGGCATCACCGCCGGCAAGGCGCAGTCGTTCTTCTCGTTCATCGGCGGCGGCGACAATTACGCCAACATCTTCTCGCCCGACCGGAAGGGCTTTAATGAGCCCCTGCTGCTGGCCTACACCGCCTCGTTCGGCGGCGGCTTCACGGCGACATTATCGGCGGAAAGCCCCGGCGGCGTCGGCGCCTCGGGCGGCGGAACCGACGCGAATGGCGGGTATTTCCAGACCAACATGGGGCCGGGCTCGGGTTCGTTCAATCCTTCGATGATCACCTACGGCGGCCAGAAATGGCCGGACATCGTCGGCGCCTTGCATGTCAAGCAGGGCTGGGGCGAGGCCCAGGTCTCGGGCGTGATCCACAACGTCAACGTCAGCGCCAATGACTTCGACGGCGACGTCGTCGGCGCGGGCTGCGGCGCCCTCGTCGCGGTGGTTTGCGATGGGCAGCAGAGCAAGGTCGGCTGGGCCCTTGATGCAGGCGTGAAGATCAACCTGCAGGGATGGGGTGGGATGTTCGCCCCAGGAGACGATTTCGTCCTGAGCGGCGCCTATTCCCAGAGCGCGATAATTTACTCTGGTATCAATGATGGGATGTGGAGCGAGAACGGCCAGGTCAACGGTAACGGCCAGCCGATGTTGGGCGCGGACGCGTTCTTCAACCCGGCCACCAACCAATGGTCGTCGCCAAGAGCATGGTCGGTCCTTGGGCTGGTCGAGCATCACTGGACGCCGACCTTCTACACCGATCTCGAAGCTTCGATCTTCGGCGTGAACTGGAGCAATATGGGCGGCGGCTGCAACGTCGTGGGCGTAGGCTGCGGCGCCGCGAGTTTTGGGCAAGGCGCGATGTCTCCCAGCGCCTTCAGCTGGATTGTTGGGGCCGATCTTGGCTGGAATCCGGTCACCAACCTCAACTTCGACTTCGAATTGATGTATCAGAGTACAGTCCAGGCAGCGCCAAGCGGGTTCCTCGGCACTGTTTACAACCTCGGCGGCACCGGGGGGGCAGTGTTCGTGCCCGGCGATTGGCGCGGCAACGCCAGCGGTTTCGCTGGCCGTCTCCGCATCACCCGTTACTTCTGACCGCATCCCGACCAAATGAAACTCACAGCCCCGGAGCGAAAGCTCCGGGGTTTTTTGTCCCACCACACTTTGAATCCCGCGTGAGATTTCGTAGTCCCGCCAATCCCCTGCGCTTCTGGCGAGACGGGTCCGGCGATCCGTCAAGATCGGCGCCAGAGCCCTTGGGCTGCTCGGTCGAATGGCCGAGGGGCGCGGCCCAGCGCCTTAAGCCTGGGCGCAAGCGCCGCGAAGTCCCGGTTGGGCGGGGGTGAGGCCAGAATGCGGGCCAGGTTTGTTGAGGCGCGAGTCGGAAAGCCCTCAGTGCTCCACGTTCAACTTGAAGCCGACCGACCTGACTGAAACAATGACGCGTCGATCGCCGGCTGGGTCGAGCTTGCGGCGCAGATTGCCGACCTGCACGTCGACGATGTTGGTGTAGGTGGGCGGCTGGAAATTCCAAACGTCCTCGAGCAGCATCGCTCGGGTCACGGTTTGGCCTGGGCGGCGCATAAAATATTCGAGCAGCTTGAATTCCCGCGGAACCAGGTCGATCGACCTGCCCTCGCACCTGACCGTTCGGTCGATCAAGTCCATTTCCAAATTGCCCACCCTGAGCCGGATGACGCCCACGTCGCCGCCCCGGCGCAAAAGCGCCTCGACCCGCGCGGTCAGTTCGCGAACGTCGAAGGGTTTGACCAGATAGTCGTCGCAGCCGGCTTTCAATCCCGCGATTCGTTCATCGACGGACGCGAGCCCGCTGATGGCCAGGGCCGGCGTCCACTTTCCCTCGCCGCGCAACGCCTCGATGATCGAAAGTCCATTCTCGCCATCCAGGAGCCGGTCGACAACAAGGACGCCCGCGCCGCCCGAACGCGCCGCCCGAAGCCCCTCGGTCAGCGTTTTGACGACCTGGACCCAGTGGCCGCCAGCCTCCAGATCGAGGCGAATTTCCTCAGCAAGTTCGTGGTCGTTCTCAATGACGAGAATGCGACTCTCGCCTCCGGGCTTCAGTTCCTCCTCACTCAATACGAAGTCTGCAGGACGTGAAAAATGGCTATTCATCGTTTTGCGCCGGTCTCTGCTTTCACCTTCACCAGCACGTTGCCTTGGCGTCGATCATTCACGCTGTCAGCTTCCGCGATTTATTGCTGGGTAAAGGTGGTAAACTGAAGATTCTCCGCAAGCCTTTTTCGGAACGCAGTGGAATTCGCTATCACTTCGGCACCGAACACCTATCAACACGCTTCCGTGGGTCGTCAGACAAAAATTCGTGATCAGACAGATACAAAATCAACTATATCGAGATCAGTCTGCTGCTCAAGTCTCGTGTTACTAAATAATTAATTATAAATTATTGTTTATAATAGGTTTGGCTGCCCAGTGCCCAAACGGTGATATTTACGCGCAACTGCAGATTCCTCGTGGATGTGTTCAGTGCGCAGCGC
>DATDHT010000404.1:0-2230 GCA_036521435.1 Roseiarcus sp.
CGCGTCAATGATCCCGCCGATGAACGATTTGCGGGAGAGCCCGACCAGGATCGGCGCGCCAAGGCGTCGGAAGCGGTCGAGATTCCAGATGCAGGCGTGGTTTTGCTGCCGGGTTTTGCCGAATCCGACGCCCGGATCGAGCAGGATTCGGCCAAAAGGCACGCCAGCGCCGGCTGCGAGGTTGAGCGAGCGCTCGAAGAAACGCTCGACGTCGTCGAGGATGTCGAGCGCCGGATTTTTCTCATCCCGGTTGTGCATGATGACGACTGCCGAGCCGGTCTCGGCGACAGCGTCCGCCATGCCCGGATCGCGCTGCAGGCCCCGGACGTCATTGATGACGCAGGCGCCGAGCCGCGCCGCCTCGCGCGCGACCTTGGCCTTGCTGGTGTCGATGGAGATCGGCGCCTCGAGGTCGGCGAGCGCCTCGAGCGCGGGAACCACCCGCCTGAGTTCCTCGTCTTCCGGCACCGGAACGTGGCCGGGCCTTGTCGATTCGCCGCCAACATCGACGATCGCCGCGCCGTCGGCGACCATGGTTCTGGCGCGCGCGACGGCTGCGGCAAGATCGGAATGGCGCCCGCCATCGGAGAACGAATCCGGCGTCACGTTGAGAATGCCCATGAGCTGGGGCGAAATCTTCAGCGCACTTAGGAACCCGTCACGATGGAGGAAGCGGCGGTCGATGGCCATCAGGGTCGGCTAGCGAGTCCGAACGATTTCCGCAACCGCCTCCCGAACCCCTGCGCCGAGGCGGGCGCGCGTAGATATCGCCACGCCGCGTGCCTATAACATAATGTACCAGTTATTAAGATCACAAAGCGCCGGCCATCCGATCGTGAGCGCGAAACTAAACGGGGTCTCAAGCCACTGAAAACATTAGGGCGTGCCGGTAAAATGGCGGCTAGGCCAGGCGCGCGTCAACTCCCACTGTCGTTCAATCACATCCCATTGGACCGAGTTTCCCGGCTCGCGATCGTCACGCGCCGATGGCCGCCAGGATGCGCGCCCAGGAGCGCGCCCCCTTATGGAACGACGTCCGGTCGTATTTCTCGTTGGGCGAGTGGATGCGGTCGTCGTCGAGCGCGAAGCCAACGAGCAGGCTGTCCATGCTGAGTTCGCGCTTGAACGCGCCGACGATCGGGATCGATCCGCCGCTGCCGACCAGCGCCGCCGGCTTTTCCCATTCGGTCTCCAGCGCCCTGCGGGCAATCTTCAACACCTGGTTCTTGATCGGCAGCGAGATGGCGGGGCTGCCGCCATGGCCGAGGAATTCCGACTTCAAGTCCGGCGGCAGGCGCGAGGTCACAAAAGCGCGGAAGGCTTCGAGGACCCGCTCCGGGTTCTGCTTGCCCACGAGCCGGAACGTGATCTTGGCGCTGGCCTTCGCCGGCAACACGGTTTTCGTGCCCTCGCCGGTGTAGCCGCCGACGATCCCGTTCACTTCGCAGGTCGGCCGCGACCACAGGACTTCAAGCGGCGAGCGGTCGCGCTCGCCCGCCGATGTCGTCAGCCCAACCCCGCGCAGGAAGGCCCCGCCGTCGAAATTGAGTTCGTGCCACTGGTCCGCGAGCTCCTGCGGGATCTCCTCGACGCCATCATAGAAGCCCGGAATCGCGACCGCGCCGGCATCGTCGTGCAATTCACCGAGGATCTTCGACAGCACATGAATCGGGTTGACGGCCAGGCCGCCATAAAGGCCCGAGTGCAGGTCGCGATTGGCGCCGGTCAGTATGACCTCTTCGGCGGCGATCCCGCGCAGCGCGATCGTGATCGCCGGCGTGGAGCGGTCCCACATGCCCGTGTCGCAGACCAGCGCGACGTCGGCTTTCAGCTGCTTGGCGTTCTCGGCCAGGAAGGCCGCCAGGGAAGGCGATCCTGTCTCTTCCTCGCCCTCGAACAGCACGGTGATGTTACAGGGAGGGGCTCCGAATTGCCTGAAGGCGCGGCAGGCTTCGAGAAAGGTCATGAGCTGGCCCTTGTCGTCGCTCGCGCCTCTGGCCACGATCTCATCGCCCTCGGGCCCAGACTCCAATTTCGGCTCGAACGGCGGATTGCGCCAGAGATTCAGCGGATCGACCGGCTGCACGTCATAATGGCCGTAGAACAGGACATTCGGCGCCTCGCGGCGCGCCGCCGCGATGCGGCCGACGACCATCGGACGGCCCGCGGTTGGACGCTTCGAGGCCTCGAAGCCGAGACCGCTGAGCTCCGTGACCAGCCAGTCCGCGGC
>DATDHT010000405.1:0-6059 GCA_036521435.1 Roseiarcus sp.
ATGCGTTCCACGCTCATCGCCCCTGCCTTGGAGATCGGAGGCGGCAGAAATAGATTCTCCTTCACCGAAAGCGAGGCGAATATGGCCCGCTCCTCCGGGCAAAACGCGACGCCATGCCGGGCGATGCGGTCGATCGACAGGTCGATGAGCTCTTTTCCGTCGAACACGACCGAACCCACGCGCTTGCGGACGATGCCCATGATCGCCTTGAGCGTGGTCGTCTTGCCGGCTCCGTTTCGTCCGAGCAGCGTCACCACCTCGCCCTCCCGCACGTCGAGATCAATCCCGTGCAGAATGTGCGATTCGTTGTACCAGGCCTGCAGGCCGTTGACGCTGAGCACGGTCGTCGCGCTCGCGGCTGGCCTTTGTGCGACAGCCGCCTCAGCCATGCCCCACCCCGAGATAGGCCTGCTTCACCTCTTCGTTCTCGGACACTTCGCGATAGTCGCCCTCTGCGAGCACCCGCCCGCGCGTCAGCACGGTTATGCGATGGGAGAGATTCGCGACCACCCGGAGATTATGCTCGACCATCAGGATGGTGCGGTTGACAGACACGCGGCGAATGAGATCGGCGGTGCGATCGATGTCCTCGTGGCCCATGCCCGCCATTGGCTCATCGAGCAGCATCATCTCGGGCTCGACGGCGAGCGTCGTCGCCAGTTCGAGGGCCCGCTTGCGGCCATAGGAGATTTCGCCGGCCTTCGAATTGGCGAAGGCTCCCAGCCCGACGTCGTCCAGTAACGCCAACGCCCGCTCGTTAAGCGGCTTGAGCGCCGCCTTGGAGCGCCAGAAGTCGAAGGAATCGCCGCGCTTTCGCTGGAGCGCGATGCGGATATTCTCGAACGCGGTCAAATTGGGGAACACCGCCGAAATCTGGAAGGACCGGACGAGCCCCAGCCGCGCGACGTCGGCAGGCTTGAGATTGGTGATGTCCCGCCCATTGAACGTAATCCGACCCCCGGTCGGCGCGATGAATTTCGACAGCATGTTGAAACAGGTCGTCTTGCCCGCGCCGTTCGGCCCGATCAGCGCGTGGATTGTGCCGCGCTTGACGCGGAGCGAGACGTCGCTGACCGCGCGGAAATCGCCGAAGCTCTTGCTAAGGCCTTCCGTTACGAGAACATCATCCATGCTCATTCTCGCCGGTCGCCCGAGCGCATGCGCTTCCCCCAAGTGAACGCCAGGGTCTATCAAGCCGCTGCAGCGGCGGTTGTAAAGCCTAGAAGGCGACGCTGCGACCAAGGTCGGGTTGCTCCCGCTCAGGGTTACGACCCGGGAGCGAGCCCCTGCGCCGACCAAATTTAGCCGCTTCGATTATCCGTCGGTCCTTCGATTGTGGAGCCGTCGCTCCCAGTCCAGCGCCTGGCGCACGATGTCGTCAAGATTGTCGCGACTCGGCGCCCAGCCAAGCACGCTCCTCGCCCGGTCTGCCTTAGCCACAATGGCGGCCGGATCCCCTGCCCGCCGCCCGGAGACTATCACCGGAAAATCGACGCCGGATACCCGTTTGACGACCTCGACGACCTCTTTGACCGTCTCGCCGTGTCCGTAGCCGCAATTGCAAACGACGCTCGCCCCGCCGGCGCGCAAATAAGCGAGTGCGCTCAAGTGCGCATCGATGAGGTCGGTGACCTGGATATAGTCGCGCACACACGTGCCGTCACGGGTCGGATAGTCCTCGCCGAACACCTCGATCTTCGGATGGAGCCCGAGCGCTGTCTGGACGGCGCGCTTTATCAAGTGCGTGGCGTTAGGCGTCGACTGGCCGAGCCGGCCTTTGGGATCGGCCCCGGCGACATTGAAATAGCGCAACGCGACGTAGCGGAAATCGTAGGCCTTGGACGCATCGTCGAGAATCCACTCGACCATGAGCTTGGACCGCCCGTAAGGCGAAATCGGCGCGAGTGCTGTGTCCTCCGACACCGGCTCGGCGCCGGTTTCACCATAAACCGCGGCAGTCGACGAAAAGATGAAGGTCTTCACGCCGCCATTGACCGCGGCTTCAATCAGGCTGCGCGCGTTTGAAACGTTGTTGAGGTAATAGCCAAGCGGATCGCGGACCGAGTCCGGAACGACGATCTTGGCAGCGAAATGGGCGACCGCGTCGATCGCATGCTTCTTGATCAGGCGCGTGACCAATTCCGTGTCGCCCGTGTCGCCTACGACAAGCGTGGCTCCTTCGGGGACGCTCCAGGCGAAGCCGGTGGAAAGATTGTCGAGAATGATGACGGTCTCCCCGGCGTCGAGAAGGCCGAGCGCCATGTGGCCGCCGATATAGCCGGCGCCTCCAGTGACAAGAACGCTCATGCCCAGCCCCTTCTGTGTCGACTCGTTACGAATTCAGCGGAAAAGAGCCGCGTAGAACGGCTCGGCCGGAACTGGTAGTCGGATATCAGGATTTCGCTAGGCTCGCCTCCCTTTCACCCTCCCATCGACCGAGGAATCAGGCCTCCATGAACAAGCCCATCCGTAAAGCCGTGCTGCCCGTCGCCGGTCTTGGCACGCGGTTTCTGCCTGCAACCAAAGCGATCCCGAAGGAGATGCTGACGGTGGTCGACCGGCCGATTCTTCAACACGTGGTCGATGAGGCGCGCGAAGCGGGAATCGAGCATTTCATTTTCGTGACCGGCCGCAACAAGGCGGTGATCGAGGATCACTTCGACGCGGCTTACGAACTCGAAGACACGCTCAATCGGCGGGGTAAAAAGTCCGAATATGCGGCGCTCATGGCCGATCTTCCGGCCGCCGGCGCGACCAGCTTCACCCGCCAGCAAGCGCCCCTCGGCCTCGGCCACGCCGTCTGGTGCGCGCGCGAAATCGTCGGCGACGAGCCCTTCGCGGTCCTGCTGCCGGATATGGTCACTCGCGCAGGATCGCATGGCGGACGCTGCCTTGCGCAGTGCGTGGCTGCTTACGAGAAGCACGGCGGCAATATAATCGCTGTCGAAGAGGTCCCCCCGGCCGAGACCCATCAATATGGCATTGTCGGAGTCGGCGCCGACCATGGCGCGACCTTCGAGATCACGAAAATGGTCGAAAAGCCGAAGCAGGGGACGGCGCCCTCCAATCTCATCATTTCGGGGCGCTACATTCTTCAGCCGGAGATTTTCAAGATTCTCGAGCGGGTGGAAAAAGGCGCGGGCGGTGAAATCCAATTGACCGACGGTATGATCGAACTCGCCCGCAAGCAGTCTTTCCATGGGGCGCGATTCGACGGGCGAACCTACGATTGCGGTTCAAAGCTCGGATTTCTCAGCGCCAACCTCGCCTTCGCGCTTGACCGCAGCGACATTGCCCCAGGTCTCAAGGAGGAACTGCACCGGCTGGGGTTCACCGGGAAGGGCGGTTGATCTCAATAGGCTCTCGTATCGCCGCCTGGCCCCCGGGCGTTGTCCAATCACGGCCGCGAATGATAAGCACCGGCAAATGATTCAGGAGCAGACCAGCGCCGTCCTGTCGGCGCTCCGCACCATCGCCAATGAGCGCAAGGGCCTGGAAGCGCTCGAGGAGGCGCTCCGGACCCCGGGCGAGGGCGGACTTGGGGCCGCATTCTCGGAGGCGGTCAAGACGATCTCGGCTGCACCCGGCCGCGTCATCGTGACCGGCATCGGCAAATCCGGGCATATCGCGCGCAAGATCGCGGCGACCCTCGCTTCGACGGGCGAGCCGGCCTTCTTCGTCCATCCCGCCGAGGCCAGTCACGGCGATCTCGGCATGGTGCAGATCGGCGATGTCGTCTTGGCCATCTCCTGGTCGGGCGAGACGGCGGAACTGGCGGCGATCGTGACTTTCGCCAAGCGCTACGCCATTCCGCTGATCGCGATGACCGCTGAGGCCGACAGCTCCCTCGGCAGCGAGGCTGACGTTTGTCTCGCGATGCCGAGCGCGCCGGAGGCCTGCCCCAACGGGCTCGCCCCGACCACCTCGACGACGATGCAGCTTGTGCTGGGCGACGCGCTGGCGATCGCGCTGCTCGAGGGCCGCGGCTTCACCGCCCTCGACTTCCGTGCGCTTCATCCGGGCGGCAAGCTCGGGGCCAAGCTGGCTCACGTGCGGGAAGTGATGCACACCGGCGACCGTGTGCCCCGCATCGCCGCGAACGCCCGGATGGCCGAGGCGATCGTCGAGATGACGTCGAAGGGTTTCGGCTGCGTCGCCATTTTCGAACAGGGCGGGCGGCTTGCCGGCATCATCACGGACGGCGATCTGCGCCGCCACCTGAAGCCGGACTTCTCCCTCGATACGCCGGTCAGCGCAATCATGACCCGACGGCCGCGCACGATCGCGCCGGAGGCGCTGGTCGCGGAAGCGCTCGAACTGATCAGCCACAAGATCCAGGCGCTTCTGGTTGTCGAGCGTGGCCAAGTGGTTGGAATCGTAAACTTTCACGACCTCATGCGCATCGGAGCGTTCTGACGGGCGGCCGGCGCCCGTCCGAGACTTTCCCGTTCGCCTTCCTCGCGCTCCGCCATGCGCAATTGTCTTGGCTATCCCCGCGCCGCAGCTCGTGTGACGCTCCAGATGACCTTCGTCAGGTGGGGCGTTCCGCAATGTGGTGGAATCGGCCCTGCGCGGAGTAGGCGCGTGCGTAGCCGCCATTTTACCGGCGCCCCCTAACGGAATCAGTGGGTTAGGACCCCGTTTAGTTTCGCCCCGAAAAATGGGCGCGGTTTGCCGGATGTCATACCATTAACATATCACTTATGGTATTTGTGACAAAGCGCCGCAGCCGAAAAAGGCCGGCCAAACGGCCAACGCCAAAAGAGCCGAATTGCTGAATAAACTTTCCGAGCGCCGGCTATTCTTCGTCCTCGTCTTCCCCCCGATCGAACCGCCCGTCCTTGGCTTTCTCTTCCCATTTGGGATCGCCAAGCTTGGAGTTGATGGGCATGTCATGAGCGCGTCTCTCCTGCTCAATCTTGGCTTTGAGTTCGCTCGACTCTTCCTCCAATTCCTTCAGGGACTCGGAAAATTCCTCGCCGGCCGGCTTGTTTGGGTCTGGTCCCGCCATGTTTTCCACCTCATCTTGAAAGGCGCGCTTCACCATTAAAGCGCGCCCCTGATGACAAGTTCGAAGGCCGCCAGCGAAACGCTTCGGCAGCTAGACGGCCGGAGCCTGGACGCCGAGCGCGCCGGCGATCTGAGCGACGGTCGCTTTTTCCGCTTCACTCACCTGCGTCCCGCCAAAGCCAAGGAAGCCGCCTTCAGGCGCGGCCTCGGCGACCGACTTGGCCACCCCGGCAAGCCACATCTTAAACGGCATGGCGTCCGGACCGCCCTTGGCGTCAAGCACGGCGGAGGCGGCCTTCAGGGCGTCGAGCGCCTTGGCGACGATTTCGGCCGGGGTTTTCGCGCCGGTAATCGCGGTTTTCACCCCGTCCTGGGCGAGGCCACGGCCTTCCGACGTCTCAAACTCGCTTCCGACCGCCTTGACGAGCGCATCCGCGTTCGGATCGGTCTTGGCCTGAATGAGCGCCCGCGCGCTCGCCATGCTCTCCCGCATCATGCCGATGAGGCCGCTAGGATCGGCGGCGGATATCGCGACGCCCGCGATGAGGGGACTCTGCAACAGGAGCTTCCATTCATCAGCGGTAAAATCAGCTTTGGTCGCCATCTGCGCCTCCCTAGATTGACCGGTGTTCCGAGCATGTCCGACGAGCGTGACGGTTTTGCGTCGCGTTTGGCTCAGGGATGCCTAGTCCGGCCGCCCCTTCCCAGCCCGCGCCTTTAGCGCTATATATCACACGCCTCCCGCGAGGGGGGCTACGGCGATAAACTGGCATCGAAATAAGTCTTTCGGACCCGGGGGCGGTACCCGGCGCCTCCACCCAAGCCCGTTCACCCAAGCGGGTTTCGGCGGGGGCGAAATAGGTTCGACGGGGGACCCAAAGGGTGATCTTTCGCTCGGCATGATACCACCGTTATCGGGTCAAACCTATAGTTGCGAATGACAACTATGCTCCGGTGGCCCTCGCTGCGTAATGCAGCGCTGGTACTGGGAATCAAGTCCTAGGGGTTTGCACTTCTAGGCGGGGTCCGGAGGCGCCTGGCAACAGAAG
>DATDHT010000406.1:0-6648 GCA_036521435.1 Roseiarcus sp.
GGCCGATCGTCAAGGTCCAGGGATTGGCCGCCGAAGCGCGCGCGATGAGGGACAGAACATGCTCAGCCAGCGGACCGGGATTCGGCTCGACACCGAGCACCGCGGGCGCCTGCAGAATGAGAATATGGCCGGCGATGCCGATGAGAAAGCCAGTCGTTACCGGAATGGACAGAAGGTCGGCGACGAAGCCGAACTTGAAGGCGCCGGCGCAAATGAGAATGAGCCCGACTGCGAGGCCGAGCGCCGCGGCGGCCGCGGCGTAATGCTCGGGTCCCGTGGCGGCGAGCGTCGCAAGCGCGCCGGCGAAAATCGGCGCGATCGTCGAATCGGCGCCGACCGAGAGGCGCCGGCTGTCGCCGAATAGAGCAAACCCAATCGCGGCCGCGATGAGAGCGAGCAAACCGATCTGAGGCGTCAGGTTGGCGAGACGCGCGGTCGCCATTTGAGAGGGAATGGCGATGGCCGCGAGCGTCAGGCCGGCGACCACGTCGGCGCCGAGGTCGCCCGGCCGCCAGCCGGCGAAAGACCGCAAAATGAACCAGGGGCGCCCAGCGCGAAGGGGTGCGGCGGAACTCTCTTTGCTCGACCCGGTCCTCATGCGCCGCCAAAACGCTGTCGATAATCCTGCGGACTTACGCCCTGGAGGCGCGCGAAATTTCGCCGCATCGTCTCTTCCGAGCCGAATCCGCAGCGCGCCGCGATTCGCTTCGCCGGCAAGCGGGTGTCGGCGAGCAGCTGACGGGCCGCCTCGACGCGCAGCCGCTCGATCGCGCGCGCCGGCGTCAAGCCCGTCGCCTCGCGGTAGCGGCGCAGGAAAGTCCGCTCGCTCATGCCCGCTTGGCTGGCCAGGCGGGATAGCGGCAGGTCCTCAGCGAGATGCCCGGCGAGCCAGCCGTGCAGGTTGGCGAAACGCTCGTCCGCCGATTGCAGCGAAAGCGTCGCGCTGAATTGCGCCTGCCCGCCCGGCCGCTTGAGGAACACCACCAACTGGCGCGCGACGCTCAGCGCCATCGCGCGTCCGAGGTCTTCTTCCACCAGCGCCAGCGACAGGTCGATGCCGGCCGTCACCCCGGCCGAGCTCCACACGGGGCCATCGTGCACGAAGATCGGATCGGGCTCCACGGTCACGGCGGGATGGCGGCGACTGAGCTCATCGCAATATTCCCAGTGCGTGGCGGCGCGGCGGTGGTCGAGCAGACCCGTCGCGGCAAGCAGGAAAGCGCCCGTGCAGACCGAGGCCGTCCGCCGCGCGGCGCCGGCACGGCGCTTGAGCCAACCGACCAGGTTGGCGTCCTCGGCGGCCCGCATGACTCCCCCTCCGCCTGCAACGATCAGCGTGTCGAGCGGCTCGGCCGGATCCGGCAGAGGCTCGGTCGCGAAAGCCAGTCCCGACGTGGCTCGTATCTGGGCGCCTTCCGGCGCGATCACCCGTGTCTCGTAAGGCAAGCGCGCATGAGACGAAGTGGCCCGCTCGTTGGCGGCGGTGAACACCTGGATCGGTCCGGCCACGTCCAGCATCTGAACGTCCGGGAAGGCCAGCACCTCGATACGGCGCGACGCTTTTTCGACTTGCCGCGGCGCCTTTGGCGGGATTTGTGTGATCTTTGGCGACACCGCCAAATCCTGCCCGACTAAATTGGCGTTGTCGAGTTCAATCCACGCAAGGAGAGGATGAATGTCCATCTTTGAAGTTCATACGATCGACCGGGCGCCAGAAGCATCCAGGGCGCCGCTCGAGAAACTTCGCGAGACCTTCGGCATGGTCCCGAATGTGGCCGGAATCATCGCAAATTCGCCGATTCTGGCCAACATCTTCGTGCCCCTGTTCGCGGGCGTTCACGCCGGGACCTTCACCGAAGCGGAAATCCAGACGCTTCTCCTGACCAATGCGGTCACCAACAGCTGCGCCTGGGCCGTCGCCTTCCACAGCTACCTCGCGCTCAAGGCGGGCTTGAGCCCCGCCGACGTGCAGGCGATCCGCGAACGCCGCGCGCCACGGGAGCCGCGTACCGCTACCCTCTCGGCCTACGCCCGCGACCTCATCGAAAAGCGGGGCCACGTTGGCGAGGCGGCGGTTAAGGCTTTCCTGTCCGCCGGCTTCAAACCGGGCCAGGCCCTGGAGACGCTGGCGGTCAGCGCCGCCTCGACGATCACGAACTATGCGCTGAACATCGCCGATCCGCCGCTCGAACCGATGTTCCAAGAGCACGCTTGGCGCGCCTAGGCATGTCTCGATTGGTCGATATGGGCGGTCATCAAGGCAGGCCACGGCGGAGGCGGCTCCGGTGGGTATATTTATGTGTATATACACTATCACGGCATCAGCCGGACGGCGATGATTCGGAGGGAGTGACAGAAAAAGGCGCCTAAAGGGCTGAAAGAATTGAATCGCTGCCAAAGCCGCGCGCGCCGGTCGTCACCACCGGCGGCGGTCTTTCGGGACTGCAACGAGTCGACGTCCCCGCCATCAAGCGCGTCGGTCTCAAAACCCTCGGAATCGCCCTCCGCCCAAGTCGGGATCGCAAAACCTCAGAATCGGGAGAATAGTATCGCCATGCTGTCAGTCTCCAACAAGCCGAGGACGCCATGATTCCTGAAACCGTTCATTTGAATATCGGATCGCTCCTGTTCGAGGGCCTCGACCAGATCGACTTGACCGGACCGTTCGAGGTGCTCTCTCGCCTCCCCAACGCAACCCACCGCATCTATGCGAAGTCGCTTCACCCTGTGCGCGACACGCTGGGGCTTCGCATCATGCCGGACGCAACGCTCAAGGAAGCGCCACAACTTGACATCCTGCACGTCTCCGGGGGCCCCGGCCAGGAGGCTCTCATGGAGGACGAAGAGATCCTGGGCTGGCTGCGCGGGCAAGCGGCCGGCGCGAAGAAGGTCCTTTCCGTATGCACCGGCGCCTTGGTCTGCGGGGCGGCGGGGCTGATCCGGGGAAAGAGAGCAACCACCCACTGGGCGTCGTTCCACCTCCTTCCCTCGTTCGGCGCTATCCCGGTGGACGAGCGGGTGGTGGTCGACGGAGACTGGATCTTCGCGGCCGGCGTCACGGCCGGCATCGACGCCGCCCTGCGGCTTGCCGCCGAAGTGCGTGGCGTCCCCACAGCACAGCGCATTCAGCTCAAAATCGCCTATGCGCCAGAACCACCCTTCGACAGCGGGAGTCCCAGCACGGCGCCCCCCGAGATCATGGACGCGGCGCGTCGCGATTTGGCCGAGCTGACGGCGCGGCGTGAAGCGAGCGCGCGTCGGGCCGCCGCCAGGCTCGGGATTGGCCAAGTTCGTGAGAGAGCTTAAGAGAGCGCGCGATTACTCGACGCTTTGGCGCCCGTTGCGTATCGTCAGCTCGAGCGCGTCGCGAACTCGATCCGAATCCCGCCGGGTATGGCGCAGATGAAGTGATGGGTGGTCGAGCCCGCGCGGACAGGCTCCGGGTTGAACTCAAGAACGACGCCGGGATGGTTACGAACCCGCTCGTGGACAATAGCGAGCGCCGCCTGGTCCGCGACCGCGAGCGCGAGATGGTGCAGGCCGATATTGGTCTTGCGGTTGAAGGCCACCGAGGTTTGAGGATCGGTGACACGCCAAATGGTGAGGGTGACGCTGCCGTCGGAGACGAACACGGCCGGATAGGCGTCGTTCCGGGCGACCTCCTTGAAGCCCAGCGTGCCGCAGAAGAAGCTCGTGGCCTCGTCGAGGTCGCGAACGGCAAGCCCGACGTGGTGCACGCCGTGGGTCAGAGCGTCGATCAAAGTTGTGTCCTTTCAAACCGTCCGTTGAGTGATGATCGAGCGGCGCCTATATCGGATCTGCCTGCCGAGGAAGGGCGCACGTTTTTCCCATGGTAGCTTAGGCGATCTGCCGGCTTCTGTGCGTTTTCGATCAGCGGCTGAGCTAGAATAGCGAATCATCCACAGGCCGAGGCGCCCTATTTATCGAATGACGGCCCTAAAGGCCGATCCTTTGGGCGCAACCGCCTGAATGAACCCCATGCGGCCGAATGCGGCCAGTTCGCTACCCGCGAACAGAACGCTAGAGTGATGACCTTGAGCGCATCGGCCACGCATGAACCGCTATCCTACCCTCGCGACGTCCCCGTGTGGCGTGGGGTGCTGTGTGCGTTTTGCGCCAGCCTGATCGGAATCGGTCTTGCCCGCTTCGCCTATTCTCCGCTCCTGCCAGCCATTGTGGGCGCCCACTGGTTTCAGCCCGCGACCGCCGCCTATCTGGGCGCGGCCAATCTCGCTGGCTATCTCGCCGGCGCACTTCTCGGACGTCCGATTTCGGCGCGCGTGCGCGTCGTGACCGTGCTGAGAGCCTCGATGGCGCTGGCCACCTTCGCCTTCTTCGCCTGTGCTTTCCCGCTCGACTTTGCCTGGTTCTTCGCCTGGCGCTTCGCCTCTGGCCTTGCCGGCGGCGTTCTGATGGTTCTCGCCGCGCCGACCGTGCTGCCCAGCGTCAGTCCCTCCCGGCGAGGACTGGCCGGCGGAGCCATCTTCATGGGCGTCGGCGCCGGCATCGTCGCCTCGGGGACGCTCGTGCCGCTCCTGCTGCAACTCAGCGTGAGCGCGGCCTGGTTGGGTCTAGGCGCGCTGTCGCTCATCCTCATGGTCATTGGATGGAGCGGATGGCCGTCCGTCGCGCCGGCGGCGCCTCCCGCGCGCAAACTCGCGGCGCCCCGCCTGCCGGCGCTGCGCTCGCTTTATGTCGTGTATGCCCTCAACGCGGTCGGCTGGCTGCCGCACATGATCTTCTTGGTCGACTTCGTGGCGCGCGGCCTGGGTAAGGGCGTCCAGGTTGGCTCGGAGTTCTGGGTAGTTTTCGGGATCGCCGCGACTATCGGGCCACTGGCGGTGGGACGCCTTGCCGACCGCATTGGCTTCGGGCCGGCGCTGCGCCTGGCCTTCCTCCTTGAGGCCTGCGCAGTCGCGATCCCAGCCTTCGGTCTGGGATGGGCCTGGCTGATCGTTTCGTGCGTGATCGTCGGATCGTTCCTGACCGGAACGATCCCCCTGGTCCTCGGCCGGATAGGCGAGCTCCTCCCGCACGATGTCGAACAGCAAAAGGCGGCCTGGAGCTTCGCGACTGTCGGGTTTGCGCTGATGCAGGCTGCGGCTGCCTATGGCCTCTCTTTTGTCTTCGCGCGCAACAGCGGCGACTATCGGCCGCTGTTCCTGATCGGTTCGGCGGCCATGATCGCGGCTCTGGCGATCGATCTGGCGACCACGGCATTGGTCAAAAAGCCGGATGCAGCGTCGCTGCAACCGTAGTGGCTCGCGGTTCCACGTGGAAGCCCGTCCACAGCCCTAGCCGTGTTCATGGCGATGGTGGATGTCCGGGTAGTGCGCATGCCGGTGCCGAAGCGGTTCATGCCGATGCCAGTGAGAATGCGGCTCGGTGACCGGGTCCTCGTGCGCATGGCGATGATGCTCGTCGTGGACATGGGCATGCTCGTGCTCGATGGCCTCGTGCGCGTGGTCATGGGCATGGCGTTCGGTCAGATGCAGCCAGACGCCGAAAGCCATCAACAAGCCCGCAATGACCAGTTGCGGATTGATCGGCTCGCCTAAGAGGGCAATCGCGATGACGGCGCCGAGGAACGGCGCGAGCGAGAAATATGCCCCAGTCCGAGCGCTCCCGAGGTGGCGCAGCGCCAGAACAAACAGGACGAGGCTCAAGCCCACGCCGCAGAATCCGACGACCAACGCCGCGCCCGTCGCGCCGATCGATGGCATGCGCGCTCCAAGAAGCAGCGCCATGATCAGATTCACGCTTCCAGCCGCAACGCCTTTGGTCAGTGCGATGACCACGGGGTCTGCGGCCGAGAGCTTCCGCGTGAGGTTGTTGTCGATTCCCCATGCAAGGCAGGCTGCGGCGATCAACAGGCCGCCTTCGTCGAGGCGAATTCCCTGACCTTGCCAGGACAGCGCGACCGCGCCCGCAAGGATCCCCGCGGCGCCAAGCAGCAGTCTCCGGTCGACATTCTCTCGAAAGACGACCCAGGCGATCGCCATGGTCGCCAGTCCTTCGAGATTGAGGAGCAGAGAGCCGGACGCGGCGGACGTGCGGGCGAGCCCGAGCATCAGGAACAGCGGTCCCAGGATTCCGCCGAACGCTACGATCGCGATCATCCAGGGCGCATCAGGGCGCCGTAACGGCGCCTCCGAATTCCGAACGCCAAGGATGGAGCGCGACGCCTGGCCGATCATGAGGCCAACGCCCGCCCCCAGATAGAGAAGACCAGCCAAGAGCTGGGGGTCACTCGTTTCCACGAGCAGTTTTGCGAACGGGGTCGACGCCCCGAACAGGACGGCGGACGCCAGCGCAAGGGGAACACCGGGCCAAAGAGGGCTGCGCGCCGAAGCGCTTTCGGACATGGCGCAGTTTACCACGGCGCAGCGCAAAAAATTCGGGCGCGGTATGATTGCGTAATACAGAATTTTGCGCTATAAGATTCCTGTTGTCATCAGCAAGGAGGGCTCGTTGCAGGCGGCCGACCTAATGGGGAGACGTTTGAGATAGGGGCATAGGACGCGAGCGGAGATTTTTTTACTTGGATTCGCCGTAACCCGCTGAAAAGTCTCGATTCGGCCAAGGAAATCCAAGGAAATCCAAGCTAATTTCCTTGGTTTTATTTGG
>DATDHT010000407.1:0-2696 GCA_036521435.1 Roseiarcus sp.
AAGATTCGGCAATGAAATGGGTTGGCGCCTACAACGCCAAGGGAGCTTCGGATGCAGAGGCCAAGAAAGTCATCGACGGTATCTACGAGTCCGGCGAGAAAGCGCTGGTCGGCGGCTAACCACGCCCGCGCCGACTTCGCCATGGGATTCGCACGTAGGTCGGGTTGCCGAAGCATCGCGCTCCGAACTGCCATTCGGTGTTGGAGGCAATGGGAGAACACCGGAGGGAGGTTGAGGTGGCCATGCCGACGGCCGGAAAGCACCGCGGCGGACGGACGGTGCGCCGTATAGCGTTCGCGCTGCTGGCGCTGGCCGCGCCAAGTGTCGGTCGGTCCTATGCCGAGGAGTGCAGATACTTTAGTGCGTTACCGGATGATTGCGCGCGCGCGCGCCTTCGAAGATTCGATGGCTTGCGCGACTATCGCTACGAGGAAATCGAACTCTTCGCCAAGGATCCGCTCAAGAAGGTTCTCTACGTCACGGTTTACGGTACGACGGGCTTGAACGGCGGGGACGATTCGCGAGACTCGGCGCCTGCGTCGCTTGCGCAAAACCTGGATCCGAAAAAGATCGCCAAACAATATCAGGCGCTCTCGGTGCGAATCGATCCTCCCTATCACTGGACAATCGACTGGCTAGCCGATCGCGTTGGCACGGTCAGGAGTTTCGACGGTCTCAACGCGGCCTGGATGGGAAACAGCCTGGCGCCCAGCACCGCGCTCTCAGCCAAGCCAGTTCCCCGCCTCGCCTATCATCCCACCTCAACTGCGAGAACGGCCGTCGCTGGCTTCAAGAAAGGGTCGGAAATCTACCTGCTCGACGATCCCAAGGGCCAGACTTGGGTGATGGTTTCTTACAAGGATATGCCGGGCCTGACGATCGACAAGCTCAAGTCCCTCGGCGATGTCCTCAAGCTGCCACAAGGATGGAAATTTCGGACTGCCGCGCTTTCCAAAGAACTGACGCTTGAGCCGAAGGCCGGATACGCCGGCGTCATACAAGACGACAAGGGTAACCTGTATCATTTGACGGGACCGCGGCAGAGCAACTTCGTTCCGTAGCCCGAGAGCCTTGCGTGGCGCGGTCCGGCGCCTGAAGATATCGTCAAGGCCCGCACTCGAAGGCACGGTTCAGTAGCTCATTGCGACCGAAAAGGATCCGGCAATGGCGAAAATGCGCGCAATGGTAATCCGGGAGCGCGGCGGGCGGTTCGCGGCGGAAGAGCGGGACATTCCGGTCCCCGGTCCTGAGGAAATGCGATTCGTGTCCAGGCCTGCGGCGTCTGCCACAGCGACGTCGTCACGGTTCAGGGTCTCTTCCCGATCGTCGAGTATCCGCGCGTGCCAGGGCACGAGGTGATCGGCGTCGTCGACGCGTTAGGCGCGGGTGTCCATGGCTGGAAGGTGGGTGCGCGAGCGGGCGTTGGCTGGTTTGGCGGCTCGTGCGGCTATTGCAACCGCTGCCGGCGCGACAATGCGTTCGCGTGCGAGAATGTGCACGAGATCAGCGGCGTGACCCGCGACGGCGGCTACGCCACCCACATGATCGCCCACGTCTCGGCGGTGGCGCATGTGCCGGACGATCTCGACGCAGTCGAATCCGCGCCGCTGCTCTGCGCCGGCGTCACCACCTTTAACGCTCTTCGCCATACTGGCGCCGGCCCCGGCGACGTCGTCGCCGTTCACGGGGTCGCCGGTCTCGGGCATCTCGGAATCCAGTTCGCGGCGCGCCAGGGCTTCCGCACCCTTGCGGTCAACCGCGGCCGCGACAAAGAGGAGCTGGCGAAGAAGCTTGGCGCCAACGACTACATCGACAGCGGCGCCGAAGACCCGGCCAAAGCACTAACGGCGATGGGCGGCGCGAGGGCCATCCTCGCGACCGTCACGGACGGCAAAGCGATGCAGGCGATCTCTGCCGGGCTTGGCCCAAACGGGGTGATGATGGTGATAGGCGCGGTCGGCCCATTGACCGTCGATTCCTCCGATCTGCTCGGCAAGCGCGCCTCGGTCAAGGGGTGGTATTCTGGGATTGCGCGAGACTCTGAGGACACGCTTGACTTTTCTCAGCGCAACAACGTTGCCTCGATGAATGAAATCTACCCGCTTGAGAAAGCGCAGGAAGCCTACGACCGCATGCTGAGCGGCAAGGCCCGGTTCCGCGTCGTACTCGAGATGGACGGCTGAGTCCTCGCACGCATTCAACGCCGGCTCCTCGCGGCCGACACGGCCGAACGCCTCGCGCTTTGTTGAAGCCTGCCCGCGGCCGTCGAGGGTGTAAAGACAACGCGCGAATGAAAATCAACCCAGGAGGATGGTCATGGACAGGAAAAAGGCGTCCGACTTCCCGCAGGAACTTCTGAATCTGTTTGACGTCTATGTGCATGGGGGGATGAGCCGCCGCGGCTTCCTCGACGGCGCGCAAAAGTTCGCGGTCGGCGGCGTCAGCGCCGGGGCCCTATTGGAAATGCTGAAGCCCAACTACGCCTGGGCGATCCAGGTGCCCCCCGACGATAGCCGCATCGTCGCCAAGAGAGTCGACGTGTCCTCGCCGCAAGGCAATGGCTCGATCAAGGGCTATCTCGTCCGTCCGGCCAGTGCGAAGAAGCTGCCCGCCGTCCTGGTCGTGCACGAGAACCGGGGCCTGAACCCCTATATCGAGGACGTGGCGCGGCGCTTGGCGATCGCCAATTTCATCGC
>DATDHT010000408.1:0-5668 GCA_036521435.1 Roseiarcus sp.
CGACTGGGACTTCTCGTTCGATCTCAACGTCAAGTCGATGCACCGCACGATCCGCGCCTTTCTGCCGGGCATGCTGGAGAAGGGCAGGGGGTCGATCGTCAACATCGCCTCCGGCGCCTCCTCGGTGCGCGGCATCCCCAATCGCTACGTCTACGGCGCCTCGAAGGCCGCGGTCATTGGCCTCACCAAGTCGGTGGCGGCCGACTTCATCCGCAAGGGCATACGCTGCAACGCCATTTGCCCGGGCACGATCGAGAGCCCCTCGCTCGACGGGCGGATCGACACCTTGAGCAAGACGAGCGGCCAGTCGCTCGACAGCGTGCGCCAGGCGTTCATCGACCGGCAGCCGATGGGCCGGCTCGGCAAGCCGGAGGAGATCGCCGCGATCGCCGTCTACCTCGCCTCCGACGAGAGCGCCTTCGCCACCGGCCAGACCTTCATCATCGATGGCGGGTTTGCAATGTAAGGTTGTCTCGTTACGAAAATAAAAGCAAATAAATGCAAGTAAATGAAAGCAAAATTGCTTTCATTTGCTTTCATTTACTTTTTGGAATCGGGACTTTTCAATGGGTTACAGCCGATTCAAATAAAAAAAGTAACTCCCAAGCCGTGCCGTTTTGTGAGTCGGATTTGTCACATTGTGCGGGGAAAGCGGGTTTGATTGGCGGATTTTGAGAGACAGGGCGGGCTGGATGTGAGTCAAGGTATGGATGATTCTTCCGCCCGAGATCGAGTGGCCTGGGGACGATGCTCAGGAGGGCCTGCGCATCGGCGGGCGGACGCAATGGCTGCATGCATAGCCAAACGGACGCGCACCAAGAAAAACCAAATCGACCGAATGGGCATCTGTCCGCCGCAGGAGGCGACTCCCGTGGGCATGTTACGTGTACATACACTATCGACCAAGTGGACGGCGATGATCCGGAGGGAGTGACAGAAAAAGGCGCCTAAACGATTGAAAGGATTGAGTCGCTGCCAAGGCCGCGCGGTCCTGACGACCGGCGTGCTTTCCCCATGGCCGCGAGCGCGCTCGGCGCAGGACGCGAGCGAGACGCCGAGCCTCCCTGGCCTGGCCGAAGACTCGCCGCATGCCACCGCCCCAGCGGAAATCGCACAAACCTCAGAATCGGGACATCAGTCGCGGCGAGGGGTCCAGAAACGAGGGCCTAACGGCCCTCACACGTAGCGGATCGTCGTGAACATGCCCGCCTCGAGATGGTAGAGCAGGTGGCAGTGGAGCGCCCACCACCCCGGATTCAAGGCGTCGAACGCCACGACCACCCGCCGGCCCGGGGTAACCAGGATGGTGTCGCGCACCGCGCCCGGGAAGCGCTCGCCGTCGATCTCGACCACCTGGAACTCATGCCCGTGCAGATGCATCGGGTGGGGCATCGGGGTCTGGTTGACGAAGACAAGCTCGACCCGCTCGCCCTCGGCCACGGCGAGCGGCGGCGTATTCTTGTTCCAGACCACGTTGTTGATCGACCAGACATAGCCGGCCATTTCGCCGGTGAGGTTCAGAATGTGGACGCGGTCGGCCCTGCGCGAGGCCAACGGCTTTTTGGCGCGCAGGCTCCGTTCGAGATCGAGATTCAGTGGCACAGAGGGCGATTCCACCGCGTCCGGAATTCGGCTGACCGCAGCGCCGCCTGCGGCCAGGATGATTCCGGTCTGCGCACGCTCGCCCTCGAGCTGCGCGAGCACCGGATAGGCGCCGGGACCGGGCGGAACACGCACGCGAATATCGAGCCGCTGCGCAACTGCAACCGGAAATGTTCGCCCCCGAATCGGCTCGACCTCGAAGCCGTCGACGGCGATGAGTTCGCCATCGAGCGCGCCAAGCCCGACGTGGAAGGCGCTCATCGACGAACCGTTGATGATGCGCAAAAGCACCCGGCCGCCCGGCTCGACCTTGACGATCACCGGGTCGGCGAGCGTGCGGAAATTGGCGAGGAAGGCGTCATACTTGACGTCGTTGAGGTCAGGCCCGGACTGGGCCACCGCCATCTTCATGCTCGACGTCGAAGCCATGGCGTTCGGTTTCGCCATGCCCGCCATCGAACCCGAGTTCTTCAGATTTTCGAAGATCTGTTCCGCCGGCGTGAAGCTGAAATCGGCCAGCATCACCACGACCTCCTGCTCGTCCGGCCGGTCGCGCTCGTCGTGGATGATGAGGGGCGCCGTCATCAGGCCTTGCTCCTGCAGCCCCTGATGCGAGTGCATCCAGAACGTGCCGCCGAAGCGCAACGGGAAGTCGTAGTCCGCGCTGCCGCCTGCGGGAATCGGCGGTCCGGAAATCCCCGGCACGCCGTCCTGCCGCCAAGGCGGCGTCAGCCCGTGCCAATGGATCAGGCTCGGCTCGTCGATCCCGTTTTCGACCCGGACACGGAAGGGCTTGCCGACCTCCGTCGTAATGCCGAAGGTCCCGTTCGGCTGCCGGATGCCGTAGACCGACGCGCTTCTGCCGTTTACCTCGATGTTGCGGCGCTCAAGGCGCAGGATCGTCGGCGCTGCTCCGGCGGCGTCGGTCGAGTTTTGCGCCCGGGCGAGGATCGCAGGCGCCGCCAAGCTTGAAACGCCGCCCGCAAGAAGTGCGCGCCGGGACAGCATGGGAAGCCTCCTCAATCAGGCTTTCGCGGGAAGAGAGCGCGGGTGGACACTATCAAAGGTCGGTGTTGAGTGGAACGTGTAGCGACCGGAGATTGCCGGCGAATGACGGAAACGTCCGTGTCATTGGGCGGACGTCGTTTAACTCAAAGCCGAAAGCCCTTGCGGCGATTGACTTCACGCCCTTTCTGACCCATCTCTGAAAGTCCGCAGGGCTTATGCCTCTGGTCGGGGGGATAGCGTGCGTCTTCAAGGACGGCGCAACCTCAAACGCTAACAACAGGAGAGTGGCTATTCGTCGACCTATGAAGGCAACCGCGGCGCCGGAGAAGGGCGGGCCGCGCATTAACCGCGACATTCGCGCCGTTCAAGTCCAACTAATTGACGCCGAGGGGACAAATCGGGGCGTCATCAATCTCTCAGACGCCCAGCAGCTCGCCGATGAGGCCTCGCTCGATCTGGTCGAAATCGTCCCCAACGCCACCCCGCCGGTCTGCAAGATCCTCGATTTCGGGAAGTATCGCTTTCTCGAGCAGAAGAAGTCCTCTGAAGCGCGCAAGCGGCAGAAGGTGGTCGAGGTCAAGGAGATCAAGCTGAGGCCGGGGATCGACGACCACGACTACGAAGTGAAGATGCGCTCGGTGCGCCGGTTCTTCGACGAGGGCGACAAGGTCAAGGTGACGCTGCGTTTTCGCGGCCGTGAAATGGCGCACCAGGACATTGGCTATAAGCTTCTCCAACGCGTCAAGGTCGAAACGGGCCCAATCGCCAAGGTCGAGTCCGAGCCGCTGATGGAAGGCCGCCAGATGACCATGGTGCTCGCGCCGAAGTAGCCCGCGTCACGCCGTTTTGAACGTCTCCGGCAGGAAATAACCGTCTTTGAATTGACAATGGGCGGCCGGAGCCCTCATAATCCAGCCATACCTGACATATGGCCGCGTTTTGGCGGCCTTAATTTTTGGGCCGGCGCCGAATCGAGACGCGCCGCCGGGGGACTGAGCCCGTGACGACTGCGCAGACTTACGCTGATGCCTCCACGACGAGCAGTCGGGGGGTGGAGACAGCGACGGTTGGCGTCCTGATCGCGCTCAGCGCCTCGCATATGCTCAATGACGTGATGCAGTCGCTGGCGCCGGCGCTCTATCCGGTGTTCCGCGAACGATTCGCGCTCAGCTTCTTTCAGATCGGCCTCATCACTTTCGTCTTCCAGCTCACGGCATCGTTTCTTCAGCCCGTGATCGGCATGAGCCTGGACAGGCGGCCGCGAAATTTTATCCTGCCGGCCGGCATGGCTTTCACGCTCGTGGGCCTGGTGCTGCTGGCTTTTGCAAGCTCCTATGCGTTGACCTTGCTGTCGGTGGCGGTCGTCGGCATCGGCAGCGCGGTCTTCCACCCCGAAGCGTCCCGCGTCGCCCGCGCGGCCTCGGGCGGCCGGCATGGGTTCGCGCAGAGCCTCTTTCAGGTGGGCGGGAATTTCGGCCAATCACTCGGACCGCTGCTCGCGGCTTTCATTGTGGTGCCGTTCGGCCAGCATTCGGTGCTGGTCTTCACGGCGCTGGCAATGGCTGCGGTCGTCATTTTGACCGGCGTCAGCCGCTGGTACGCCGCCGTTCGCGCCCGGCCTCGCCAGGCGGTCGTGGCGACGGGGCCGGCCCATCCGCGCCGCGTCGTCCAGCGCACGCTTTTTGTGCTGATCGTGATGCTGTTCTCGAAGGTGCTCTACCTCTCGAGTCTCAACAGCTATTACACATTCTATCTGATCCAGACTTTTGGCGTGTCGATTCAGAGCTCGCAGGTGCTCTTGTTCGTATTCCTCGCCTCCGTCGCCGCAGGCACGTTTCTCGGCGGGCCGCTGGTCGATCGGTTCGGCGCGAAGTTTGTCATCTGGGGCTCGATCCTTGGCGTTCTGCCCTTCACCCTGCTCTTGCCCCATCTCGGGCTTGTGGGCACAGTGATCAATTCCATCGCGATTGGCCTCATCATCTCCTCGGCCTTCTCGGCAATGATCGTCTATGCGCAGGAATTGACCCCCGGCAACGTCGGCGCGGTGGCCGGACTGTTCTTCGGCCTGAGCTTCGGCCTCGGCGGCGTCGGCGCGGCGCTGCTCGGCATGCTGGCTGACAAGACGAGCCTCACCTTCGTCTATCACGTCTGCGCCTTCCTGCCGGCGGTGGGTCTCTTGGGAGGCTTCCTCCCCTCCGCGCCGGGCAAGGCGATCGTGGCGAAGCAGGGGTGAGGGGCGCCGTTAGCGAGTCGGTTTCGAGCGATTCCAATGGGTTGCGGCGCGATTAGCGAGTCGCCGTCACATCCCAAGCCGCCCTTGATGTCCGTACGGCCTCGCTTCGCCCAAAGCCGGCGGTTTTGGCGCCGCTCAAGCCTTTTCAAGGGCTTGGGCGCCGAAACCTGTCACAAAATCAAAATCCGAACCCTCCTTCTCGCTTCCAGAGCCTGCCGCGGTTGGATTGGATCCCCGAAAACTCCACGCTTCTTTGATTCCGCGCGCTTTTGTCACGCAGAACCGCTTCCCCTTTTCTCGCGAGCCGCGCTCCTGGTCTCAATTTCCTCGATCAGTTCGCGGCGGGTGAAGGGCTGGCGCCTTTGATGACGGCATGGATCGGGTTTTTACGCCCCCCTCGCAGGGAATCGATGGACCCACAAGCCTGAGAATGCGCGAACAAGGATGCTTCCTCCGGGGCGAAAAGTCCCGGAGGCAGGCAGGTTGAGAAAACGCCGGGGAGAGGATCGCTCCGCCTCGCATGCCGCGAACCGGTTTCGCGCCAGGTGAAAAGCGGACGGGCGCCAGCCCTTCTTTTCCCACAGGGGTTCAGTCTCGCAACGCTCAGCCTCTTCTTGAAGTTTCCTTTGTTCGCGCCGAAAGGCTTCGTTGGGTCCGCATCGTCCCTGGGTCATGGGCGCGCTGCAATCCACCGTCTCTCACCATAAGAACAAAACACGAACATCGTCAAGAAAAATCTCGAAAATGAGTCTCGCGCCGGTGGCGAGCGGCGCCGGCTCGCCATGTTCCGACCCAATTCGATCGTCCGGGTTCAGACAGATGTGG
>DATDHT010000409.1:0-3996 GCA_036521435.1 Roseiarcus sp.
ACCCGGCCGAGGCGGCGGCAGCTTTTGAAGTTGCGGATTCTGGTCGAGAAACGCGCGCGCGATCTGGCCGCTCAAGGAGCGGATCAGCGCCTGCAAATCGACGCGCTCCATCAAAGCTTCCGCATCGCCACGCTGGGCGGCCGAAGCCAGCTGCGCCGCGCCGATGAGCGCCCAGCCCCAATAGGCCCCAATGAGGATGACGAGCGCGACCGCGCCACGGAGAAGGAGCCGCATGGGGCGCACCCTACCGAGCAAGGGCGGCCGCGTCACCGTGCGCGTATGGAGGTGCGGCCTGACCGTCTCGCGGGAGGCAATACAGCTGAGTTTTATCGCGATTCTGCTCTTAATTGGCGGAATAGGCCGCATTGGGCGGCCATCTCGCGACTAGCGTGTCTCGGGCTGCGTGCCTGCTCGGGGCGATGCTTCTCGCCTGTCATGCCCGCGCACGCGGGCATCCATAGCGACCGGGCGAGCGGCTGAAATGCTAGATCCCCGCTTCCGCGGGGATGACAGGCAGCGTGGGCGTCCGAAGCGTGGTGATGAGGCTGCCGTCGCGCTTGCGCCCGACAATGTCCGCCGCGGCATTCGGCCGCACCGTCGTTTCCGCGTTTCGGCTGGAGCGCCTCTTGCATGATGCCCCGGGCCCCAAACCTTCGTTTTCCAAATTGGATTTTGACCCATGAAGCGAGACGAACTTGCCAAAAAGATCCTCGACATCAGGCGCGAGAATGGCTGGACGTAGAAGCACACCAGCGACGAGATTGGGGATTATCGCAGGTTCTCGTCGTTGGCGCGCTGCTCGGGCAGATGAAGCTGCCGAAGCCGCTGGCGGAAAAGGCCGCGACCTTGTTTGGCCTGTCCGAGGTCGAAAAGCGGATGCTGAACGAGGTCCCGACGCGCGGCGTGGCCATGCCGCCGACCGGACCCGCTGCTCTACCGGTTCTATGAGCTGGTGATGGCCAACGGCCCGGCGCTGACGGCGCTGATCGAAGAGGAATTCGGCGACGGCATCATGTCGGCGATCGACTTCGACCTCGAGAAGGACTGGCTTGCGAACCCGAAGGGCGACCGCGTTCGGCTCGTAATGTCCGGCAAGTTCCTGGCCCTACAAATATTACGGCGCCGAACAGGGGCTGCCGGAGACCGCCCTCAAGGAGGAGTGAGCAAAACGGGTCTATTCACAAAATGAAGCTTCGCGCGGACACATTCGCAAGCTATTGGGCAAAGGGAAGGGGAGCGAACGCCGCCAAAGCGTACATCCACACGATGAGCGTAGCGATCGAGCACAACGTCGTCATTGAGACCGTCGCGGCGACAAGCGGCTCCTCACAGCGATACTCGCCCGCGAGAATATAGACGGTCTTCGCCGTCGGCACTCCGGCGCAGATGACGGCTGCGGCGGTATAGAGCGGGTCAAGTCGAAGTGCGATCGACAGACCGAGGACGATGAGCGGCATGATCAAAAGCTTGACGATGGTCAGCGAGGCCGAACGTCCGAAATTGGCGAGCAGTCCGTCGATCGAGAGGCCGAGCCCGATCGCAAACAGCGCGCAGGCCGTCAGCGCGTCGGCGAGAATGCGCAGATAGGCGCCGACAGGGCCTGGCATCGGCGCGCCGAGCGCGGACCAGGCGACGCCGATGAGGGTGGAAAGGACCATGGGGTTGAGGATGACGCGCCGCGCCAGCTTGGCCGGCTCGATGCGGAAACCGCGCGCGTTGTTCGGATCGAGCTCCTGCAAAATCACCGCGCAAGGAAACATCACCACCGCGACGAAGACCGTCGCGATCGCCCCCGGCAGCACCGCGCGGGGTCCATAGGTCGCCTGCAGGATCGGCAGCGCGACGAAGCCGGTGTTCGTCATTGAGGCGGCCCAGCCCTGCATCGACGGCCCGGCCACGCCACCGCCGTCGAGGATGCGCGCCACCAGAAAAACCAAAGCAAAGCAAACCAGCGAACCGCCGCCGAAGGCGATCAGGAATCGCCCCGCCAGCAGAGAACGCGCGGGCTCCTGCGCGATCGTGACGACCAGCAGCGCCGGCATCGCGACATTGTAGGCGAAATGAATGAGCCCGTCTGACAAGTCGCGCGAGACATAGCCCATATGAGCGGCGGCCCAGCCGGTGACGATCACCGCGAACACCGGCAAGATGAGACCCGCGACTTCCATTCCCGCCTCTATAAGCCGAGCATGCCAACTTCGGACACGGACTACAATGTCCATGGAGAAATCGAATTTACAGGTTTTCTCGAACGCTCAGAGGGTCTTAAACGAGCGTGTTCACCGCATTCCGACCACGCGCGTTTGGGCTCGGCGCCTATGTTTGCCATCGCGGCGCGGCGCCGATCCTGCGTAAGCGCCTGATCGAACGGCCGCACAAGCGCCGCGATCGGACGTCAGAGTCTTTGCAATCTGAAATTGTGGTTCACGCCGACGTTGTGCTAGGCGCGCAGGACCGTTCATGAGAGGGCCCGAGCGCGATGCGCAGGACGAAGCCGTGACGCGCGGCGCGAAGACAGTGCGGATTCTTGCAGCCGTCATCGTTCTCACGGTGTCGGCGGCGTTCGCGGCCTATGCAATGGAGCTCCATCGCATGGTGCTGTGGCAGGTGGTGCGTGCCTGTGTCGCCGATTACAAGCTGACCGGAAAGCCCTTTCCGTGCCTCGCGGTCGATCTTGCCGGCGGCGAGGCGCTCGGCAATGTCGTCCTGCGTCCGCCCTTGTCGGAGGATACGGTCCTGGCCCCGACGCGTCGGATCAAGGGAATTGAAGACCCCTTCCTGCAGTCGCCCGAAGCGCCGAATTATTTCGACGCCGCGTGGCGCGCGCGCACGTTCCTCAAGGACGCAGACGGACAGGCGCCGGAGCGCGAGGCCATCGCGCTGTTCGTGAACTCCGCGATTGTGAGGACTCAGGACCAGCTCCACATCCACGTGGGCTGCCTCCTTCCCACCGCCCGCCGCACGCTCGCGGCCGCGGCGCCGAAAGTCCCGATGGGCGAATGGATGCAGATCGGGCCGGTGGTGCCCCATACGATGTTCTGGGCCTATCGCATCCCGGGAACGGACCTGGCGAGCGTCAATCCGTTTCGGCTCGCCGCCGAGGTCGTTGCAGGCAAGACGAAGGACCCGGGCGACCTGACGGTCGTGGTCGTCGGGGCTCGCGTCGACGGCGACGACCAGTTCCTGATCCTCGCTTCTTATGCGAAGGCGCCGCACGCGTGGTGGCCGGTCGGCGCCGATAATCTGCTCGGCGACTGCCGCTAAGCGAGGCCGCGCGGCGCGGGCTAAGCGGGCGCGTGATGCCCGTTCGACTTCGGCCGTCCGCACCCCATATTGGCGGGTCCATCCCCTTTCAGAACGCACGGGCGCCCTTGGACCTCATCGCTTCCACCGACCGCGGGCTCTATTGCGCCGCCGGTGACTTCCACATCGACCCCTGGCGCCCGGTTTCGCGCGCCATCATCACCCATGCGCATTCCGACCACGCCCGCTACGGCTCGGAGGTTTATGTCTGCCACCGCGACACCGCGCCGATCCTGCGCAAGCGCCTCGGCGACGTCACGATCGAGACGGCGACTTACGGGCAGAACCTGACGCGCAACGGGGTGGAGCTTTCGTTCCATCCAGCGGGCCACGTGCTGGGCTCGGCGCAAATCCGTGTGGTCCTGAACGGCGAGACATGGGTGGCCTCGGGCGACTACAAGCTCGAGAGCGACGGCGTTTCGCCCGCCTTCGAGCCGATCCGCTGTCATGCCTTCATCACCGAGTCGACGTTCGGCCTGCCGATCTATCGCTGGCGCCCGCAAGCCGACATCTTTGCCGCGATCGACGCCTGGCGGCGCGAGAACATCGCCGCCGGGCGCGCGAGCCTTATCTTCGCCTATGCGCTCGGGAAAGCGCAGCGGGTGCTGGCGCATGTCGATCCCGCGCTTGGGCCCATTGTCTGTCATGGCGCGGTCGAGGCGATCAACGCGCTCTATCGCGAGGCGGGCGTCG
>DATDHT010000410.1:0-12508 GCA_036521435.1 Roseiarcus sp.
CCTCAAATCAATGAAATACACACCCGATGGAGGGCGCGGCGTCGCCCTCCAGGTCTCCCACGATCGCTATCGCCCCGGCTCCGTCGTGGATAAGTTCGTCGCCGCGAACCGGCGCAGCACCTTCTTCTGCCAGATCGAGACTGCGGAGGGCGTTGAGAACGCGGACGCCATCGCAGCGTTGCCGGGGGTCGACTGTCTGTGGGTAGGCCATTTCGACCTTTCGGTTTCGCTCGGCGTGCCCGGAGAATTCGGCTCGAAGACATTCACCGACGCGATCGCGCGTGTGTGCGAGGCCACCGGCAAGCATGGAAAGTCTCTCGGACGCCTGGTCCCGACGGTGCAGCAGGGGGTCGATCTTTTCGGTCAGGGTTTCGACTTCATCTGCTACTCCGGCGATGTCTGGGTGCTTCACGACGCACTCAAGGACGCGATCGACAAATTGCGCCAAGGCTGCGTCCCGGCGGAGAAGCCTAAGAAAGCAGGGAGCAAACGATGAGCGCGCCGTTTCGCGTCGCCCTGTCCGGCGATTTCCGCAAGCCAGACGGATCGCCGGTCTATCCCGACTTCGACCTCGAGCCGCTGCTCCAGGCGCCGAATGTCGAGTTTGCCTATCTTGAGCCACGCAATCCGGTGGAGGCCGACCAGCTTAAGGATTTCGATGCGCTGATTCTTCTCGCGCACCGCTTTACAAAAGACAGCATTCATCCAAACGGCCGCCTCGCCGCCGTCGCCCGCTTCGGCGTCGGTTACGACACGGTCGATGTGGACGCCTGCACAGGGGCGGGGATCGCGCTTGCCATCACGCCGGATGGGGTGCGCAGGCCGGTCGCGGTTTCGATCATCACGTTCATTTTAGCGCTGTCTGGCAGGCTCATGGTCAAGGACCGGCTGACGCGCGAAGCCGCTGCCGGTTTCGCCAGACGGGGCGAACATATGGGCATGGGCCTCGTCGGGCGCACGCTCGGATCGATCGGGATTGGCAATATCGGGGCCGAACTTTTCCGGCTCATCAAGCCCTTCGACATGAAGTTGATCGCGCACGACCCTTACGCAGACCCGAAGCTCGCCGCAGAGCTTGGAGTCGAGATGGTTGGCCTGGAAGACGTGTTCCGGCGTTCTGACTTCGTCAGCGTGAGCTGTCCGCTGACTCCGGAAACCCGCCACCTCGTCAACGCCGACCGCCTCGCCCTGATGAAGCCGACAGCCTATCTCATCAATACGTCCCGCGGGCCGATCGTCGACCAGAAGGCGCTGACCAACGCGCTCAAGGAGCGACGGATCGGCGGCGCGGGGCTCGATGTGCTCGAAAAGGAACCGCCGGACGCCGACGATCCCATTCTCAAGCTCGATAATGTGATCCTCGCTCCGCATGCCCTTTGCTGGACTGACCAGTGCTTCGCCGGCAACGGGGCCGCCGATGTTCGCGCGGTTCTTGATGTCCAGCACGGTCGCGAGCCCCGCGCGGTCGTCAATCGCGACGTGCTCGAAACGGCGGCTTGGAGAAACCGTTTGTTAGAGTTCCGGAAGCGTTTTGTGACGTGAGCGTGCGTAGCCGCCATTTTACCGGCGCCCCCTAACGGAATCAGTGGGTTAGGACCCCGTTTAGTTTCGCCCCGAAAAATGCGTGCTGTTTTCCAGACGTCATATTATCACCATATCATTACCGTGATTTATGACAAAGCGCCTCTACCCAGAACAAACTGCCGTAGATCGTTTCGGCCGGGAAACAGCAGAAGCGGTCTCGTCCTGACGTGGCTCACTCTCAATCGTCGCGAGTGTATTGGGCGCGAGGAATTGCTCAGACGATATGCGTCTTGAGGCGGAACGCTTGGTCTGAGCGCACTGGGCCGAGATCGAAGCCGTCGCGCCCCGTGGCCAGGCACGAAACGGACTGCGGCCCCGTCCCGCGCGCCAACTCGAGCCGCCCAACCGGCTTCGCCTTCTCAAGACCTTGACGTTAAGCGCCGCCTGCGAGCAGGGCGCGTAGCGATCGAATGGTGCAAGGCCTACGCTAAAGCTCAACCACTGCGCCGGATTCGAGCGATCGGCGCGCCGCCTCGGCGCACAGAACGGCGAGCCTCGCCTGCGCCGCCGTGCCGGCATTGGGCATGTGCCCGTTCCTGACGCAATCGACGAAATAGGATGCCTGGTTCTCGTAGGCGTCACCGGGCTTGGCGTCCAAAGCGTAGGATTTGCCGGGTTCGTAGACGACGAGAGAGTTCGTGCCGCCCATCTCGACACTGACGCCGCCGGCACGGAACACGAACTCGACAACCCCGCCTTCGCACAGGACCCTTAACGCAGCGGTGAACGGGTACCCTTCAGGCATGAACTCGCTGCCATCGACGAAGCCCTCGGAGTTGCCGTAGTCGACGGCGGCATGGACGTTGTTCCACAGTCCGGGCTTCAACTCACGGCCACGGGCATAGACCGACTTCGGCGCGCCAAAGACCCAGTTGAGGACATCGAAGTCGTGGACGCACAGATCAAACACCGCGCCCCCGCTCCAAGCCGGGTTGAGGAACCAGTCGGCCCAGCCAGGCAATTGCGAGAGGCGGGTCGCCACGGCAGATAGCGGCTTCCCGATTTTGTCGCTCTGCACGAACTCGACGAGCGACATATACTCGCCCCAGAAGCGGAGGACATGGGCGACCAGGAGCACCTTGCCGCTTTCCCTCTGTGCGGCGATCATTCCGTCGCAGTCAACGGCGGTGAGCGCAAAGGGCTTCTCCAGGAGCACGTGCTTCCCCGCCCTGAGCGCGGCGATCGTGTACTCGGCGTGAAGATGCGTAGGCAGCGTGTTGCTGATGGCGTCGATCGAGGGGTCGTCGATGATCGCCAAATTATCGTTGGTGGCGCGACCGCCGACTTCATTCGTGAGCGTCTCCGCCTTCTCGAGATGGCGCGAGGAGATCGCCGCTACCTCAACGCCCTTCATCTTGGCGTAGGCGCGGGCATGCGTGCGGCCCATGAACCCCGAGCCGAGGATTCCGACCTTCATGACAATCCGCCTATCGAGTTTTCAGGACAGACCGAGCGACGCCAGCTTCTCGTGCGAAGCCCGCATCGCGCGATTGACTTCCGCAAGCGGCGGCCAAGGGTCACCGAGGAACTCGATCTCCACGCTGAGCGGACCGGTAAAGCCGCCCTTCTCCATGGTGTCGAGCACCGTTTTGAAATCGATGTGTCCCTCGCCGATCGCGGGAAAATCCCATATTCGTCCTTCACCGCGCTTGTCCTTCAAATGGCAGTGCACCAGTTTCGGCAGCGCAACCTTCAGATCGGCGACCGGATCGACGCCGCCGTAGAACTCGGCATTCGCGGTGTCGTAGTTGATAAGGACGTTCTTGCGGTCGATGCGCTGCAGGACTGGGATCGCCGCTGCGGCCGACTTTGTGATCTCGCCGTGGATCTCGATGCCGAGAAGAATGTCGCGCGCCGCTGCGTAGTCGGCGAGGGCATGGATGTTGCCCATGAAGGCTTCCTCGTCTTCGCTCTCGCTGTAGTGGCCGCCGATGGCGGTGTTCATGATCTCGAGGCCCATGCGCTCGCAGAGATCGACTGCCTTGAGGCCATCCTTCAATCCATCCTTGGTGGTTAAGTCGGAATGACCGCTGAGGCTTAGCGATATCAGTCCGAGCTTGTTCATCATGCGCTGAATCCGGCCAAGCGTTTTGGCGTCAGCCTCGAGCGGGACGTGCTCGGTCCAGCCGCGCACCGCGCTCAATTCGACGAATTTGTAACCCGCCGCCGCGATGCCTTCGAGGGCCTCGTCAAGGCTGTAGGTGTGGTAGCTGTTGGAATGCCCGCCGAGCCGATTTCTGAACGCCATGCAACCCTCTCTCTCTTTGGACCCGAAACCCATTCCAGACTCACGTTCGCGAATTTTAGCTGTCAATCGCGGGTGGTGTTGTTGGCCGCATCAGAAAAATCAGGCTCAGAGGCGACACGACAAGAGTTCAGATAGCGGGCCAGCCCCGCTGGACGGGAACACGGAAATCAACACGACCAGCCGCGAGCATCCGCCGGCAATCCCGCCTTGATGCCGGCCCGGCAGTTCGCAACTTCGCCTGCATGGTTGCACCAGGCGGCAGCTTGCGATCGGCGACCCGCGTTTCACAGACACCGACCACCTCGAAGCCGGGAATGGGCGTATAAGCGAGCGCGTGGCGCATCCCCATATTGCCGAGGCCGACGACGAGAACTCTCTTGGCCATCCGTTTGACCCTCTGCTGCCCTTCTAATTGTCGATGCGAATCACTTGGCCGGCGCGGGCGGATTCCTCCGCTGCGAGCGTCGCCTGAAGCGCGGCGAGCGCATCCTCCGGGCGGCCGATCGCGGGGGCCTCGCCCCTAAGGGCGCACGAGGCAAAATAGGCGAATTCCTCGCGCAACGCCCCTCCGCGAATTCCGTCGAATTTCGGCCAATAGGTGGTGTCTGGACTATGAAACTTGTCGCTCGATACGACGCCAAGGTTCGGAAACGTATCCTGGATATGAATGATCCCAGCGTCGCCGATGATCGACATTCGTTCGTCGATGTCAAATGGCGTCTTCTCGGGCATGCACCAGACCGTCTCGAGCGTCGCTGTCGCGCCGCCTGCGAAGCGGTACATGGTCTGTCCAATATCGGGATATTTGAGGCCGCGCACATCGACCGTCTGCGCATATGCGCTCACGATGCGGTCGCCGGTGAACCAGAGCATGAGGTCCGTGTCGTGCACGGCGTCGCCGACAATGGGGCCGATCTTGTTAAGAATCTCCGGCGTCCAGGCGGCCGGGATGTTTCGACGCGAACTCATCGCGACGATTCGGCCGATCTCGCCCGCAGCGATCGCCTGCTTGGCCATCCGATAGCGGGGGTTGAACCGGCAGATGTGTCCGACTTGCAGGATGCCCTTGGCGCGCTTGGAGGCGGCAATGATTTTCGCGGCGTCCTCCACCGTCGAAGCGATCGGCTTCTCGAGAAAGACATGCTTGCCGGCTGCGAGCGCGTCGATCGCCGGCTCGGTATGCCGGTCCCACATGGTGACGATCGAGACCGCGTCAATGTTGGGATCGGCAAGCACCTCGCGGTAGTCGCGCGTCGATTTCGCCACGCCAAATTTCGTCGCCATCGCCTTGAGCCGCTCGGGCGTGCGAGTGCAGAGCGTGGCGAGCTCAAGGTTGGGAATCCCGACGATGGCTTCGCATTGGATCTCTCCGAACCATCCGAGTCCGATGACGCCAATGCGTAGCTTATCCATCGCCGATCCTCAAAAGCCCTGGAACTGCCCTATGATCGCCCGCGATTGTCACGGTGTCGAGCCGCAGCGGTCGAGCGTGGATGGCGCCCCGATTGCGACGGGGTTCCAAACATAAGCATAGATGGTCCTGTAGCCGGCATCCTCGCTGACATTTCAGGCGCCGAACCAGCTCTCGTTCAAATACTGCATGTACTCGAACACCATTCCGTACTTTCTTATGAAAACGACGCGCACGAAGTTAGCGACGACGAAGGGTGGAATCAGGATTTCTTGGCCTTCGATATGAGGCTCGAGCGACTCGACCCGGAACGCTACATGCGGATTGGCCCGGACGGCCTCCGGCACAGTCGTTCCTTCGGCGTAGCGCAAGAACTCAATGTGCTCGGGGTGATTGCGCGGATTGGTCACCCAGCACCGGCTTTGTTCAATCCAATTCTCATCCGGTTGAGGCTCGGATGTCGTGAGGCCGACGTGGTCAAAAACGAGCATTGCCCCTCTCAGCCGTTTGCAGTTACGCGGAAAATGAGGAGGCGCGGGCGCGCCTCCTCATCAGCGGCTATAGCGACGCCTGGATCGCCTTGACGTCGACACCCTGATAATCAGCAGTGAGTGGGAATCCCTGCGCGTCGGCCTGCACCTTGGTTTTGTCGAAGGCGTTGGCCTCGTCGATCAGATCGTTCTTACAGGCGTCTTCGAACTTGATCGGCTTGCTGATCTGCCCGATCTTCAGCGCCGTGGCGAAGAACAGCTCCCAGCTCGACGGCAGATGGTAGCCCCATTTCTTGCGCTCATCCATTCGACCGCCGAAGACGTTTGCAAGCTGCATCATCGATTCCGTCGCAACCGTCGGAGTCATTTGCGAGGCCAGGCCTGGGAATTGCGTCATGACGATCTGGGTTGCGGCGCGCGGGTTATCCTTGCCGAACTCTAGACCCGCCGCCCAGCCTTGCAGATAGCGCGCATAGAGCTTCTGCTTCGCGGGGTCCTCGAAATCCGCTTTGCGGATCACGAAACTGTTGGCGGGCAGCTTGGAATAGTCCTTGCCCAGGATATACTCGAAGTCGAGGCCTTGACCCTTCCACTGCGCGCGCAAGCCCTCCCAGCAGAGCGCCGCATCGCCCTTGCCGGCCTTCAGCGCCGTTCCCCACGTCGGCCAGCCGGCCTCCACATACTTGATCGTCTTAACATCGACTCCGGCCGCATAAAGCATCGGGTCGCAGATGGACTGCCACCCGGCGCTGCCGAGCAGAATTGTCTTACCTTCGAGGTCTTTTACACTCTTCGCTTTCTCCCCGTTCCGGAAGGCGATGTCGAACACATCGCTTCCCCCCATGCTGAAAACAGATACAAGCGGTATGCCCTGCTCAAGTCCGAGGGAGAATACCCCAGGAGAGGGATAGCCCATGTCGGCCTGTTTCTGGTCCACGAGTTTGACAGTGGCGGTCGCATCCGACGGCCCGGGTTCGAGCGTCGTCTGTATGTCGCCGAAGTAACCGAACTTCTTTGCCGCCCAATAGGGATAGTCGTCGAGCACTTCGATCGTGCCGCGCGGCGAAACCCACCGCACGCTTTCGTCGGCGGCCAAAGCCGACCGCGGGCCCTCCGCGCACAAGAGCGCGGTTGCCGAAACGGTGCCCGCAGTCAACGTCAGAAACCGGCGACGGTCCAGCCTCAGACCTTGTCCATTTTCAATAAGCATTGCTTTCTCCCTGGTCGTTCCTCTTGAAGGCGGTCCACTTTTTTCCGTGGCGCGCTACGCTTCCCAACTGGCCCACTTCTTTCCGAGCCAATAGAAGAAGATGTAGATCGATATCCCGATGATCGCGAGAAGGAGGATTACCGCAAAGAACTGGGGCATGCGGATCAGGGCGGAGTAATAGGTCAGGCGGTTGCCGAGGCCCTCCGCGCCCCCGACCATTTCCGCGCCGGTGGCGGTCAAAAGACCGAAGATCGAGCCGACCATCAAGCCGACAATGATCATCGGCATCGCCATCGGGATGCGAATCTTGGTGAAGATTTGAAACGTGTTCGCGCCAAACGAACGTACAAGCGCAATTTTGGCGAGATCGACGCGCCTGAAGCCAGTCGCGGCGTTGATCATCACCATTGGGCCGCTCGCGAGCGCGACCGCTATGATGCGAGGCTCGCTGCCGAAACCGAAACGCAGGATGAGCAGCGGCACCAGCGCGAGCATGGGCGTCGTCACGAGGAGCAGGATGTACGGGGTGACAATCTTCTCGACGAACGGGAACTGCGTGATCACCGCCGCCATCACGAAACCGATTGCCCCGCCGATCCCAAAGCCGACGAACAACTCGTAGAGGGTGATCAGAAGGTGCGGCCAGAGGAAGGGCCACTCCGTATACAACGCGAGGAGAATCTGGCTCGGCTTCGGCAGGATGTATTGCGGTACATTCAAGATGCGCAGCAACACCTCGGCGCCGCCGACGATCACCACGGCGACCAGCGCGATAACGGCCGTCTCCAGGTGCGTGCGCGATCCGCCGAGACCAAACGAACTCAACTGCGCGATGCCTGGTTTGTTCGGCGCCGCCTGGCGGTTGAATTCTGGAATCTTGTCGCCTAACGCCTTGTCCACACACTGTCTCCGAAATCCCGAAATGGCGCCATACGCTCAGGCGACTTCAAGCCCCGGCGCGCTGACCCGTCCACGGTCGATACTCGACTTGATGTCGAGTATGCGGGCGATGAAATCGGGCTTGGTTTGGATCTCGACCGACCGCGGCCGCGGAATATCGACATCGTAAACGGCCGATATGCGCCCCGGCCTCGCTGACATTACGATGACCCGGTCGGCAAGGAAGATCGCCTCGGCGATGGAGTGCGTGACGAAGGCGATCGTCTTGCCGGTCTCCATCCAGATTTCCTGAATGAGAAGATTCATCTCGTCGCGCGTGAACGCGTCGAGCGCCCCGAACGGCTCATCCATGAGCAGAACGGAAGGGTCAACCGCGAGACTTCTTACGATCGACGCGCGCTGCTGCATTCCGCCCGAGAGCTCGCGCGGAAATTTGTGCTCGAAGCCCTTCAGATTGACCCGCTCGAGCAGATGATCGATCCGCTGCGTGTCAGGGAGGCGCCGCTTCAGCTCAAAGGGCAGCGCGATGTTCTTGAGGAGATTGCGCCACGGCAAGAGGTTGGCGTCCTGAAAGATCACCGCGATCTCGGGGTGCGGTTTGGTGATCACGTCCTTTCCGAGCCTGATCCGGCCGGAGGTCAAATCGTGCAGGCCAGCCATCGACCATAGCAGGGTCGTCTTGCCACAACCTGATGGGCCGAGAATGCACAGGAACTCGCTTTCGCGGACTTCGAGAGACACGTTGTCGAGCGCATGCACCGACCCAGACTGCGTCGCGTAGAACTTGGTCGCGCCTTCGACAACCATTTTCGGTTGCGAACCGGCGGCGCCGTTCGCCATTCCGCTCCTCCTCCCGTGTCAAGCGCCCCACTGTTCGACGAACGCCCGCCGTCGCGCGCTGGCGGGACACGTTCGGCTCGCAGATTCTGAAAATATCTTACACAATCTAACGAGGCGCAAGTGAAAATTTCCTCCTTGGCGCGCCGTCGGCGCCATCGCTATTTTCGACGGAAGTGTAGGCCATTTTCCGGGCCTGAGCGGCCTTCGGGCTCACGGCGCGGCGCTGCGACGGGCTGCCTTCTCCCTGCAGCTCCTTTGCCTTCGAGCGCGTTTTATGTAAATCAATTACAGAGCGACTATCTGAAAAGCGAATCGAATATGTCGGGGATGGGCGGGCTGAGGTCCTACTCGAACAGCGTGCTCACGAGCGCTCGATCGGCCGGCGTTGAGGTCGGGCGGCGCGAGTCGGTTGCTTCGATCGACCTTGTGTCGCGTATCCAGATGGTCGAAGGGGACCTGTCCGCGGCCGAGCGCCGCGTGGCGACCGCAGTCGCCGCCGACTATGACGCCACGACGCGCATGACGATCGGCGATCTTGCGAAGCGGGCCGGGGTCAGCCAGCCCAGCGTTACTCGATTCTGCCGTTCGGTGGGTTGTAGCTCGTTTGCCGAGTTCAAGGTTCGCCTTGCGACCACGCTCACAGTTGCGGCGGTCTACTTGAAAACGGAGCGCGTCTTCGACGACGATATAGGGCAACTTGCGCAAGTCGTCATGCTGCGAGCCTCGAACGCAATCCGCGATTGCCTGGTGCGGCTCGACACGTCTGCCGTCGAACGGGCCATCGCGGCGATCGCCGGCGGGGCTCGGCTCGACATATACGGACAGGGCGGGGGCTCGGCGAGTCTTGCGGAGGATTCAAAGCTGCGGTTCTTCCGGCTCGGAATTCCCGTGTGCGCCTACGTGGACGGCCATCAGCAGCGCATGTCGGCTTCGACTTTGAAGCCGAAGGACGTCGCCTTCGCGATTTCGAACAGCGGCCGGTCGCGCGCCGTGATCGCCGCGATCGAGATCGCTCGCTCCTATGGGGCGACGACGGTCGCGCTGACGCGGCCGAAAACTCCGCTCGCCGCCGCCGCGGAAGTGGTCATTCCCATCGTCATTCCGGAAGACGCCAACGCTTTGATGCCTACCGCCTCCCGTTACGCCCATATGGCGGTGATTGACACCATCGCCACCGGCGTCGCGTCCGAGATGGGCGTGCGGTCTCTGGAGTCTCTGCGCCGCGTCCGTTACACTTTGGCGACCATCGGCATCGCCATCCCGTCGCCTTCTTCCGATCCGACACCATTGATGAAGAAGCGCAGGCCGTAGGAATAGGGGAGCGCGGAACTCGCGATTTTTGGAGGATACGCATGGTCGAACCTCGACCGAACGCAAGGGACGCCAGCGACTGGCTTGACGCCTTCGGTTCGGCCCTTGCCTCAGGCGAGATCGAGCGGGCCTCTTCGTTGTTCGGCGACGAGTGTTTCTGGAGGGATCTCGTCGCCTTCACTTGGAACGTCAAGACTATGGAGGGGCGAGACGAGATCGCCGCCATGCTTGGCGCCCAGCTTGCAGCCGCAAACCCAACGATCTGGCGCGTCGACGGCGAGCCGACGCAGTCGAACGGCGTGACGGAGGCCTGGATCGCCTTCGAAACAAAGCTTGCCCGCGGGCGCGGGATCCTGCGCTTGAAGGACGGTCGCGCTTGGACGTTGCTTACCGCCATCGAGGAGCTCAAGGGCTTTGAGGAGGGTAAGGGGCGATCGCGTCCCCTGGGCGTGGCGCATGGCGTCTATCGGCGGGACGAGACCTCGCTCGACGCGAAGCGGACGGAAGAAGAAGCTCTCGTCAAGGAGAACGAGCCCTATTGCGTCGTGGTGGGAGGGGGGCAGGGGGGCATCGCGCTCGGGGCTCGCTTGAAGCAGCTGAATGTTCCAACGATCATCCTGGAAAAGAACGCGCGCGCCGGAGACTCGTGGCGCAACCGCTACCGCTCGCTCGTCCTGCATGACCCGGTCTGGTACGACCATCTGCCTTACCTTCCTTTTCCCGAGAACTGGCCGGTCTTCGCGCCCAAGGACAAGGTCGGTGACTGGCTGGAAATGTACGCCAAGGTGATGGAGCTGAACTATTGGGCGTCCTCCGAATGCGTTCACGCAGAATACGATGAAGACAAATCGGAATGGAGTGTCGATGTCGTCCGCAATGGAGCGCACACGACCTTGAGACCCAAGCAGCTCGTGTTCGCGACCGGCGCATACGGACCGCCGAACGTCATTTCCTTGCCGGGCGTCGAGACGTTCCAGGGTCGGTATTGCCACTCGAGCGGCTACAAGACCGGCGAGCCTTACGCCGGGAAGGCGTGCATCGTCGTCGGCTCCAACAGTTCGGCGCACGACATCGCGGCGGACCTCTGGGACCATGGCGCCAAGGTCACGATGCTGCAACGATCGCCGACGACCGTCGTGCGCTCGGAGACGCTGATGGAGCTGGGGTTCGAGCCTCTCTACTCCGAGAGCGCGCTCGGAGCCGGGGTTACGACGGATCGGGCGGACGTGATCTTCGCCGCCACTCCGTTTCGAATCATGCCTCGCGGCCAGATTCCGATCTACGAGGAGATTCGCCGCCGCGATGCTCCCTTCTATGCGACGCTCGCGAAGGCAGGGTTTGAGATCGACTTCGGCGAGGACGAATCTGGCCTGATGATGAAGGCGTTGAGGACCGGCTCGGGCTATTACATCGACGTCGGGGCCTCGGACCTGATCGCCAGAGGCGACATCGCGATCCGAGGCGGCGCCGAGATTCTTCGGGTCAAAGAGCGTTCCGTCGAGCTCACCGACGGCTCCGAGCTGCCGGCGGACTTCATCGTCATGGCGACCGGATTCCAGTCGATGAATCGCGCGCTCGCTCCTATCATTTCCGAGGAGGTGGCGGACAAGGTTGGCAAGTGTTGGGGCCTGGGGTCTGGCGTTCGCGGCGACCCGGGCCCGTGGGAAGGCGAGCCGCGCAACATGTGGAAGCCGACGCAGCAACCTGGTCTGTGGTTTCACGGAGGCAATCTCGCGCTTTCGCGCCACTACTCCCTGGTTCTTGCGCTTCAGATCAAGGCGCGCATGGAGGGGCTGCCGACGCCAGTCTACGGTTTGCAGCCGGCGCATCACCGAAGTTGATGTCCGCGGCGCAACCCGTGCGCGCCGTAGTTCGAGAGGAACCGGAATGAGCGACGGAGAATTGGCCTACATGAGCGCGGCTGAGATCGCCGACAGAGTCCGCCGCCGCATCTTGTCGCCGGTCGAGATCGTGGACGCGTGCATTGCCCGGATCGAGCGTCGCAATCCAAGCCTCAACGCTTTCGTTTTCAATGGTTTCGACGACGCCCGCCGGGAAGCGAAAGCCGCCGAGGAGGCGATCATGTCCGGCGCCGCCGTCGGTCCGCTCCACGGCGTTCCTTCCGCGATCAAAGATCTCTTCGACTTCAAACCGGGCTGGCCGTTCACCTTCGGGGGGGTCAGGGCGATGCGGAACTGCGTCGCCGACTGGCATTGCATATTTGCGGAACGCATTGAAAAGGCCGGCGCGATCCTCCTTGGCAAGACCAACAGCCCGACCATGGGCCTGCGCGGCGCTTGCGACAACTTCCTGTTCGGCCCGACACGCAATCCATTCGACTTGCGCAAGAACGCCGGCGGGTCCTCGGGCGGCAGCGCGGCTGCGGTCGCGGACGGACTCGTCCCGTTTGCGGAGGGCACAGATGCCGGCGGCTCGATCCGGATTCCGGCCGCCTGGTGCAACGTGATGGGGTTCAAGCCGTCATTCGGCCGGGTGCCGGTCGTCCTGCGGCC
>DATDHT010000411.1:0-2686 GCA_036521435.1 Roseiarcus sp.
GGGTGGAGGCGGGGGACACTAGCAATCGACCCTTTAAGAGTACCGGCGACTCTGGTTGTGCTTACGAATCGGTAATATTACCTACGCTGATTCCTCCAATGATCGCTCTTGCGGAGGGGGGCCACACGGCCATATTATGAGGGTCGGGCGCTTATTCATTAAGTTGAGTTGGCGCCGCCCTTGATCCAAGAGGTTTCTTTCATGTCCAACTATGACCGTTACGCCAGCCCGCGCCCCGGCGCGGGATACGCACGGTCCGGCGTCGCCGTCGATCAGGGCCTCCGGGCCTATATGATCGGCGTCTATAACTACATGACCCTCGGGCTCGGCGTCACAGGGCTGGTGGCCTATGGCGCCTTCACGCTTGGCACGGTCGATGCCGGCAACGGGCGTCTGGCGCTGACCGACTTCGGGCACACGATCTACGCCTCGCCGCTGCGCTGGCTGATCGTGCTGTCGCCGCTGGCGTTGGTGTTCTGGCTATCCGCGCGCCTCAATTCGATGTCGGTGGCAACGGCTCGCAACGCCTTCATCGCCTTCGCGGCGCTGATCGGCTTGTCGATGTCGGCGCTGCTGGTGGTCTACACCGGCGCTTCGATCGGGCGCGCGTTCTTTGCCGCTGCGGCCGCCTTCGCCAGCTTGAGCCTCTACGGCTACACGACTCAGCGCAGCTTGTCCGCTATGGGTTCGTTCATGATGATGGGGGTTATCGGCCTCATTGCCGCGAGCTTGCTGAACATGTTCATGCACAGCACCGGGTTGCAGTTCGGCATCTCGTTGCTTGCGGTGGTGATCTTCGCCGGCCTGACCGCGTGGGATACGCAGTCGATCAAGCAGATGTACGCCGGCGGCGACAGCTTCGAGATGGTCCACAAGAAGTCGATCCATGGCGCGCTTCGCCTCTACCTGGACTTCATCAACATGTTCCAGGCCATCCTGATGCTCACGGGGTCGCAGCGCAGCAACTGACATCGGTTCGTCAAGCTAACAATCTAGATCTTCCCCCCGGCTCGCCTCGTCGCAAGCCGGGGGATTTTTTTGTTTGGACCGTATTCCCGGTTGTTTGGGGGAGGACAATGGGTGGGCTTCGCGTTGGCGCCGTGGCGTCGGTGGTCTCGGTCGTGCTGGCTGGGGGCGCCGCAGCGGCGCAACTCAAGATTACCGATGTCAAAGCCTATGCGTTTCTGGAACATGCAGGGAAACTCTCCGACGATCTCGTGAGCAGCGGCGAGAGCCTTGTCGACGCTCCCAAAGGGCGCGCGCTCGGCGGCGACACGGCGACGGGCCTTCTGATCGACTTCACCTTCGAGGGCGACAAGAACGCTTCGCCGAAATATGCGACGGCGGTCGTCGATCTCACGCAGACCGGCCGTTCCGGGCAGCCGATCACCACCCACAGAGCGTTCACCAACTTCATCTTTGGCCCCGACGGGATCGAGCACAAAGCTTTGTTCCTGGAAGCCGCAACCTGTATGCCGCTCGCCATTCAAGTTCATGCGGGAAAGACGGAAAAGTCGGCGAAGCTCGATTTCCACTGCACGGAAACCGTCGCTCCGAAGTGATGCGGTCAGCCCGAGCCAATGGGCTGGGGCCAATGATGGCGCGGCGCTCTCGAGGCGCGGCAAAGGCTGCTGGTCGAGGGCCGGGACTGGACAAGAAAACACGACAATATCTTGCCAGGCCGGCTGGGGTCTGGTATTGTTTTCCCGAAAGATAGACAAATCTGGTTGGCGATTTCCCCCTAGCGACCTGACCCGGGACTTCGACGCTGACGACCGGAATATGACTCGTTAACCACGCCGCAAGCCGTTGAAATCGCTCAAAACGGACTCGTTAACGCCGAGCCGGCGACCCGCAATTGGCAAGGAAGACGGATCAGGGCGGGTCCGTATCAGTCCCCGCTCAGCCCCAGCACGTCCGCCATCGAATAGAGCCCCGGTTTGCGGTCCTTCGCCCACGTGACCGCCTTGAGCGCGCCGCGGGCGAAGAGCGCGCGATCCTCGGCATGGTGGCTCAAGGTCACCCGCTCGCCCTCGCCAGCGAAGATGACGCTATGATCGCCGACCATTGTGCCGCCGCGCACCGCGGCAAAACCAATGTCGCCGACGCGGCGCGCGCCGGTCAGGCCGTCACGGCCGCGCGCCGAATGGTCCTTGAGCGACACACCGCGGCCTTCCGCCGCCGCTTCCCCGAGAAGGAGCGCCGTGCCGGAGGGCGCGTCGACCTTCATGCGATGATGCATCTCGACGATCTCGATGTCGAAATCCTTAGCCAACGCAGACGCCGCCCGCCGCGTCAGCGCTGCGAGAAGATTGACGCCGATGCTCATGTTGCCTGAACGCACAATCGGGGCGTGGCGCGCCGCCGCGTCGATCTTGTCGAGGTCCTCGTCGGTCAGGCCGGTCGTGCCGATCACGTCGGCGATGCGCGCCTGCGCGGCGAGCCCCGCGAGAGCGACGCTCGCGGCGGGCGACGAGAAATCGATGATCGCGTCAGCGTCGAGCAGCAGGAGCAGCGGGTCGGCCACGATCTGAAGGCCCTTCGCCGGACAGCCGGCGAGCAGCGCCGGGTCCTGGCCAAGCCAGGGCGAATCTTCACGCTCGAGGGCGCCGGTGAGCTTGAACCCGTCCGACTCATGGATCGTCCGGACAACCATGCGCCCCATGCGGCCGGCGGCGCCGCTCAC
>DATDHT010000412.1:0-8219 GCA_036521435.1 Roseiarcus sp.
CTTCGGCGTCTATTCGAGGCTCAATCTCTATGCTGCCGCGGGACGCGCGGCTGCGCTCTCACGGGCGAAGCCCTGAGGGCGCATTCATCTCGCGCCACCGCTGCCAGCGGCGGCGCAATTCGCCGTGGCGGAGGCCGATGCTTTCGTCGAGCGTCTCGGCCTCGACGATGCGGTCCGTGCGAAAGTGCCGAAAACCCTGACGCAGTTCGCACCATGCGACCAGCATGCGCGTGGTCTCCGCATAGCCGAGAATCACCGGCCACACTTTTCGCTCGGTGTCTTCGCCGGCGTCGGACCGGTAGCGCAACCACAGCTTCCGACCATTGCGGATCGCCGATCTGAGGCGTGAAGGATCGACGCTTTCCTGCGGCTCCGCAAGCATCGGTTTCACGCCGACGCTCGGCTCGACGATGAACGGGCGCAGGCGCTCGGGCACAACCGCGGCGATCTTCGCCATCACGTCGCGAGCGGCATTGGCGAGCGCCTTGTCGGAGCGGCCCGCAACCCATTGCGCGCCCAGCATCACCGCCTCGATCTCGTCGGGCGTCAGCATGAGCGGCGGCATGTCGTAATCGGAAGCGATGAGGTAGCCCAGGCCCGCCTCGCCCTCGATCGGAACCCGCTGGCCGATCAGGTCGGCGACATCGCGATAGACCGTGCGCTTCGAGACCTCGAGTTCCTCCGCCAGCGCGGCGGCCGTAGCGGGCCGGGTGGAGCGGCGAAGGATCTGGATGATCTGGAACAATCGGTCGGCGCGACGCATGGTGCTGACTCCTACTGACAGGATGGTGTCAGCAGCCTCATGCGACAAGAGCTTTCATCACGCCGCAGGGACGTTGCGGCCTGATTGAAAGGGTCAAGCTCATGAAATTCGCATCCACACGTCTCGTCGCCGCCGACATCAAGGCTATGGTCGGTTTCTATGAACTGGTGACGGGCGAGCGCGCCGAATGGCTTGCGCCCGTGTTCGCCGAGATCGTCACGCCTTCCGCGACATTGGCCATTGGGAGCCTCGAAACGGTGGCGCTGTTCAAGGAAGGCAGCGCCGAGCCGGCAGCCAATCGCACCGCCATCATCGAATTCATGGTCGACGATGTCGAAGCGGAGTTCGCGCGGTTGAAAGACAAGGTGGAGGTCGTGCACGAGCCAAAGGTGATGCCCTGGGGCAACCGCGCAGCGCAATTCCGGGACCCCGAAGGCACCGCCGTTTCGCTGTTCACTCCGGTGACCGACGCCGCGAAAGCGCGGTTCGCGTCTCGATAGAGCGCGCAGCATTTCGGCGAAGTCGACAACGCTAGCGCACCCGCCTCTTCTTGTGGGGGCGGGCATAGCTCGTCGACAGACGGGCGTTCTTCAAAACGCCTATGGTTGGGGGTCGCGCAGGCCGAGGAGATTGGAGAGTGTACAACTGCTTTCTTGTCGAGGACGGCGCGACCCTCTCCTCGGTCCTGCCCCACAAGGGGGAGGAGGCGCTGCGGGGCGATCTGCGCGTAGGCTCAAGAGCCCTATGTCCCACCTAGCCCACCGCGGACAGCGGCGCCGCCACCTCTTCGAGCGACTTTCGCTCGGCGTTGATGGCATAGAGCCAGGCGACGACGGCGGCGGCGAACATCAGACAAGCGGCGAAAACATAGCCGCCGAAGATGCTGTTCCGCGATCCGCTTTCGATCAGCCTGCCGAAAATGAGCGGGGCGGCGACGCCGCCAACGCCGGTTCCGATGGCGTAAAAAATTGCGATCGTCATGGCGCGGATTTCGATCGGGAAAGTCTCGCTGACGGTGAGATAGGCCGCGCTCGCTGCCGGGGAAGCGATGAAGAACACGATCATCCACCCGATCGTCTGGCCCATCGCCGATAAGAGATCCTGCTGGAAGGCGACGGCGACCGCGATCATGAGCACGCCGGATAGGCCGTAGGTCACCGTGATCATGATCCGGCGCCCGAGCGTATCAAACAGGCGACCAAGCAAGACCGGCCCAAGAAAATTGCTGAGCGCGAAGGGCAGGATGTACCAGCCGACCGCGCCCGAGCCGACCGCGTAGAATTTCGTCAAGACGAGCGCATAGGTGAAAAAGATCGCGTTGTAGAAAAACGCCTGCGCCGCCATCAGCGTCAGCCCGACGAAAGTCTGGGTCCGATGGCGGTTGATCAGCGTGTCGAACACTTCGCTGAGCGGCGTATGCTCACGCGATCGCAAGCGGATGGCTTTGTCGGCGGGGACCGGCTCGAACTTGACCCCCTCGTCTACAAATCGCTGTTCGATGCCTTTGACGACGGCCTCGCCTTCCTTTTCTCGCCCGTGGATTGCGAGCCAGCGCGGACTTTCGGGCACCCACATGCGCATGAAAAAGACCGCGAGACCGAGAATAGCGCCTGTCAGGAACGCAAGGCGCCATCCCCACTCTGAGGGGATGAGCGCCGGATTGAGCAGCACGACCGCGACCACGGCGCCGAGCGCTGCGCCGACCCAGAAGCTGCCGTTGATCGTGAGGTCGAGTTGACCGCGGTAGCGCGCCGGCACCAGCTCCTGGATGGTCGAATTGATGGCGGAATATTCGCCGCCGATGCCGCAGCCGGTGAAGAAGCGAAACAGGAGAAAGGAGAACCCGTTCCATGCGAGCCCGGTCAGCGCGGTCGCAATGAGGTAGACGACGATGGTCATGAAGAAGAGCTTTTTGCGCCCAAGCCGGTCGGTCAGCCAGCCGAAAAATAGCGCGCCGACGACCGCGCCGAGAAGGTAGGCGCTGCCAGCCAATCCAACCTCGGAATCGGAGAATTGGAGCGCCGGGCTCTCCTTCAATGCCGGGGCGACTGAACCGGCCAGCGTGACCTCCAGCCCGTCGAGAATCCAAGTGATCCCGAGCGCGGCAATCACCAGGACGTGAAAACGGCCCCACGGCAGACGCTCGAGCCGCGCTGGAATCAGGGTCGAAATCTCGCCCGATGGTTTTATGGATGTCACCGGCATGGATGTCCCCGCTCAATGCGATTTGCATTGTCCCGGATAGGAAACGACATCGTAGGCGGAAGGTTGCACGATGCTCCCGAGGCCGACAACGCCCGTCTAAAGCGCACGCTCCCACTGATCTTGGTGGGCCTCAAGTCCGGGCAAATCCCAGGCGCGCGCCGGCTCAAGGAGCGGCGGCGGATGGGGCTCGTCCCAATGGGCGAGCATCGCCGCGCCAGCCGCGGCGCCCGCGCTCATCGGCGCGATCAAAACCCGCCGCCCGGCCATGAGCCTGGCGAGCAAGGCGGCGAACGCGGGTGAACGGGTGAAGCCGCCTTCGACGATGAGGTCGCCCGGCGCTTCGAGGCGTCGAAGCATATGCGCGGTCATCAAGGCGGAATAAATGGTCGCGAGCGCAGCGCGCGCTTTTGGTGTCGTCGGGGCGGGGCCCTCGATGACGCCTTTGCGCGAAGCGAACGGGCCGCCCTGATCCGAGAACGCAGGCAACGCCAGCGCGCCCGAAGCGATAATGGCGTCGACATCGGCTTCGTTTGCTTCGGTCGGGGCGTCGCCAGCAAGCACTGAATATTCGCGACCGCCCATGAAGCGCGCCGTCGGCACGGGCGTCCCGCGCACGTCGACGTTGGCCAGCATGTCGGCTTCAGGATCGAGCGGCGCGGTCCCGCCGACGGCCATGATGATGACCCAGGTGCCGGTCGAGATCACGGTGAACGGATCGCCCCTGGATGTGAGATGGGGCACGAGAGAGGCGTTCGAATCGTGCGCGCCGCAGACAATGCGCAGATTCGGGGACAAGCCAGTCGCCGCGGCGACTTCGGGCTTGAGCGTTCCGAGCGTATCCCAGGCTTTCCGTATCGGCGGGAAGAGCCGGCGCCAGCCCAGTGTGTCGACCATGCTCGATAGCTCGCCCTCGTTGGGGCGCCACAAGTCCGTATGCGCGCCGAGCGAGGTCACCTCCGAAGCCATCGCCCCGCCAAGGCGCCAGGCGAAATATTGCGCGTAGGTCAGGAACGCCGTCGCCTGCTTGAATTGATCCGGGAAATGGCGCTCGTAATAGAAAATGTGGCGCCCAAGATTGAGGCCCCGCGGCAGATGGGGCGACCGTGACTCGTCAAAGGGCGGACGCGCCGCGTCATAAGCGGTGTCGACAGCGGCAAATCCATCGAACTCATAGTCGAGCGGCGGAACTGCCTCACCGTCGCGACCCATGAGGACGCCGGCGCAGCCGTGCGTCGTGGTCACGATCGCCTCGATTGAAAAGCGCGCGCCAAGCTCCCTGAGCGCGTTGGTGAGGAAAGTCCAGGCGCCTTCCGTGTCGAGCCTGAGATAGGGCCATTGCTCGTCAGCAGCGAGCGGAGTGTTGGGAGCGGAGCGCTCGGCAAGAACGGCGCCGCCGTGGTCAAAGACGACAAGCTTGATGTTCGTCTTACCGACGTCGAAGACCGCAACACAGCGGTTCATGCGTCAATCCAGATTGAACATTTCGGCGAGCGCGGCCGACTAGGCGGAATCAAGGAAATGCCTAATGGCGCATCGACAGAATTCCCTCTCCCCGAAAACGGGAAGAGGGAGAGTGAACTTCGTCTCAGAAGTCGAACTTGGTAACGTTATCCTTGTTGAAGATGAAGGGCGCGCCAAGCAGGATTTCGCTGCCGTTAACGACATTGAGCTTGCCGAGCTTGCCCGCGTCGACCGAGGTCGAGCCTGGCTTCAGCTTGCCATCGACGGCCGCGCGCATGACGTAAGTCGCGGCGTAGCCGAGATCGACCGGGTTCCACAGGACCACCGACTTGACGCAGCCGGCGTTGACATAGGGCTTCATCGCATTCGGAGTGGCAAGGCCGACAATTGCGATCTTGCCGCATTGACCGGCCTTGGTGACGGCTTCGGCGGAAGCCGGCGTCGCCACCGAGGTCATGCCGAACAGGCCCTTCAGCTTGTCGCCGTATTTGTTGATGAGGGTCGTGGCCTGGTTGAAGGACAGGTTGTTGTCCTCCTGCGCCTCGACCGTCTCGAGCCATTGCATCTTCGGATGGCATTTTTCCGTATAGGCCTGCATTTCCGCGATCCAGCGCGCCTGATTGGGCGTGGTGAAGGTCGAAGTGACGATGGCGAAACTGCCGTCCTCGCCGATCTCCTTGGCCATCGAGTCCATCATGGACTTGCCGATGCCGTTGAACTCTGCCTGATTGACGAACCATTCGCGCGCGTCGGGCGTCGAGTTGGCGTCGTAACCAACGACGTGGATGCCCTTCGACAACGCTTTCTTCAAGACTGGCGCGATCGCCACCGGATCGTTGGCGGCGAATAGGACGCCATCGACGCCGCGGGTGATGTAGTTGTCGATGAACTTGATCTGCTCATCGATCTTTGCTTCCGTCGGCCCGTCGGTCGTCACCTTGACGTTGCCGAGCTCCTTGGCGGCGTCCTGCATGCCTTTGGAGGTCGCATTGAAGTAGCCGATACCAATCAGTTTTGGCACGTCGACGATGGTGATTTCCTTGCCCGCCTTGTCAGGCGGATTGGTCGGCTGGCCGCCGTCATAAGGCTTGGCGGCCGCGGGCGCCGCCGCTCCGCTCGCATCGCAAGCAAGCGGGCTTGTCGCCAGGTCGTCCGCGCCGTCCCATTTGCTCGCGGCGTTCGCAGCCCCGGCGGCGAACGACAGGGCGAACATCGCCGCCGCTGTCGTGGTCAACAAACTTGTTTTCATTACCCATTTCCTCCCTAGATGCCGCCTGCTGCGGCGTTGGCCTTCGAAATCGCGTGCTCAGTCGCGGCGACGCTGAAGCGAACTCGCGATCAAAACCGAGAGAATGAGCGCGACCCCGATGACGACGATTGTCGCGTCGCCCTTGACGCCCGTCAACGCCAACCCGTTCTTTAAGAGCTGGATCATCGCGAGCCCGATCACGGTGCCCCAGATGGTGCCCGAGCCGCCGAAAATACTGGTTCCTCCCAGCACCACGGCGGCGATCACGTCAAGCTCGTAGCCGATCCCCATGTCCATGCGCGTTGTCGTCACGCGCGAAACGAGAACCCAAGCGGCAAGGCCCGAGGCGAGGCCGGACAGGGTGTAGACCACGAGCTTGACGCGATCGACCGAGAGCGCCGAAAAGCGCGCCGCCGTTTCATTCGCGCCGATCGCGTAGAGCGTACGGCCAAAGGTCGTGCGATCGAGCACGATCCCAAAGATGACGATGAGAACGAGCAGAAGGAGAAGCTGCGTCGGCACGCCGAACACGTCCCCCTGGCCGAGAAAATAGAACCATTCCGGATAGCCGCGCACCGAGTGCGCCTGGCTTATCCCCTCGGCGAGACCGCGATAGAGCGCGAGCGTCGCGATCGTCATGATGAGCGGCGGCACTTTCACCCGCGTGATCACGAGCCCATTGACGAACCCCGCGAGCGCGCCGACGAAGAGCGAGAAGACGATCGCCAGCGGCAGCGGAAAGCCGAACGTCTTCCACGAATAGCCGAGCATGATCGCGCACAGGCCGACGATCGCGCCGACCGAAAGATCGATGCCCCCGGTGATGATGACGAAAGTCATCGGCAGCGCGATGAGGCCGATCTCGGTCATGAGCCGGCCCTGGTTGAGGAGATTGTCGAGGGTGAGAAAGCGGTCGTTCATGAGACCGAGGCCGAAGAGCGCGATCAGGAGAATGATCGCGAGCAATGTCTCGTGACGCTTGAGCCAGCGCGGCACGCGAAACGTCTTCATTTCGATCGCCAGGCTCACCGCTTCCACCCCTGCGCGGCGCGACGCTGGCGGCGCAGGATGTCCGCGATGACGGTTGCGAGGATGAGCCCGCCGCGCAATGCGTCCGTCCAGTAGGGCGAGATGTTGATGAACACGAGCGCGCTCGTGATCTCGGCGATGAGGATAGCGGCCAGGGTCGAGCCGACGACCGTGCCGACGCCGCCCAGGATGCTGACGCCGCCAACCACGGCGGCGGTGATGACGGTGAGCTCGAGGCCCTGCGGGGTCGTCGACTGGATCACGCGGAGCTGCGTCGCATAGACGAGGGAAGCGAGCCCGGTGAAAAAGCCGTGCAGCGCAAACACCATCAGCACGGTGCGCTGCGGATTGACGCCGCAGAGGCGCGCGGCTTCGGGATTACCGCCGGTCGCATAGATCGCGCGCCCGGTGGGCGAATTACGCATCCAGAGCGCCGCCAGGACAGTCGCGAGGACCATGATGACGACCGGCATCGGCACGCCGAACAGGGAGAGATCCGCGAGATGGAAGTTCTGCGGCAGATCGGTGATCCATTTTCCGCCAGTGACGCTGATGAGGCCGCCTTTGAGAATCGACAGCATGCCGAGCGTGACGACGATGGCCGGAATCCGAAGATAAGCGATGATCGCGCCTTGCGCCGCCATCACTGCGACGCCAATGACGAGCGGCGCGAGCCAGGTCACGATGATCGGCGCGCCGGCGACCGCGAGCGAGCCACTGATCGTCGCCAGCACCCCGATGAGAGCGCCGACGGAAATATCAATGTTGCCGGAGATGATCACCATCGACATGCCGACGGCGGCGATCGCGATATAGGCGTTGCCGAGTAGAATGTCGGACAGATTGCGCGTAGCGAGGAAGCGCGGATTGATAAAGCCGACAACGAGGGCGAGGGCGACGATCGCCATTGCGAGCAGAAGCTCCTGTCCCGCCAAACGGCGAAACATGCCGGTGCGGCTGCTGGTCGAACTTGCGATGGCGGTCGCGCTCACGCCGCCCTCTCCGCGCTCGACGTCCCGCCCATCATCGCCGCACCCACGGCCTCGGAAGTCGCGTCGGCGCGATCGAACTCGGCCACGAGCCTGCCCTCACGCATCACGAGTACGCGGTCGCTCATCCCCAACACCTCGGGCAATTCGCTCGAGATCATGAGAATGGCTACGCCTTCGCCGGCGAGCTGGCTCATCAGCCGATGGATCTCGGCCTTGGCGCCGACGTCGATGCCCCGCGTCGGCTCATCGAGGATCAAGAGCTTCGGATTGTTGGCGAGCCATTTGCCAAGCACGATCTTTTGTTGATTGCCGCCGGAAAGCCGGCCTGCAATCTCGTCGACCGAACTTGTCTTGACGCTGAATCGCGCGACGCCCTGCCCCGCCATCCGCCGCTCCGCGGCGCGGTCGATAAATCCGCTGCGAGACAGAGAGCCGAGCGCCGCGAGCGAAAAATTGTGCAGGACGCTCATCCCCCGGACCAGGCCCTGCGTGGCGCGATCTTCCGGCACGTAGGCGATGC
>DATDHT010000413.1:0-46531 GCA_036521435.1 Roseiarcus sp.
GATCAGGGCGTTTGTCGCGGCGGCGAGGCGGGCTTTCGCGCGCGACGCCGTCGGAGTTGGTTGACATGAGCAAACTCGAAAAGCCCAACTCCTATCGCGAGGGCCCGAACGAGCGTGGGCGCTTCGGCATCTACGGCGGACGCTTCGTCCCCGAGACGCTGATGCCGCTCATTCTGTCGCTCGAGAAGGCCTACGAGGAGGCGAAGGCCGATCCGGCGTTCAAGGCCGAACTCAACCATCTGCTCAAGCATTATGTCGGGCGCCCGAGCCCGCTCTATTTCGCCGAGCGGCTGACCGATCACCTCGGTGGCGCAAAAATCTACCTCAAGCGCGAGGAGTTGAACCACACCGGCGCGCACAAGATCAACAACGTGATCGGACAGATCCTGCTCGCCCGGCGCATGGGCAAGAAGCGCATCATCGCCGAAACCGGCGCCGGCCAGCATGGCGTCGCGACCGCGACCGCCTGCGCGCGCTTCGGCCTCGAGTGCATCGTCTATATGGGCGCGCTCGATGTCGAGCGGCAGAAGCCGAACGTCTTCCGCATGAAGATGCTGGGCGCGGAAGTCAGGCCCGTCGAGCAGGGCGCGAAGACCCTCAAGGACGCGATGAACGAGGCGCTCCGCGATTGGGTGACCAATGTGCGCGACACCTATTATTGCATCGGCACCGTCGCCGGTCCGCATCCCTATCCGGCCATGGTGCGCGACTTCCAGTGCGTGATCGGAGAGGAAACGCGGACGCAGATGCTTGAGCTCGAAGGCCGCCTGCCCGACAGCCTCATCGCCTGCATCGGCGGGGGCTCAAACGCCATCGGTCTTTTCTACCCGTTCCTCGATGAGCCGCAGATCGAGATTTTTGGCGTCGAAGCGGCCGGGCACGGGCTTCACGTTCCCGATGGCCACGCAGCCTCGATCAACGGCGGACGGCCCGGCGTGCTGCACGGCAACCGCACTTATCTTCTGCAGACCGACGATGGTCAGATTGTCGAAGGCCATTCGATCTCCGCCGGCCTCGACTATCCGGGCGTCGGGCCCGAGCACTCCTGGCTCAACGACGTCGGCCGGGTGACCTATCTCGCCGCCACCGACAAGGAAGCGCTGAATGCCTTCCAGCTCTGCTCGAAGCTCGAAGGCATCATTCCGGCGCTCGAGCCCGCGCACGCCTTGGCCAAGATCATCGAGCTGGCGCCGAAACGCCCGAAGGACCACCTGATGGTGCTCAACCTGTCGGGCCGCGGCGACAAGGACATCTATTCCGTCGCCGAGCACCTGGGCGGGATGTAAGGCGCTCGCCTACTGCGCCGGGTGAAGCCCGTGCCGGAGCATGATGTCCTTCATTTTCGCTGGGTCCGGCGCGCCTTCGGCCAGCAGCGCCGCAATCTCGCGAAAATAGCCGGGTCCAAGCACGCCAGGCGTCAGGATGCAGATGCAGCTCGCCGCCTCCTGAGTATCGTTGCGGAAAGCATGAACGATCCCGCGCTTGATGAAGGTCGACTGACCGGGCTTGACCACGACGTCCTGACCGTCGACCTGCCAGGTCGTCGCGCCGGTCAACCCGTAAACGGTTTCATCCCAGCTCTCATGATAATGGGCGATGGGCACGCGGGCGTTCGGCTGCACGCTCATTTCGAACGCGTCGAGGCTGCCGGCGGTGTCGTCTTTGGTTTGAAAGAACCTGAGCCCGAGGCCGCCAATGCTTATCGTTTCTGACATCGTGTGACTTCCTGTGCGCCCTCGGCCCAGCCCGCGGCGCGCAGCTTGCCCGATTCTCCTATACGCCGCTAGCGGTCTCAGGGCGCGCTGACGGTCGCGCTCCGCGCCGCTTAAGCTGCGCGTCCGCTGCGGAACGCTTCCACCGTCTGCATGACGCCGCGCAATTCGGCCAAGCCCTTGAGGCGGCCGATGAACGAATAGCCGGGATTGACGCGCTTCTCACCGTCGTCGTCGAGCAAGTGCCCATGGTCGGGGCGCATAGGAATTTCGGCGTCGGCGCGACCCTCGGCGCGGCGACGCTCCTCCTCCGTCATCAGCGCCGCGACGAGGCGGACCATATCGGTTTCGCCGGCGAGATGGTCGGCTTCGAAGAACGAGCCGTCGGGCTCGCGCCTGACATTGCGCAGATGGGCGAAATGGACGCGCGGGCCGAACTCCTTGGCCATTGCGACCACATCGTTGTGGGCATTCGAGCCGAGCGAGCCGGCGCAGAGCGTCATCCCATTGGCGTAAGACGGAACGGCCGCAAACAGCTTGCGAAAGTCATCCGCCGTCGACATCACGCGCGGCAGGCCAAAGAGCGGGAAGGCCGGATCGTCGGGATGGATGGCAAGGCGCGCACCCTCCTCTTCGGCAACGGCGGCGATCTCGCGCACGAACTCGATCAGATTGGCGCGAAGGCCTTCGACCGTCATGTCCTTATAGGTCGCCAGCACGCGCCCGAAGCTCTTACGGTCGTAGGTGAAATCGCGCGCCGGCAGCCAGTCGATCAGCGTCCGCTCGAGTTCCTCCTTTTCTTGCGATGTCATCGCTTCGCAGCGCTCGCGCGCCGCGGCGACGCGGTCTGGAGCATAGTCGCCTTCGGCGTTTTCACGCCTGAGGATGAAGAGGTCATAAGCAGCAAAGTCGACAGCGTCGAAGCGCAGCGCCGTTCCGCCGTTCGGGAGCGGCCAGTTGAGATTGGTCCGCGTCCAGTCGGTGATGGCCATGAAATTGTAGCAGAAGGCTTTCACGCCGACGCGCGCCGCGTTGCGGATCGATTGCTTGTGATTGTCAATTCGGCTACGGAAATCGCCGCTGCGCGTCTTGATCGGCTCGCCGACGCCTATGCTCTCGACCACCGACCAGACGAGGCGGCCCGCTTCGATCTCGGCCCGGCGCTTCGCGACTTCGTCTTCGCTCCAGACCTGGCCCTGGTTCATGTGATGGAGCGCGCTGACCACGCCGACGGCGCCGGCCTGCCGCACATGATTCAGGCTGACGGGATCGTCCGGCCCGAACCAGCGCCACGTCTGCAACATGCCGAGTCCTCCCTGCGCGTTTCTGAAGCAGCGTGCAACCAGCCCACGCCTCCGCCTGTCATGCCCGCGAAAGCGGGCATCCAGCAAGGCTTTGCGGAGACTCTAGATTCCACTTGCGCGGGAATGACAAGATGGCCGGCTGCGGTTCCATCTGAAGCGCATAGCTTTAAATCTTCCGGCCCATCGCCAGGAATTTCTCCGACCGCGCGTTGCGGAGTTCGTCCGGACCCAGATTGTGCAGCGATTTCAGCCCGTCGCCGAGTGCGCGTCCGGCGGAGGCGATCGTTGCGGCGGGATCGCGGTGCGCGCCCCCGAGCGGCTCGGGAATGATTCCGTCGATGAGGCCGAACTTGATCAGGTCCTGCGCGGTGATCTTCATGCCGGTCGCCGCCTCCTGCGCGCGCGAGGAATCGCGCCAGAGGATCGACGCGGCGGCTTCCGGCGAGGCCACGGTGTAGATGGCGTGTTCGAGCATCAGAACGGTGTTGCAGGCGGCGATCGCGAGCGCGCCGCCGGAACCACCCTCGCCGATCACCATTCCGATGTTCGGCACGCCGATCGAAAGACAGGTGTCGATCGAGCGGGCGATGGCTTCAGCCTGGCCGCGCTCCTCGGCCTCGACGCCCGGGAAGGCGCCCGCCGTGTCGATAAGAGAGATCACCGGCAGACCGAAACGGTCGGCAAGCTCCATCAGACGCGTCGCCTTGCGATAACCTTCCGGGCGCGCCATGCCGAAATTGTGCCGCACCCGGCTCGCCGTGTCGTCGCCCTTCTCCTGCCCGATGACGCAGACCGACTCGCCCTCGAATCGTCCCAGGCCGCCGACGATGGCTTCGTCCTCGCCGAAATAGCGGTCGCCGGCTAAGGGCGTGAACTCTGTGATGAGCCCCTTGACGTAGTCGCCAAAACGCGGACGCCCTTGCGCGCGCGCGACCAGCGTCTTCTGCCAGGGCGTCAGGCTGGCATAGAGATCGGCCAGCGTCTTCTCGGCCCTGGCTTCGAGCTTCGTGAGTTCCTCGGCGAGCGCGGGCGAATCGCCTTTCTCCGCCACGGCGCGCATTTCATCGAGACGGGCCTCGATATCCGCGACCGCCGTTTCAAAGCTGAGATAGGTGCGCATCAAATCCTTGCGGCGAACCGCACCGGGGGAGGCGTGGGCCGCGCGGAAACTGGCGACGGGAGGCGGCGAAGTCAAGCTGGCGCAACGCGGGCAATCCCCTCGTCGTAGCTCTCGCCTTGCCCGAAGATCACTTCGAGCAGATCGAGCAGGGATTGAACTCAGAGCCGCGCTGTGCAATATAGATCTGGGCTTCCTTCACGCAGTCATTTCGGTGTTGGCGATGTGCGCCTTTTTGCAGCGGCAGCATGTCGCTGCCTTCCTGGTCCTGTTTTTCGGTATTGCTGGCACCGCCCGCGCCGACGTGATTTCGATCGATTCCTTTTTTATCGTCACCCAGCTCCCGCCGGTCACCCTTGAACAGCAAACGATTTACTTTCTCGAAGAGGGATATACGCCTGCGGAGATGGGCTTTCCGGGTATGACAACGCAAGAAGTTATCGCCCTTATGGAAGAGCCAGAACGCTCAATCACGACGGTCCCCGAACCCTCGACCTGGGCCATGATGCTGCTAGGCTTCGCCGGCCTTAGTTTCGCCGGCTATCGGGCGTCGCGAAGAGACGCAGCGGCCGCCGCATAGAGGCTTGGCCCTTTTCGCCTGGCGATGGGAGGGGCCGAAGTCAAGCCAACCCGTCGACCCTTGCTTCCGGGCGCGCGTTGCGGCATGAACGGGCTTCGTAGGAGTGTAGCTCAATTGGTAGAGCACCGGTCTCCAAAACCGGGGGTTGCGAGTTCGAGTCTCGCCTCTCCTGCCATCATCGAGGCGACCCGAGCGGGCGTAGTTCAATGGTAGAACGGAAGCTTCCCAAGCTTCATACGAGGGTTCGATTCCCTTCGCCCGCTCCAATATAACACATTGTTATTATTATTTATTTTCCAGACAATGCATTCGCTCTGGACCCAAGCGTGAAATTTGTCGTCACCGTGTCGTCACGGCTGCGAGGCAGTCGCATCCGGCCGGTGACACGCGCCGCCATTCGAAAAGCTGCCAGTGACGCCTCAATGTTTGAAATCAAATAGGCTAAGCGCCAATCGCTACCGCGCTCTGCGCTCTAAGATGCTGGCGCGCTCCTGACGCCGGCCGTCGGCGCTATCGCACAGTCTCTTTCTCACACGATCGAGATGGCGCCGTCCCACGCGAGCTGTTCGAGGCGATTTCCACCTTCGACCAGAGCTTGTCGTCGTCGACGGCGGTCCCGAACTCCTCCAGCGGCAGATCGCGATCCAGGAATTGGTCCACGATGGCGCGGCGCAAACGCGCGCAGCGATCCCATTCGCGCCAGGGCGAGATCCACGGCAGGCGTCGCTCGACCAGAAACCACGCTACGCCAGAAAAGAGAGCAGGCTTGGGGCTCCGCAGACCCATCGGGTAGCCATCGCCGAATGGTGCGTTCTGTGTCGTGTCGCCGAGCTATCGCCAGGTCCAAGTCATCGACGCCATGAGCGGAGCGTCGGGCGTCACGATCCGCGGACGTGGCATGTTCAGAGAATTTGGCGGCGCTGTCCACGGCTCGACGCACACTCCGGCGTCTTCCTTGTCATAGATGATCCAATCCTCGCAGTCGGAACTGACCGTGAGTTCCAGCTCGCCGGGCCAGCGCACGATCGGGTCGGCGCGCAGCTCGCGGAAGCAGTAATCCCAAGGCCTCGGCGCCGGCGCGGTTAATTTGCCGCTAGGAAGGCCCGTCGAGTCGTTGGCCCACATCAGCCCCGGCTCGACATCAAGTTCAAGTTCCGCGGATTTCGACGTTCGGGCAAGGCGCCGGACATACCAGGGATGCCAGCCGACCGCAGCAGGCATGGCCTCGCGCGCATGCACCTCGATGCGGAACTTCGCCCAACGCGCGCTCAATTGCATTTGCTGGACCACCCGGCACCGCCAAGGCCAAGGCTCGCCAAGTTCGATGCTCAGTTCGCCATCGCCGGTCACTTGCCACGGCCGCTCCGTGACCAGCCCGTGCAAGGCGTGCGGCCCGCTGTTGGCGGTGAAGCGGTACTGGGCCTCGCCGTAATTCAGGCGCGCATCGCGTAGCCGGCCGACCCATGGCGCCATCACGAAGCTGCCTGAGTGGAACAAGTCCTTCCCTTGCGCGACCAAGAGTTCATGATCGCCAACCAGGAACGAAGTCAGCCGGCCGCCGTCGGCCGGCGTGAAGGTCGCGGCGCAGCCCTCAGCCGTAAGACGCATCGTCTCCGTCATTGCGAAGTCCATCCTCCGTCGACAACCAGGACCGTTCCGGTGACCATCCGGCCCGCGTCCGAGGTGAGATAAATGATCGCGCCGGCCACATCGTTGGTCAGAGCGAACTGCCCGAGCGGAATCTTGCCTAAGACCGCGGCTCGCATCTTGGGCTCGTCGAGGATCGGCGCCGTCCCCGGCGTATAGATGAAAGTCGGCGCCACGGCGTTGACCGTGATTGCATCCTTCGCCCACTCGACGGCCAGCGTCTTGGTCATCATGTTCAGGCCGCCCTTGGTGGTGCAATACACCGCCGCGTCCGGCAGACCGACAAGCCCGCCCTGCGAACTGATGTTGACGATGCGGCCGCCTCGCCCCGACGCCGCCATTGCGCGGGCGACCGCCTGGCTCATGAAGAATGCGCCGCGCAGATTCACCGCCATCATCTCGTCCCAGTCGGCTTCGGTGACATCGAAGGCGGCGCGCGCGAAGCCAAGACCCGCATTGTTCACGAGGACATCGATGCGGCCATGCGCGGCGAGGATGCGGGAGACAGCTTCGTTGATCGAGGCGACGTCGCGCACATCCAGCTGCTGCGGGTGCACCATCAAGCCGCGGGACCGCGCTTCCGCGACGAGACTAACAGCGTCGGCGTCGGCGCGGACAGTCGGCGCGACGATGGCTCCTGTCTCGGCGAGCAGGATCGTCAGCTCGCGCCCGATGCCCTTCGACGCCCCAGTGACGACGATGACGCGACCGCTAAGATCGAAGCGCTGCGCCGCGTCGCCAAGCGGCTGAACCTGATTTTCGCCAATCGACAACTAAACTTGCCCTTTCAAGATGGAACCGATCGCCGCTGCATAGCGCCGTCCGGTGCGCCGATCAGCCCTGCGCGACGAGCTGAGTCACGCGTTCAAGGTCTACGTCGGCGCTCGAGAACTGACCCACGACGCGGCCGCGCGCAAGCACGATCACCTCGTCAGCGACCGACATCGCCTGCTGCAAGTTGTGCATAATCAAAATGACAGCTTGGCCAGCGTCGCGAGCGCGCCGGACCTGATCGAGCACCTGCTGGGTCTGACGAACGGCGAGCGCAGCGGTCGGCTCGTCGAGGATGAGGCAGCGCGACCCGTAAACGATGGCCCGGGCGATCGCGACAGCTTGCTTCTGACCGCCAGACAATGTCGCCGCCGGGTCGTTTAGGCGCCGTCGCAGATCAACGCCGAGCGCGGCCAACGCGTCGGTCGTGATGCGATCGGCTTTCTTTGCGTCGTAGACGCGCCATGGTCCGAACCGCTTAAGAGGTTCATTGCCCAGCACCATGTTCCGGGCAATCGACATGAGGTCGCAGACCGCCAAATCTTGGAACACCGTCGAAATGCCCGCTGCCCGCGCATCGTGCGCGCCTCGCAGCGTGACCGGACGCCCATCGACTTCGACCGAGCCGGAGGTGGGTTGATAAACGCCGGAAAGCACCTTGATCAGCGTGCTCTTGCCGGCGCCATTGTCGCCAAGCAGCGCCAGAACCTTGCCGAGATGGGCCTCGATCGAGATGTTGCGGAGCGCCGTCACCGACTGGAAGCTCATCGTGACATCGCGCAGCGCAATGACCGGCTTGGCTGCTCCCGCGACAGGTCGGGGTCGGTCGGCGCTTCCAGCGTTGTCATGCCTGTCGGCTGTGCTCGCTGGACGGCCCTCGTCGCTCACAACGATCGGTTGCTCGAGTGCGGCGCGGTCGGGACTCATCACGAAACGATTGATGACAACGCGATTGATCAACACGGCGACGAGCACGACGATCCCGAGGAAGATGTTGACCCAATAGCCCTGGAGTCCGACCAGCAGCAGCCCAGCGTTGACCATGGCGTACATGAACGCGCCGAGCACCGTGCCCAGCACACTGCCGTAGCCGCCGGTCAGCAAGGTGCCCCCGATGACGGTCATCGCGATGGCGATGAGCTCCCAGCCGACGCCCCGGTTCGCGTCGATCGAAAAGTACTGGACGGCGACCACCACCCCGGCAACACCCGACGTGAAGCCCGACAGCGCGAACAACGTCACCGTCGTGCGAGCGACCGGCACGCCGAGGTTCTTGGCGGCGGTGGGATTCTGACCGATTGCGAAAGTCCAATTCCCCATGCGCGCGCGCAGCAAGAACAGCGTTGCGAGCGCCGCGACCACAAGGAACCAGAGCAGCGACATCCGGTAGCCAAACAGATGCTTGCCCGCGACGAACTGCGCGTAAGCCGCGGGAAACCTGACCACGACGGGAAAGCCGCTGGTGCTCATCGTCAAAAGGCCACGATAAACCAGCGAAGTCGCGAGCGTGATGATGAACGAGGGGAGGCCCGTGCGGACCTGAATCACGCCGTTGACCGCCCCGAGCAGAGCGCCGACGGCGAGCGCGCACAAGATGGTCAGGATCGGGGGCAGGCCGAGGACGTTGCCGAAATAATACATCGCCCACCCGGTCAGGCCGACAATCGCGCCGACCGACAGGTCGAAATGGCCGGCGATCATGAGCAGGGTGACGCCTACGGCGACAATCCCGTATTGCGCGGCCAGGCTCGCGACGTTGACGCCATTATCGCGTGACAGGAACAGGTCTGGTCGCAGGACCGAGAACACGACGAATGCTGCGGCCAGACCGCCAAGCGAGGCGAGTTCGGGGCGTTGCAGCAAACGGCGGGGAAGGCCGAACGTCCACCGGGTCCCGCCGCGCGAGCCGGCGGAGCTTAGGGGACCGGCACCGTCTGCCTCGGTCATCGAACTTCCGTGGCGATCAGTCCGCGAATCGAGATTAGCCCTTCGTCGAACTCATCGAACGCCCGCAGCGGCCAGGCCGGCGACGGCGTCAGCATTGGTCTTGTCGACGATCTGCGGCCCGGTCAGGAAGTAGTTCGACTGGATGAGGCCGTAGCGGATGTAGTGCACAAGCTCGAGGACGGAGATATATCCGCGCCACCATCCCTGCTGGTCCATGGTGAAGTCGAGATCGCCCTTTTGAATCATGCCGACGATGTCGGGGCTCACATCGAAGCCTGCGGTTTGCAACGGCCGTCCGACCGCCTGTTTGGCGGCAACGACGCCCGCTGTTGCGGGTTGCCCGGTGGCGAGGACGGCGTCGACGTCGGGATGCGAGCGCAGATAAGCCTCGACGATCGATGCGGTCTTGCCCGGATCGGGGTCGCCGGCGACGTGATCGTACTTGGCGCCTTTGGCCTTGGCGATCTGCTCCATGCCGGCGCAGCGCTCAGTCTGGGTGCCGTCGCCGACCTCCTCCTGCACGCAGATCATCGACTTCGCCCCCTTCTCCGCGAAGCGATTGGCCGCCATCTGGCCCGCCGCGTACTCGTCGGCGCCAACACGCGAGACGTAAACGTCATTGGGGTCGCGCAACGGCTGATCTTTGACGCTGGGCGCCGGATTGAACGCCACCGCAACGCCCTTGTCCTTCGCCTCCTTCGCGACGGCGTCGAGATCGCCGATCCCAAGGATCAGAATACCGTCAGGCTTGGCCGCGATCGTTTCCTCGATCTTCTCCGTGTACGAGGCAAGATCCACGCTAGCCGGGTAAACGTATTTCACATCGACTCCGAGATCCCTGCCGGCCTGCTGAGCGCCATTGTTGAGCACGCGGAAAAATCCGGAACTCGGATCGGCTAATCCTTCGATATAGATGGTAAGGTGCTTGCCCTTCGTGAGATCGCCCGGATAGTTCGAGGACTGGGCGCTCGCTCCGAGAGACGATAAAGCAGTCACCGCGGTCAATGAGAACAGCGAGACGAGCGTGGCTACCGTCTTCATTTAACGAGCCTTTGAACGGGGGTGCAGGTGAGATTGTCAGCCTGACCACGGGGTGTCAACGCATTGGAGGCGAGAGGCCGGAAGATGGAGCTGAGCACCCGACAGTGACGAAGTCTTCGTACGCGACTGCGCCTAGATGAGAACGACATGTCGTGTCAGTTCTTCGATAGAAGTGTTCGCCTTGGCCACGTCATAGACTGTCTGTCCATGGCTCATGACCACGAACCGGTCGCACACTTGATAGGCGTGATAGAGGTTGTGGGTCACGAGCACGCTCGACACGTTCTCGGCGCGCAGCTGCTTGATGTAGTTGAGAACCGCCTCGGTCTCGCGTACCGAAAGGGCGCTTGTGGGCTCGTCCAACAGCAGGATACGCCGCTTGAAATAGACGGCGCGGGCGATGGCGACTGCCTGCTTCTGGCCGCCTGACAAATCGCCAACCTCCTTGTCGGGACTGTCGATGCCACTGACGTGGATGCCGCTCTGCAGCACCTCGATGGCGATCTCACGCATCAATCGATGGTTGAGGAAGCCCCAGCGATTGGCCATCTCGCGGCCCATGAAGATGTTGCGGACAATCGACATCGTGTCGACAAGGGCCGTGTCTTGATAGATTGTCTCGATGCCGATGTTTTCGCTGTCACGTCGGGAATTTACAATTGCCACGGCTCCGTCGACGAGAACCTCGCCGTCATCAGGTCGGACAATTCCCGACATCATCTTGATCAGGGTGGACTTGCCGGCTCCATTGTCGCCAAGAAGTCCGACCACTTCGCCGGCGCCAATATGGAAGTTCAGATTCGAAAGCGCCTGGACGTTGCCATAACGCTTCGACACGCCCCGGACTTCATAAATAGCGCGACTCATCGGCGAAACCGGTTGCCGGCAACCTGGTTGAAGATCACCGCGATCACGATCAACGCGCCAACGAAGATATCCAGATAAAATCCCGGCGCCCGCATCAGCAGGAGGACGTCCTGGATCGTATAGATGAGGGCAGCGCCAAGGAAGATTCCTAGAATCCCGCCGCGTCCGCCTGTGAGCGCCACACCTCCGATCACGCAGGCCGCGATGGCCTGCAGCTCAATGCCCTGCCCCTGCGCGGGATTGATGCTGTTGACGCGCGTGGCGCTGATGATCCCCGAGAACGCAGCCATTGCGCCAGCGATGCTGAACGCTATCAGTTTGATCTTGCGCGGTGAGATGCCGATCGCGGTCGCCGCATCGCGATTGCCGCCCACCGCGAAGATCTGATTCCCCAATCGGTGATGACGCAGGATGATGTGGAAGCCGACGCAGCAGAGGATCAACCAAAGAAAGCTCGTGCCGACCAGGCCCAAACTTCCGCCGAAGACGAATTGGAAGACCGGGTCGGGCCTGAAGCCGATGGACTGCGCGCCATGCACGAGAAACGTCATCCCATGCCAGAAAAGCAGGCCGCCCAGCGTGACGATGAAGGACGGCATCGCGAATTGCAGGGTGATCAATCCGTTCAATGTCCCGATCAAGGTTCCCAGCACGATCGCGACCGCCGACGCGATCCAAACCGGTACGGACATATCGTTCATCAACATTGCCGCCACCACCGAGACGAATGTCGCGGCGGTGCCCACAGACAAATCGAATTCCCCGGCGATCATCAGGACCCCGACGCCCACAGCGACAATCCCAAGGGACGGGATCGCCTGCAGCATGACCGAGATGTTCGGCCCGGAAAGATACCTGAAGCTGGTCGGCGCGATCAGCGCCGCCGCGACACAGACAATCTGGATGGCGACGAAAACGACCAGAATGCTGGCGTCAGTCGTGCGCCGGAAACTCTGGGCCCAACGGGTAAAACTGCTGCTCGGCATCGTCCCCGAGGAATCGTCTGGACGAATTGGTAGGCGCTCGTCAGCACCTACCATACCATTGGGCTGCAAACTCAAGGAAACTCAGCGATATTGGCCGGCGAGCGTCGCCGCGAACTTGTAGTTTGACTTGTCGACCATGCCGTTGCCGCCGGTGTTCATGTCCGACGGATAGAGACCGTAACGGATCCTCTGCGCCAACTGGACCACCGCATAATAGCCTTGCGAATAAGGTTGCTGATCGATCGTGGCGGTGATGTCGCCGTCTTCGATACCCTGCAGGATTTCCTTCGAAAGGTCGAACCCGCCAACCGGCACCTTAACCCCAGCCTGCTTCATGGCAGGGACGATCTCAATCATCGGCTGGGCGCCGAGGCCAATGACGGCCTTCACCTCCGGATGTCCGATCAGGTACTGGACCTCCTTGGTAAGCACCTGCGGCAGGTCGCCGCCCGTGCCGATCATTTCCGACTTGGCGCCGACTTCATCGAGCGCTTTCTGAACGCCCTCGTGCCGCTTCGTCGCGTAGACGGCGTCAGGAAATTCAACAGGCGTGAAAACGAGATCGCCTGACTTGAGATGGGCCGCCTCGATCATGCGCTTGCCGATCAAGTATCCGGTCTCCGGAAAATCTTGACCGATGAAGGCGAGCCTGCAGTTGCCAGCTTTCGCCCCCTGGGAATGGTCGATGTTGAACGCGATCACGGGGATACCGGCTTTGGTAGCATCGCAAACGCTCTTGTTGAACGCGTTGTCGTCCCAGATGATGGCCGCGATACCGTCGACCTTGTTGGCTATCGCGGTCTGGATGATGTTGTTTTCGGTCGCTTGATCATTGTTCGCGTACTGGATGTCGAGATCAACATTCAGCTGTTTGGCCGCATCGTTGGCGCCCTTCAAGAGCGGATCGAAAAAATTCACGCCCGGAGACGTGTAGATGATCATGGTAATGCGTGGGTTATCGGCGGCCTGCGCGATTCCCCCCATCAGTCCCACAATCGCCAGCGAAGCGAGTGTGGACTTTAGGCTTAGTTTCATATTGCTCGCTCCCGATTGGCGAGCCTCGGATCGAGGCCCGCGATGCAAATTCACGCGATGATCCGCAACGCCGTCCTGTTCGCCGAAACCGATCTCGCGGTCGGCTTCTCCATCGCTTTGAAGGCTCCGCTTTTTCAATCTAGCTAGCTCATGTTCAAAGTCTAGGCTTTCGATAAGTTGCCTTATCCCGTTGCGCATTTTCTGTTCTTATCATCCTAGGGATTCGTCTCGGCGGCGCCATTCTGTTTGATGATCGTTTGATCGTCCGGTTCATCCGCTCGACCTGATTGGAATCGATGTGGTTTTTTCCGCTTGCACGAGACGTTGGATTGGGGAAAGTTCATCGAGACGGTTAGTCGCGTTTCGCTGGACGGGAGGGAATATGAGAATACTGGCGACTGTCGCCGTAGCCGTGGCCCTTGCGGGACCCCTAGCTCCAGCCGAAGCTGAGCAGCCTCTGGTCGGGGTCGTGTCTATTTCCGCAACCGAAGCGAACAACGCCCGGTACATCTCCGGCGCCCAAGACGCAGCCAAGTCAATCGGCTGGAATGTCTCGGTGATCGACGCCGCGGGCAACGCCGACCAGGCGAACGCGGCGATTCAGAATTTCGCCCAGCGCGGCGCAACCGGCATCGTCGACATGGTGTTCCCCTATTCCTCGATCGGCGCCGGACTCGACGCGGCGAAGGGCGCCAAAATCCCGGTCGTGACCTGGGGCGGGGGATTGGGCGGCGGGGTCGCGGCGACTAACGGCTCGGGTGGCCCCATGGTCATCCCGGTCAATGATCTCATGATCAAGACGATGAACGGCAAAGGCTCGGTTCTGGCTCTGACCTACCACACCGGCGAAGTGTGCCGGAACCGCGAGGTTGAGCTCGACAAGGCGCTCGCCGATCGTCCAGACATCAAGGTCACCAAGAACGAAGTTCGCATTCCAGGCTATTTCGAGGACGGCGCCCAATACGCCAATGCTTGGCTCGCGTCGCATCCGCCCGGCAAAGAGAGCCTGGCGATCTGGGGATGCTGGGACGATCCGGCGATCGGAGCGATCGGCTCGCTGCGCGCGCAAAATCGCGACGACGTGAAAGTCTACGGGGTCAACGGGAATGCGCAGGCGCTTGAGAACATCAAGAAGGGATTCATGACGGCGACTGCTTGGCAGGACAGTTACACGGAAGGCCACAACATGATCACGCTCCTGCCAGAGATCGTGAAGGCGGGAGCAAGTTGGACGCCGAAAGCGGTGGAGGTTCCCGCGGTTCTCGTGACCAAGGATACTATCGACAAGTTCCTGGCGGATCATCCTTCCGCCCTGAAATGATCCAGGCCAGCGAGTGGCATGAACGATTTGGCAGGTCGCACAGAGACGCCTCAGAACCCTCCGTTTGTCTCGGTAAGATCAGTCAGCAAGAGTTACGGTGGCGCTCAGGCGCTGCGCGGCGTCTCGCTGTCGGTTTTTTCAGGACAAGTGCACGGTCTCGTTGGTGCGAACGGCGCGGGCAAGTCGACGCTCATCCGGATTCTCGCGGGCCTCACGCAACCTGACGACGGCGACATTCTCGTCGATGGCAGGCGCATCGTCGCCGACAGTCCTCATGCCGCAAACAAGCTCGGTATGAGCTTCATCCATCAGGAGCTGGCGTTCGTCCCTGGCATGACGGTGCTTGAGAACATCATGCTCGGCGTGCCGAAAAAGACTCGCTTCGGCGTTGTCGACTGGAGGGCGATCGCCAAGGATGTCGCCCCGATCGCGGCGCGGGTCGGTGTCCGCGCGCCGCTTGACGCCAACGCCAAGGGGCTGTCGACAGCGGAAAATTGGCTCATCAACATCACCCGCGCGCTGGTGCTCAAGGCCAGGCTCATTGTGATGGATGAGCCGACCGCTGCGCTGTCCACCGCGGAGGCCGAGCGGCTGTTCAGCATCATCCGCGACCTTCGGCAATCGGGAGTGGCAGTGCTCTATGTGTCGCATCGGATCGATGAAATCCTCGAACTCTGCCGACATGTGACCGTGTTTCGCGACGGCCGGTCCGTGGCGGAGCTGGTCGGCGCGGACATGACGCGGCAGGCGATTATTGAGGCGATCGTTGGCGGCGTCGTCGATACGCCGGCGAAGCGGACGAACGCTCGAGCCTCCGGCGAGCCTGCGCTTTCCGTACGCGCCCTTGCCCGCGGGCCAAGGGTCAAAGGTGTGAGCTTCGATCTGCGGAAGGGCGAAGTCCTTGGACTTGGAGGCCTCGTCGGCGCGGGACGGACAGAGCTGGCGCGCCTCTTGTTTGGCGTAGACCGCCCTCAAGAGGGCGCGATGACGATCGAGGGCAAGCGTTATGCCCCGCGCAATCCTTCGGACGCTGTCAAATCGGGGCTCGGCTTGGTGCCCGAGGAGCGGCGGGTCGACGGATTGATCCTGTCCAAGAGCGTCGCATTCAACGTGAGCCTCGCCAATCTCCAATCGATCATTTTCCATCGAGCGGCGCCCTTCATCAGCGGCGGCCGCCGAAAGGCGCTTGCCGACCGCGCCATTCGCGATCTTGCCATCAAGACGACCAGCGCCGAAGCGGCGGTCGGACGGCTGAGCGGCGGCAACCAACAGAAGGTCGTCATCGCCAGATGGTTGGCGTCGAGGCCCAAAGTGCTCATTTTGGACGAACCGACTCGCGGCGTCGACGTTGCCGCGCGGTCCGAAATTCATCGTCTGATCCGTAATCTGGCCAGAGAGGGCATGGCGGTGCTCGTCATATCCTCCGAGCCCGAGGAGCTGCCGGACCTGTGCGACCGGGCGCTCATCATGGCGGAGGGCAGGATCGTCGGCGAGTTGGCCGGCGCCGCGCTGACCCGCCAACGGATCATCGCGGCGAGCTACGCGGGGGTCCTGGAGCGGAAGGAAACATGAGCGACCTCTCGGTAAGCGCCCGGCGTCTGTCGCCCTCCGCCAAGGCAGGCCTCGCAATTTTCGCCCGATACGCGACCATCATCGGGCTCGCGGCAATGATCGTGGTCTTTTCGATCCTGTCGCCCGCGGCGTTTCCAACCTTCAACAATTTTATCAATGTGCTGAATCAGGCCTCGCTCGCCATGATCATCGCAGGCGGCCTCACGCTCGCGGTCATCGTCGGCGAGCTCGACCTGTCAATCGGCTATGCGGCGAGCCTGCACGGCGTGCTGGTGACCGGACTTATCGTCCACGACAAGCTGCCCATCGGCCTCGCTATCCCCATCGTGCTCGCGCTCGGCGCGCTGATCGGCGTCGTCAATGGCGTCATCGTCACGAAACTTAGAGTGAACTCCGTGATCGCGACGCTCGGCGTCGGCACGATCATCGTCGGGCTTGCCTTCGCCTATTCGTCGGGGGCGCCGATTGTCGCAGGCGTCCCGGAGGAATTCCTGCAGCTGGCGCTGGGCCGTTGGCTCTTGGGCATTCCAAACCCGATCATCGTCATGGCCTTGGTGATGGCTGTGCTCTGGGCGGTGGTCGAACGCACATCGGTCGGTCAGGAGATCCAGGCTGTCGGGGGCAATCCAACTGCCGCGCGGCTTGCCGGCATCGGCGTCGATCGCATCAAGATTTTGGGCTTTGTCATCTCCGGCGTCTGCGCAGCGCTGACGGGAACGCTGCTCGCCTCGCGTCTGGGCAGCGGCACGACCAGCGCCGCCGACTCCTATTTGCTGACCGCTTTCGCCGCGGTTTTTCTTGGCTCGGCGACCCTCAGAGACGGCGAGTTTCATGTCCTCGGGACATTCATCGGTACATTAATCATTGTGTTCGGATTCAATGGGCTCAACATTTTCGGAGCGCCAACCTTCTCCCAATATGTGTTCCAGGGCGCGATCCTGATCGTCGCGGTCGCGCTCTCGAGTCTCGGGCGAATGTTAGCGGAAAGCTGAGGAGCGAGTGATGGACGAGGCGGCGGTTTGGCGAGTCTATGTAATGGAGTACGCTCGCTCGAAGGATCAGCCGTGGGTCGATCTCATAAGCGGCATGTATCGTGAAGGGACTATGGACCTGCCCTTCTCGTTCATCCTTGCGCAGCGTGACGATCGCAACGTGCTGGTCGACACCGGTTTCATGCAGGAAGAACACGGTTCTGGTTTCTCGCGAAAATTCGGCATCCCGACGTGGATATCGCCGGTCAGAATGCTGGCGGAAATGAATCTCTCGCCCGAGGCGATCACCGATATCGTCCTCACGCACGCCCACTTTGATCACATGGGCTCGATCGCCGAATTCCCGAACGCTCATATCTATATCCAGAAGAGCGAGCTGCTTTCCTGGTATGAAGCCTTCGCGCTTCCGCGGCGTTTCGCTCATCTGACCGCGATCGTCGATCCCGACAATATGCGCACGGCCCTCGACGCTTCGATCGCCCATCGCGTCACGCTGATCGATGGTGACAAGGACAACGTTTTGCCCGGCATTCATGTCCGACTGGGAAGCGGACATACGATCGGTCAGCAATTCGTGGTCATCGATACGAAAGCCGGCCGCCGAGTCATCTCGGGCGACTGCGTCTATTCGCGGCGTCAGTTCACCGGCCACAAGAACGACGGCGTCTATGTGCCGCTAAACAACGCCATCGGCAGCGTTTGGGAGCAACTCAAGACGATCGACAAGATGAATGACGAGCTCGGCGGCGACCTGAGCCGCCTTGTCATTCTGCATGACATGGAGCGCTGGAAAGGACATAGGGTGGTCACGGAGGTCGACGGATTCAAGATCGTTGAGATCGGGTGACCGCAAGGACCGTGCTGAGGCGGCTTGCGTTCGCGTTCGGCTCGGGCTTTTGGTGCGGGCTGGTGGGTCGTTGCGGGACGATCTAAGCGAATCCCAGCGCCCGGCGCTGCTCGCGCCAGTCGCGCGGGAAGGGCTCGGCCGTCCTCAAAAATGCCGTGCAGGTCTTCCTTTATAAGATCCACACTGCGCTTACCGACAACGGCATGGCCTTTGTCGACCTGCCCAGGAACCGGGGCGGCCCCAGCCGCCGCTTTCCGGGATCCAAATCTTCGACCGAGTCTGCATCATGAACGGCATCGAGCACCGTTGACCAAGCCCTATCACCCTGACCCAACGGCCAGGCCGAGCGAATGAACCGCACGCTCAAGGACGCCACAGTCAGGGTCTTCCACTACGACGATCTGCGCAGCCTGAAGGCCCATGTCCTGGCGTTCGTCACGGCCCACAACCTCGCCAAGCGCTTGAAGCCCTGAAATGGCGAACCCCCTATCAGGTCATCTGCGAGGCCTGGACCCGCAATCTTCAAAATCAATCCGCGCCACCTCATTCCGGGACCACACACCTAGGGCGCGTTGACCCTCGAACTTGCATGCATACCCCCGAGTGTAGCCGGTCGGCTTGGACGGCGGCGAGGGTGCGACGGTCCGCTCTATCGCGCCGATCCGTCGGCATCAAGCAAGCTCACAAGCACCTGATAGGCCGCGTCGATATCATTGCGGACGCCGAGGCTCACCGCTGTGCCATTGCGAGCTCGAATCGCGTCAAGCATCAGTTCGTGCTGCTCGTTGGCTTCGAAGTAATTGCCCGACGCATGGAGCAGGTGAAAATAGGGGCTGATCTGCAACCAGAGGTTCTCGATAATCGCGAACAACGCGTCCGAGCCGGCCGCGCCGTATATCGCGAAATGGAAGGTCCGGTTCAGGCGCAAATATTGCTTGCGGTCGCCACTCCGCGCCGCCTCTTCCATATTCTGAATGCATTCCCGCAAACGATCGATCTGGACATCGGTGATGTTGGGCGTCGCCCAGGTCGCCGCGAGCGATTCCAATTCCAGTCGCACTCGGCGCAAGTCTAGCAGTCGCCCCCCGACCAGCGGTGGAATGCCGATCGAGCGACCGGAGATCACCGTCAGCACCCGCGCTGCGGTAAGCCGCTGTAGGGCCTCGCGCACCGGCATGGCGCTCACGCCGAAGGCGTCGGCAAGCGTCTGGATCGTGATCAGCTGACCCGGTGCGATCTCGCCATTGAGAATCAGCTCGCACAGCTGTCGAAAGACGTGGTCCTGCAGCGTATGTCTCGGCGCTCGCGTCACAGGGAGAGCCGGCCTGACTGATACCTCGGTTATCATTCAGCTTTCCGTCGCAACCGATCGCGCCAGCATGAAGCGCTCTCGCTAAACTCCTAGCTCCGTGGGCTTGTGAATCTTATGATCAATGATCTATGATCACAACTAGGCGGCCAGCCGGCATTTTGGCGTTTCGCGCCGTTACGATCGTTCTGGACCGAAAGAACGACAGGGAGGACAACCAATGAGATGCTATGTTGGAAAATGGATCGCATGCGCAGGCGCGGCCACGCTCGCCGCGAGCATTGCGCTGACGAGCGACGCGCAGGCCGCGGATAAGAAGTTCAAGATATTTCTGTCGATGAGCTACATCGGCAACGACTGGCAGGCCGAGGCCGCTAACATGGTCAAGGCTATGGCGGCGCATAAGGACTTTGCCGACAAAGTTGATCTTCAGGTCCAGGTCGCCGGCCCCAACGCCCAACGCCAGATTCAGCAGATCAATGCGATGGTTCAGCAGGGCGCGCAGGCCATTGTCGTCTATCCGATTTCCCCGACAGCATTGAACAACGCGGTCAAGAACGCCTGCGACAAGGGCGTGATGATCATCGCCTATGACGGCGCTATCTCGGAGCCCTGCGCTTACAATGTGACGATCGACCAGGAAGAGGCCGGGCGTGTCACAGCGGAGTGGCTTGCCAAGAAGCTCAATGGCAAGGGCAACATCGTCGTAATGACCGGCGTTCCGGGCACGTCGGTTGACACGCTGCGAACCAAGGCGGCCAAGGAAGTGTTCGCGAAGCACCCTGACATCAAAATCGTTGGCGAAGCGGTCGGCATGTGGAGCCAGGCAGTCGCGCGCACCGAGTTGTCCAAGATACTGGCCACCCGCAATTGGGACCAGATCGACGGCCTTTGGATGCAGGTGGGCTGCTATACCGCCAACACGATGCAGATCGAGTCGGGGAAGAACCCCGAGCAGCTCAAGCCTTGCGCGGGCGAGGGCTCGAACGGGGGGCGTATTCAGATGCTTCCCGGCGGCACCGAGGTCGAAGGCGCCAACGGCACGTATATGCCTATGGGGGCGCCGCGCATCTCTTACGCGTCGCCGCCCTACTCGGGCGGTTATGCGTTGAAACTCGCGGTTGAAAAGCTCGAGGGCAAGGATATCCCGAAGTTAGTCACCCTGCCGCTGCCGCTCGTCACGAACGACACGGTGAAGTACTGCAAGGAAGGCACCTGGGCCGAAATGAAGGATGGCTGCAACGCGTTCCCTCCATCGCTGGTGCCAAACCCTGGATGGTTCGCTTCGATCTATTCACCCGAAACCCCAGAAATCGGCCTGGAGGCGGCTCTCGTGGGTCAGCCTGAGCCCTGATCGTTCGGGCGCGCCGGTGGCCTCCCGCCGGCCGCCGCCAGTTCTTTGCTCCCACGCCTTCAAAGCTCCGAGCGATGTCAGAAACGAGACCCGAGCCGAGCCTTGACGCCCTTGCCGCCATCTCGGTCGAGCGTGTGCGCAAGGCCTACGGGGCTACGGTCGCGGTCGACGATGCTTCTTTTTCGATCGCCCGCGGCGCCGTGCATGCGCTGCTCGGCGAGAACGGCGCCGGCAAGTCGACGATCGTCAAGCTGCTCTCAGGGCTGACCCAACCCGATTTGGGCGTGTTTCACCTCTTCGGCGAGGAAGTGCGTTTCTCCTCGCCGCGCGAGTCGCAGGCGCGCGGCATCCAGACCGCATTCCAGGAGATGACGCTCGTCGATGATCTCACCGTCCTCGACAATATGCTGCTTCCGCGAGGACCCACGGGCCCAACGGCTATGATCCGCCGCGGCCAGGCGAAGGCCCTCGTCGCGGCGCATTTCGAGGCCCTCGGAATGGGCGACGTCCATCTCGATGATGAAATCGGCGAATTCGAACTCGCCGTGCAGCAAAAGATCGAAATCGCCCGCGCCATTTTCCGTCGGCCGCGCATTCTGTTGCTCGATGAGCCGACCTCGACACTGTCGGGGCGGGACGTCGATTGGCTCGGCCAAATCATCGCCAATTTGCGCGCCAAGGAAGTGACAACGGTCTTCATTTCGCACCGCCTGCGCGAAGTCCGGGCCTTTTGCGACACAATGACGGTTCTGCGCAACGGCAAGCATATCGCGACCGGCCCTGTCTCATCTTATCCCGACGACGAAGTGATACGCATGATCGCCGGGAGAGCGCTCTCGCATGCCTTCCCCGCGAGACGCGAAGGCGCGAGCGCATTTGGCCCTGAAGTTCTGGCGGCCGAGCGCATCTCGACCACGGGCAAGCTGCGCGACACCTCCTTCAGGCTGCGTGCAGGAGAGATCCTCGGCGTAGCCGGCCTTCAGGGGATGGGCCAGCTGGATCTCTTTCTCGCCTGTTTCGGCATGGCGGATCTCACGAGCGGACACTTGAGCGTCGATGGCGAGCCGATCGTCATCGCATCGCCCACTGACGCCGTGCGCGCCAACATCGGCATCAGCCTCGTCCCCGAGGATCGCAAGACCGAGGCGCTTTCTCTGAAGCTTAGCGGCAAGCACAATGCATCGCTGCCGGTGATCGACCGCTTCTCGCGTGGCCCGCTCATCGATGGCGCTCACGAGACCTCGGCGGTCGAGGCGATATTTGAGCGCATCGGAATCGATCGGCGCGCACTCTGGACGCGTGTTGGAGCATTCTCCGGCGGCAACCAGCAGAAGATTGCGATCGCCAAGTGGCTGCTCGCCGAGAGTCGCGTTCTGCTACTGTTCGATCCGACACGCGGCATCGACGTCGGCACCAAGAATGAACTGTATCGCCTGATCCGCGCCTATGCCGACGCGGGAGGGGCAGTCCTGTTCCATTCAACAGAGATCCCCGAGATCGTCTATTTGGCTGATCGCGCGCTCGTCTTCTACTCCGGCCGGATTGCCGCCGAGATTCCAGCGGATCGGTTGTCCGAAGAAGAAATCCTTCGCGCCGCGCTAGGATCCGAATCGGACGCGGTTAAGGCCGCATGACGATCGAAGGCGTCCCGACGCGATCCATCGGCGCTTCTCCCCCGGCGTCGCCGTTGAGGCGCCTGGCGCGTGAACGACGGCTCGTGATTGCGATCGGCGTCTTTCTCACTCTCTTGGCCGCAGTGGCTAGCATCGGCTCCGTGCGGCTGAGTTACTATGACCTTTCTCAAATGGCGGCTAGCGGCGCGACGCTTGCGCTTGCGGCGATTGGGCAGACGGTCATCATTCTATCTGGAGGCTTCGATCTTTCGGCGGGCGCCGCGATTTCACTTGTCAATGTCGCGCTCGCCTCGTCGCTGCAAGAACCGTCGATATCACCCTTGATTGTCGTCGCCGCAGGAATAGCGATCGGTATGGCCTCAGGAGCTTTCAATGGTTTCTTTGTCGCAGTGCTCGGAATGCAGCCGATCGTCGTGACTCTGTCGACGATGTTCATCCTGCAGGGCGTGACGCTGTTGATCATGGACAAGCCCGGCGGCCGGGTGTCCCCTGCGCTTGGCGAACTCCTCATGGGCGACGCAATCCCGAATCTCTTGCCGAAGCCAACGCTACTCATCATTTTGGTTCTGACGGCGTGGGCTTGGCTGAAGCGGACCAATTTTGGAGTCGCGATCTACGCGGTCGGAGGCGACATCGACTCCGCGCGCGCCGTCGGCGTGCCGACGCGCTTCGTACAATTCATGGTCTATGTCATTGGCGGTGGCTGCTATGGCCTCGCTGGCGTCTTCATCAGCGCCCAGACTGGCTCCGCCGATCCGCTGATCGGCAACCCAATGTTGCTCCAGATCTTCGCCGCAGTCGTTGTCGGTGGAACCAAGCTCGGCGGAGGGCGCGGCGGCCCGCTCGGTCCGGTTTTTGGCGCCTACATTTTGATGTTGGTTGTCAATATCCTGCTGGTCCTCAACGTGTCGGCCTACTATTCGACAGTCGCTGAAGGCTCGATCCTAATCCTGGCTGTGATTGCCGGCGAGTTGCGTCTGGATTCACCGCTCGCTCGACATATCCGCAACGCCGTTCGCGCAATGAGGGCGCGCGCGCAGGGCCGCCTCGTCTCGCAACGCTCGGCGCAAGCTCGCTTTTTATCTCTTCCAATTCTCGAAAATCCTGGGCGAGCGGCCGCGACCGCGATGCCTGGCTTCCTTGCGCGCAACGCCGAGGCGTTGCGCTTTTCGTTGCCTTCATACATCTGCTTCGTGCTGGTCGTCATCGCCGCCGAGGCTGCGCTCGGTCATGCGCTGACGAGCTGGTCCTATTTCAATTCGTTGATCGTGCTCAGTTCATTCCTGGCGGTGCTGGCATTGGGTCAGGGAACAGTAATTCTCACTGGCGGCCTCGACCTTTCCGTGCCGTGGACGATTGGGTTCACGGGGATCCTGCTCGCTGGCATGGTCAAAGGATCCGACGCGGCGCTGATCTACGCGCTGCCCATCGCGCTGCTGGTCGGGCTGTTGGTCGGTTTTGTCAACGGGGCGGGTATCGTTCTGCTCGGCGTCTCGCCGATCGTGATGACGCTCGCGGTCAACGGACTCCTCCAAGGGGCTTCGCTCGTCTATTCCAACGGCACGCCTGACGGCTTCTCTTCGCCACTGTTGAGGCGCTTCATGACCGATCACGTATTCTTCATTACGCCGGTTGTTCTGTTCGTCGCCATTTTCGTTGTGATTGCTGTCCTGCTGCTTGGCCACACTCCGTTTGGGCGCCGCGTATACGCGGTCGGAAACGGCGAACGAGTGGCCGCGCTGTCGGGCGTCCCGGTCAGCCAGACGTTGATCCGGGTCTACATGCTTTCGGGCGTTTGCTCGGCGATCGTCGGCGCGCTGCTCACCGGTTTCTCCGGTCAGGCGAGCCTCGGGATGGGCGACGAATACCTCCTACCCTCGATTGCGGTGGTGGTGATCGGCGGCGCGCTCATCACCGGCGGCCGAGGGCACTATCTCGGCATGCTCGGGGGAGCATTGCTGCTGACAGCGTTGCAGACGCTTCTCGCCGGCACGACGTTACCTTACGCAACACGAACGATTTTGTTCGGCCTCGTGGTTCTAGCCGCCGTCATGACGCTGCGCGAGAAGCGCATATGATCAATCGGAACGTTCAAAAAGAAAGATTCCTCCGACGTCTTCGACCTTGCAAAAGATCTGCGCGTTCTCGTGACCGCAGGCGCCTCGGGCATCGGGCGGGCGATCCGCGATCTCCTGGCCGCGCGCGGCGCACGCCTCCACATCTGCGACGTATCCGATGACTTTCTAGCAGACTACCGGGCCGCCCACTGGGACGCACGGGTCACAAAAGCTGACGTCGCCTCTGAGTCCGACGTCGCTCATCTCTTTGTCGACGCCAAGGCGTCTCTCGGCGGCCTCGACGCGCTCATCAACAAAGCCGGCATTGTCGGTCCGACGGGGGGCGTCGAGGACATTATGCCGGAGGAATGGCGGCGCACCATCGACGTTTGCCTGACCGGGCAATTCCTCTGCGCTCATCGCGGCGTCCCTATGCTAAAGGCGGCGGGAGGCGACGCGATCGTGAACCTCTCCGAGCCCGTGATCGTTCAGCGGCACGCCGCCCGCCAGCCAGCGACAGGCGGCCTCGCTTTGGGCAAGCCGCTCCAGTTCGCGCGCCGACCCCACGCCTTCGATCGTCGCATAAAGCCACAGCGAAAGCAGGACCGCGGGATCGGCGGCCGGCCTTCCCCCTTTGCCCTCGCGCGAGAGAACCTGATCGTAAAGGAGCGCAAGATCGAGGCTCTCGACGAAACTCCACACGAGGCGCGCGCGATGGTCTCCGGCAAGAGACCCTCAAGATCGACCATGACCCAGCGCCGCTGACGCCGGTCCGGCCGCACCACCCGAGCTTCACCCATCGCCGATTCACCTCTCGCACACCAGCGACAGAGAAGCGCGGCAACGTGACGATGCCGCCTGAGGTCTTCATCGCTCGATACCCCTTTGCAGTATGTAGCCGGAGAGATCTTCGAAATGATCGAACATGTACAGCGGCTCGAACGCGTCGGTGGATCCCCTGAGATACCCGCCGGAGTACATCGCGAAGGGTACTTGTGCGCGAAAAGCAGTTTTGGCGTCGATCTCGCTGTCGCCGACATAGAGTGTGCACATGGGGGCAACGCCAAGCCGATCGAGGCAGAGCAAAAGCGGAGCAGGGTCTGGTTTTAGCTTCGGCAACGTCACCGCCCACGACGGCGCCGATAAACTGCATGATCCGTAGTTCTTCTACAATCGTGACGGCGAATTCATAAGGCTTGTTCGTGCATACGCCGAGCGCAAACCCAAATTCGGTGAGCCGCTGAAGCATCATCTCGACACCAACGTATGGCAGTGTCAGATGAGCTGGCGCCCGGGCATAGTGCTCACGAAATCTTGAAATGGCATAATCGAAGTCGTTCGAAGGACCACCGGTCGCCGCAAGACAGCGCGCGACCAACGTAGGGACGCCATTGCCGACGAAACCAGCAACATCCTCAAGCGTCAATGGCGGTCGGTGAAGATCGTCGAGCATGCGATTTGCTGCCGTATGCAAGTCCGGTGCGCTGTCGATCAGGGTGCCATCAAGGTCGAAAACGACAGCTTTCATATTGGCACTCGACTAACCCGGCGGCAGGGTAGAATTTCGTTCGCGTGTGATGAAATGACGCGGCCCACCGAAATGAACGGCGCTGCAACGGCACCGTTTATCGCGCACTGCTCCCCGTTTGCTGAAACACCCTGCTCTGGCGAATGTCTCCGGCCTCGATCGTGGTCAACGCGTCGAGAGACAGATCCCGGTCGCCGGCCGCGAACAGGCGATTGGCTTGACGTAGGCGAGCGCGGTCCAACGCGTTGCGGATTGATCGCGCGTTAGCGAACAGCGGCTGCATCCGGCGGAGCGAGATATATTCGGCAAGCGCGAGCTTCGCGTCGAGGCTCAGCCCATAATTGAGAGCTGCGATCATCTTCTCCCCGATCGCCAGGAGATCGGCGTCGGCGTAGTCGGGAAAATCGATGTGATGGGCGACGCGCGAGCGGAACCCCGGATTGGAATGAAAGAACCGGTCCATCTTGTCGGCATAGCCCGCCATGATAACCACGAGATCGTCGCGATTGTTCTCCATAACCTGCAGCAGAATCTCGATCGACTCCTGCCCGTAGTCGCGCTCGTTCTCCTGTCGATACAGATAGTACGCCTCGTCGATGAACAGAACGCCGCCCATCGCCTTTTTCAGCACCTCTTTCGTCTTCGGCGCGGTGTGGCCGATGTACTGGCCGACGAGATCGTCCCGCGTCACCGCGACGAGGTGGCCCCGGCGCACATAGCCGAGCCGGTGGAGGATCTCGGCCATGCGCACCGCGACCGTCGTCTTGCCGGTGCCGGGATTGCCAGTGAAGCTCATGTGCAAGGTCGGCGCCTGCGAGACAAGCCCGAATTTCGAACGTACGCGACCGACCAGCAGGAGCGCCGCTATCTCGCGGATGCGCTGCTTTACCGGCGCGAGGCCCACGAGCTCGTCATCGAGCTGTTGAAGCACCGGACCGACGCCCGATTCAGCGAACTCTTCGGAAAGATTGATCTTCGGCGGCGACGCCTGCGCCGCCGCGCCACCCTCGCTCATGTGTAGCGCTTTCCTTCCGGCCTATCGGTCGCGTAGGCGCGCGTCGTATAGCGCTGAACGCGGCTTTGGCCCTCGGTGCGGTCAAGGTGGAAGCCATCCTCGTTCTTCGGCCGGTTGACGATGAAGGAAATGCGCACCGATTCCCAGCCGTGGTTGGAATCAAAGGCCGAGAGGCGGATGTACTGGTCGCCGTAAATCTTGCGGCAGGCGTGCAACTCCATCAGCACGCCCTTGGCGTCTTTCAGGTCGAACATTGGCAGGCCCCACATCTCCCAATAGGTGTTGCGGGGATGGGGATCGTCGGTGAACTCCAGGTTCACCGCCCAGCCCTGTTCGAGACAATATTGGACCTGGATGAGGATCTGATCGTCGGTGAGATCGGGCAGGAACGAGAAGCAGCCTTGAGTGACGCGCATGAGGAGGTCTCCTTATGAGTTGTACGGCGGTCGCTGGCTTGACTCGGGCGGCGCGCGGAGCGCCGATGAAGGGTGCGCCGCGAGATCACGGTCACGACACCGTCACCGCCGGCGCGAAGTCGGGCTGATCGGTTGACGCGTAGTTGAAGGTCACGTCGCCCCATACATCGAGCGCCTGGCGAAGCGGCGTGCAGGTCTTGGCGGCGTCAGCAAGGATGGTCGGCCCTTCGTTGAGGTAGTCGCGGCCCGAGTTGCGGGCGAACACCATCGCCTCGAGCGCCACGCGGTTGGCCGTAGCGCCAGCCTGAATGCCGTAGGGGTGACCGATCGTGCCGCCACCGAACTGCAGCACCACGTCGTCGCCCAACAGACTGAGAAGCTGATGCATCTGACCAGCGTGAATGCCGCCGGAGGCCACCGGCATCAGCTTGTTCAGCGAAGCCCAATGCTGGTCGAAGAAAACGCCGTGTTCAAGCCGTGTCGGATTGAATTCCTCGCGGCAAATATCGTAGTAGCCCCTGGTCGTCGCTGGGTCGCCCTCTAGTTTTCCGACGACAGTACCGGCGTGAATGTGGTCGACGCCTGCGAGGCGCATCCATTTCGCGATCACCCGGAATGAAACGCCGTGTATTCTTTGGCGCGTATAGGTCGCGTGGCCGGCGCGGTGCAGGTGCAGGATCATGTCGTTCCGGCGCGCCCACCTCGCCATCGATTGAATCGCCGTATAGCCGATCACGAGGTCGATCATCACGATGACCGAGCCGAGCTCCTTGGCGAACTCGGCGCGTTCGTACATCTCTTCCATCGTGCCCGCGGTGATGTTGAGATACGAGCCCTTGATCTCGCCCGCCGCCGCCTGCGCCTTGTTCACCGCCTCCATCACATAGAGAAAGCGGTCTCGCCAATGCATGAACGGTTGTGAGTTGATGTTCTCGTCATCCTTGGTGAAATCGAGGCCGCCCTTGAGCGCCTCGTAGACAACGCGTCCGTAGTTGCGGCCAGAAAGCCCGAGTTTCGGCTTGACGGTCGCTCCGAGCAGCGGCCGGCCGAACTTGTCGAGCCGCTCGCGCTCCACCACGATGCCGGTCGCCGGGCCTTGGAACGTCTTCACGTAAGCGACGGGAAATCGCATGTCCTCTAGTCGCAGCGCCTTGAGAGGCTTGAAGCCGAAAACGTTGCCGATGATCGAGGCTGACATGTTGGCGATCGAGCCCGGCTCGAACAGGTCGAGATCGTAGGCGATATAGGCGAAATGCTGCCCTTCCGATCCCGGAACCGGATCAACGCGGTAGCACTTACCGCGATACTTCTCGGCAGCGGTCAGGCGATCGGTCCACACAACCGTCCAAGTCGCGGTCGAGGATTCGCCCGCGACCGCCGCCGAGGCCTCGATCGGATCGACACCCTCCTGCGGAGTCACCCGGAAACACGCGATGATATCGGTGTCCTTCGGGGTGTAATCGGGCTCGAAATAGCCCATCTTACGGTACTCCATCACGCCGGCCTTGTAGCGCTCCTTGCCCGTCACGGTTTGCGAGGTGTGCTTGTTCATGGCTCTTCTCCTTGTCTTCGAGCGCGGCTAAGCGGACCGATCCGTTCAGTTGCGGCGACCTTCGCTGGTGCCTTAAGTCTGGATGGCGCGTCGACGGCGCTCGACCAGCTTCAGGATCATCGGCGTCATGATGAGCTGCATCGCAATGTCGAGCTTGCCGCCGGGAATCACGATCGAATTCGCCCGGCTCATGAAACTGTTGTGGATCATCGAGAGCAGATACGGGAAGTCGATGCCATGGGGATCCCGGAACCGGATCACAACCATCGACTCATCAGGCGTCGGTATCCATCGCGCGATAAAAGGGTTCGACGTATCGACCATTGGCACGCGCTGGAAATTGATGTCCGTTTGCGTGAACTGCGGGCAGATGAACTTGATGTAGTCGGGCATGCGGCGTAGCACCGTGTCGGTGATCGCTTCCGTGGTGTAGCCGCGCGAGTCGCGGTCGCGGTGCATCTTCTGGATCCACTCCAGATTGATGACCGGAACGACGCCGATCTTCAGGTCAACATATTGGGCGACATTGACCTTGCCGGCCACGACGGCGCCGTGCAGGCCTTCGTAGAAGAGAAGGTCCGAGCCCGGTTCGAATTGGGTCCAGGGCGTGAAAGTCCCGGGAGAGCACTTGTGCTGTTCAGCCTCCACCGCATCGTGGACATAGGTGCGCGTGCGCCCGCCGCCGTCTTCGGAATAGGCGGCGAATGTCGTCTCGAGTTCCTCAAACAGATTGGCGTCGACGCCGAAGTGACTATAGTGATTGTCCCCCTTGGCAGCGGCTTCCTTCATCTTTCCCGCATCTCCAGGCGGTCCCAGCGATGGAAGGAGTCCCCTTCGATATAGACTTGGTTGATCTTCTCGCGACGGAAGATCTGCTCGAAGGTCCGCTTGACCGACGTCGTGCCCGCTCCCGAGGAGCCGGTGATCGCGATGATGGGATGCTTGGTCGACATCGTGCAAGGTCCGAAGTTCGAAGCTCACCGGCGCAGGAGGCCGCGTCTGGCGAATAGAGGCGAGTTGTTCGCTGAGAGGCTGTCTTCGCGATAGTAGCGAGCAATCCGCTCGACCTTGCTTTGCGAGCCGAAGATCAGCGGCGTGCGACCGTGGATGGCCCTCGGTTCGATCTCCAGAATGCGCTGAAATCCGTCGGTCGCGGCGCCGCCGGCTTGCTCGATGAGGAACGCGACCGGGTTGGCTTCATAGAGCAGTCTGAGGCGTCCTCGCTCGTAGCCCGGGCGCGAATCTTCAGGGTATAAATAGACGCCGCCACGGATCAGAATGCGGTACGCGTCAGCGACCATCGAGCCGATCCAGCGTGTGTTGAAGTTGCGCCTGCGCGGCCCTTCATCGCCTTCGAGAAGATCCTCGATATAGCGCTGCACCGGTCCGGGCCAATGGCGAGAGTTCGCAGCGTTGATCGCAAATTCGTTCGACTCCGCGGGAATCCGGGCGACGCCGTCCGAGACCCGGTATTCGTTTGTTTCGGGATCGAGAGTCGCAATGCGCACGCCTGCCCCTGTGGTGAAGACGAAGGCAACATGGGCCCCGTAGACCACGAGGCCTGCGGCCCGCTGACGCACGCCACGCTGCAGGAATTGTGCGCCTTCAATTTCGCCCGCCGGCGCGTCGAGAACCGAAAAGACGGTCCGGATGGTGACGTTGGCGTCGATGTTCGAGGAGCCGTCGAGCGGATCAATAGCCACGAGCAGCGTGCCGTTGCGATCGATCGCAACGGGATCGTCGCGCTCCTCGGAAACAATGCCGCGAACGCCCGAGCCTTTCAGACCATAGACAAAGGACTTGTCGGCAAACACGTCGAGCGCCTTCTGGGCGATCCCATCATGCGCCGGGCCGACCGCGGCGTCGAGAGCGCCGCCGAGCCAGCCGCCACGGATTAGATGCGCGACCGGACGAGAGGCCTCGGCCAAGGCGTACAAGACGGAAGCGATGTCGGCGGGGGCGTTCACGCTTAGGAACGCCTTGAGGCCATCTGCCAATCCTGGGGCGTTGGTCACGCGTCCCTCCCTCCCGCAGTAGGCGTCCCGCCTACCCGGTCGATTTATAGGAACGGCTGCGCCTCAAAGAAAACTGAATTAATTCTGGTTAGCCATTCAAAAATATTGAATTCTGACGTAGGTTTCCTATGCGCAACGTCTCGCTCCGTCAGATTGAGACGCTACAGGCGATCGCCGTAGCCGGTTCGCTTGTGCAGGCGGCCGCGACGCTCAGAATGACGCCGGCGGCGCTCACCGCGCGCGTCAAAGGCCTGGAAGAGGCGGTCGAGCTAAAACTGTTCGACCGGACGTCGGCCGGGATGCGGCTCACAAAGGCCGGAGAGGCGGCGCTCGAAGCATCGCGCGGTGTCGAGCGCGCAATGCGTGCATTCGCCGACACGATGCTCGCGATCGGTTCCGGTGAAGGAGGTCGGCTTTCCGTCGGCGCGACGTCCACCGCGAAATATTTCGCGCCGCGGCTCATCGCCGCCTTTGTCCGCAGTCGACCAAAGGTCGACCTGCGCTTTCAGATCGGCAATCGCGACGCGACGGTGGAATCGCTACGCAGCGGCGAAGTTGAGATCGCGCTTGCCGGACGTCCTCCTCGAGACATTTCTGTCGAGACTTTTCCTCTCGGCCCCCACCCCTACGTCCTGATCGCACCTCCAGAACATCGCCTTGCCGGCGTCAGAGGATTAACTCGGGCCGACCTCGCTGGAGAAGCTTTCCTGTTTCGCGAGGTCGGCTCCGGCACGCGGTCTGTGTTTGACGGTTTCATCGGGGACACCAGGATCAACGCCGTTCAGATGAGCATGGAACTCGGGTCGAACGAAACGATTAAACAGGCGGTGATGGCGGAGATGGGGATCGCTCTCATTTCGGCGCACACGATCGCTGCGGAACTCGCGAGCAGGAGGCTTGTGTGCCTAGACGTGGAAGACCTGCCGATCATGCGCCGTTGGTACGTTGTCAATCGAATCGACCGCGCCCTCTCGCCAGCCGCGCGCGCGTTTCGCGATTTTGCGACGAGAAATGGCCCGAGCTACTTGCCCTCGCTCGGTTGAGAAGTGAGGACGTGTAGCGACTTACGCGATGATCCGACAAGCGCGCAACCATTCGCCGTTACGACTATCCGTGTCCACTTAGCCCGAGGGCAATGCGAAAATCCTTCCGGCTTAAGACTTCGTAATAGCGATGTACGCAGTCTGCCGGGTTGCTGAACATCACATTTACCGGTCCAAGAACTTCCGCACGATCGCTACGGTCGTCGGCGCCTCCTTCTGTGGGATATGCCCTATTCCCGGCAGGGCGGCGAGGTTGCATGGGGCAACGCCCACAGGTAGTCGGCCGAGTTTGCAAACGGGAGCATGCCGTCCTTTTCGCCCCACATTAGTGAGGTTGGGGCCTGGATGGCCTTTAGCAGCGGGACCGGGTCCACCAGCGCCATCTGGTTCATCCGATCGACGACTGCCTGTCTCACTTCCGGCGCAAGCATCATGTCCCGGTAGCGCGTGAAGAGCGCGTCGGTCATCGCGTCGACAGTATCAACGGTATAGCAACCCGGTCGGCGTCGGGACCCACGTCCGCAAATTTGCAATTCAGGAATGTTGCGACCTCGGCTTCAAAAGTCTCGAGCCAAGGAGCGCTGACCAGCAAAGACGCGCTTGCGTTCGATCTTTGGCGTCTGTCCCGCCAACAAATCCTCGACGTCTCGGACACTCAACGTTAACCGAAGATACAGCCAGACCGACTGGTGAATGATCTCAGGCGGGAAACGATACCCAGACTAGCTGATTTCGGTCATCGATGACGCTATCGAGCCGCCGGAAACTCGGCGAGGCCACGGCGGTGCGACAAAGCCGAGCCGCCCGAGCGCGAGCGCCTCTACCTCAGCGACGCATTGATCACGGCGAGTGCTTTCGACCCTGGGCAAAGTTCGCGCTCCGACAGCTCGTTGAGCGGCCGGTCGGCGGTGCCGAGAACCCCGTGCAGTTCGTTCGCTTCGTCTTCAATATAAATGAGTCCGGTGGCGATCTCGCCGGCTATACGGGCGCGCTCCAGCGTCGCGAGCGCCGCTGACCGGTCGCGGCAATCGTGATTGGCGTCGAGCTTGCGCAAAACGACTGTCGAGCCGTCGTGCATCGTCACCGCCTGGCTTCCGCCTTCGGCGTAGTCCACCTCGATTGGCTCCCGCCCCATGATAACGTCGAGCGCGTTCACGGCGATATTGTGCTCGCGTACATAGTCGAAGCTCTTGGTCGAGCCGGCGTGGTTGTTGAACGTGACGCAAGGCGAAATGACGTCGATGAACGCGGCGCCCTTGTGCTCGAACGCCGCTTTGATGAGCGGCACTAGTTGCGCCTTGTCGCCTGAGAAGCTGCGCGCGACGAACGAGGCCCCAAGCCCGATCGCCATGCCGACCAGATCAATCGGCTGGTCGAGCGCGCCGGCGCCCTTCTTGCTCTTTGAGCCGCGGTCGGCCGTGGCGGAGAATTGCCCCTTGGTCAGTCCGTACACCCCGTTGTTCTCGACGATATAAACCATGTTGACGCCGCGCCGCATGGCGTGGGCGAACTGGCCAAGCCCGATCGACGCTGTATCGCCGTCGCCAGAAACGCCAAGATAGATGAGGTCGCGGTTGGCAAGATTAGCGCCCGTCAGCACTGACGGCATGCGCCCGTGGACCGAGTTGAAACCGTGGCTTTGGCCAAGCATGTAAGTTGGCGTCTTGGAGGAGCAGCCGATGCCGCTCAATTTGGCGATTCGGTGCGGCAACAGGCTCAATTCGAAGCAGGCGTGGATGATCGCCGCGCTGATCGCATCGTGCCCGCAGCCGGCGCAGAGGGTCGACATCGAACCTTCGTAATCGCGGCGCGTGTAGCCCAGTTCGTTGACGGCGATCGAGGGGTGATGAAACTTGGGCTTGCCAAGATAAGTCACGAAACGCGCTCCAACGTTTGCGCCGAAGCCGGGCGCCGCAATCGGCCAGCGATTTCCCCGACAATGAAACGAGCAGTGATCGGCATTCCGCCAAAATGAAGGATCGAGGTGAGCTGCGCCGGCGCGAGCTCGAGATCGGTGGTCATAAGCGTGCGCATCTGCGCGTCGCGGTTCTGCTCGACGACGAACACTTGCTCATGCTCGCGGACGAATTCGGCAATTTCGAGCGCGAGCGGGAAGGCGCGAATGCGCAGCGTGTCGACATGAAGGCCTTCGCGCGCAAGAAGCGCCTGGGCCTCGTCCATCGCTTGCGCGGTCGATCCGTAGTGGATGACGCCAACGCGAGTTGGCTTCGCAGCCGCCTTCAGTACTGGCCGCGGCAGGAGACGGCGCGCGGTCTCGAACTTGCGCAGCAGGCGCTCCATATTATCGACATAGGGACCAGATTCCTCGGTGTAGCGAGCGAAGCGGTCGCGGCTCGTGCCGCGGGTGAAATAGGCGCCGCGGGTCGGATGCGTGCCGGGCAGGGTGCGGTAAGGAATGCCGTCGCCGTCAACGTCATTGTAGCGGCCGAATTCGCGCGCCGTTTCGAGCTCCTCGCCGCTGAGCACTTTGCCGCGGTCGTAGGCGCGCGCATCGTCCCATCGGAACGGGGCGGTGAGATGCGCATTCATGCCAATATCGAGATCGAGCATGACGAACACCAGCGTCTGCAGCCGCTCAGCGAAATCAAACGCGCTGGCGCCGAATTCGAACGTCTCGCCTGGCCCGTCGGGGATCAAGAGCACATGCGTGGTGTCCCCGTGCGATGCGAAGGCTGCAGCGAGAAGGTCCGACTGCTGGGTGCGCGTCGGCATGCCCGTGGACGGGCCGCCGCGTTGAACGTCGAACACCACCACCGGGACTTCGGCGAAATAGGCGAGGCCGAAGAATTCCTGCATCAACGAAATGCCCGGACCGGAAGTGGCGGTGAAGGCGCGCGCGCCGTTCCATCCGGCGCCGACCGCAACGCCGATCGCGGCGATCTCATCCTCGGCCTGGACGATGGCGTAATTCTTCTTTCCCGTTGCGGCATCGACGCGATAACGCGCGCAATTGCTTTCGAACGATTCCGCGAGCGAAGTCGAGGGCGTGATCGGGTACCAGGCGCAGACCGTGGCCCCGCCATAGACCGCGCCTAAACCCGCGGCGAAATTGCCCTCGACTAGAATGCGCTCGCCGGCGGCGTCGCTGCGCTGGACGCGAACGCTGAGCGGACATTGGAAGCGCGACTGCGCCTCGTCGCAGCCGATCTTGAGAGCGTGCAAATTCGCAGTGATCAGCTTGTCCTTGCCCTTGAACCGCTCACGCAGCAGCGTTTCGATCACGCTAAGTTCGATGTCCAGCAGCGCGGCAAGCGCGCCGACATAGACGATGTTCTTGTACAGTTGACGCTGTCTGGAGTCGGAATATTCTTTGGTGCAGATCTCGGTCAGCGGCATCCCTAAAACGACGATGTCGTCGCGCGTCAAAAGATGCGCGATCGGCCGGGTCGAATCGTAGAAGAGGTAGCCGCCGGGTTCGATCGCGGCCAAATCTTGCACGAACGTCTGCGGGTTCATGGCGACCAGGATGTCGGCGCCGCCGCGCGCGCCTAAGAAGCCGGCTTCGCTCACCCGCACCTCATACCAGGTCGGCAGACCCTGGATGTTGGAAGGAAAGATGTTGCGCGGGCCGATGGGCACGCCCATGCGCAGGATCGAACGCGCGAACAAGAGATTGGCGCTTGCCGATCCCGAGCCGTTGACGTTGGCGAAGCGGATGACGAAGTCGTTTACAGCTGCGATCGGCATGTGTGTCCGGCTTGCGCCATTTCGATTGTGAACTTGATCATGTCCCAGGCGCCGGTCGGGCAGCGTTCGGCGCAGAGGCCGCAATGCAGGCAGAGATCCTCATCCTTGACCATCACCCGCCGAGTCTTGACCGGCTCCGAGACGTAGATCGCCTGGGAAAGGTTGAGCGCGGGCGCGATGAGCGAACGGCGCAGTTCATCTTCGGCCGCGTTGCGCACGAACGAGATGCAATCGATCGGGCATACGTCGACGCAGGCGTCGCACTCGATGCACAAAGGGCCTGAAAAGACAGTTTGAACGTCACAGTTGAGGCAACGTTGCGCTTCGCCCAAAGCTTGCTTCAGGTCGAAGCCGAGCTCGACTTCGGTCTGGATGTTCCTGAGCGCCACCGAGTTCTCGACGTGAGGAACCTTAAACCGGCGATCGAGCGTGATCGCGTTGTCGTAGGACCATTCGTGGATGCCCATCTTCTGGCTTACGAGATTGATCAAAGGGCCCGGTCGATCGCGCGGATCTTCGTCGCGGCAGAAGGCGTCGATCGAGATCGCGGCTTCATGGCCGTGTGCGACCGCGGTGATGATGTTCTTGGGGCCAAAAGCGGAATCGCCGCCGAAGAACACGTTTGGCAGGCTCGACTGGAACGTGACCGGATCGACGGCAGGCAGGCCGTGGCGGCCGAACGTCAGGCCGACATCGCTTTCGATCCAGGGAAAGGCGTTTTCCTGGCCGACCGCGATCAGCACGTCGTCGCATTCGACGATAACGTCCGGCTCGCCCGTGGGCGCAAGGACACGGCGCCCGCGCTCGTCTTTCTTCGCTTCCATCTTCTCGAATACGACGCCGGTCAGGCGGCCAGCGTCATGCGTGAACGCCTTCGGCGCAAGGAAGTTCATGATCGCGACGCCTTCGCGCATCGCGTCTTCTTTTTCCCATGGCGAGGCCTTCATCTCGGCGAAGCCGGAGCGCACGACGACCTTCACCTCGGCGCCGCCGAGGCGCCGCGCTGTCCGGCAGCAGTCCATGGCCGTGTTGCCGCCGCCCAGAACGACCACGCGACGGCCGATCGACGAGATATGACCGAACGAAACGCTCGCCAGCCAGTCGATGCCGATGTGGATTCGGCTTGCCGCTTCGCGGCGACCTGAGATGTCGAGGTTACGCCCACGCGGCGCCCCGCAACCGACAAAGATGGCGTCGTAACCTTCGTCCATGAGCCGCTTAAGGCTGTCGATGCGCCGTTGCGCGATAAATTGGCCGCCGGTCGACAGAGCGTAGCCGACTTCTTCGTCGATCACTTCGTCCGGCAGACGAAACTTCGGAATCTGGCTACGCATCATGCCGCCGGCGCGGATGTCGGAATCGAACACCTCGACCTCGTAGCCGACCGCAGCCAGATCGCGCGCTACCGTCAGCGACGCCGGGCCGGCGCCGACGCAGGCGACGCGCTTGCCGTTTCGCGTGACTGGGGCGCCCGGCAGGAGCGCTACGATATCCCGCTTGTGATCGGCTGCGACCCGCTTCAGCCGGCAAATGGCGACCGGCTGCTCCTCGAGACGTCCTCTGCGGCAGGCGGGCTCGCAAGGACGGTCGCATGTGCGTCCCAGAATGCCCGGGAACACATTCGACTTCCAATTGATCATGTACGCGCTGTCGTAGTCGCCCTCGGCGACCTTCCGGATGTATTCGGGGACCGGGGTATGCGCCGGGCACGCCCACTGGCAATCGACCACCTTGTGGAAATAACTCGGGTCCGAGATGTCCGTCGGTTGCACGCCCGCTTGTCCTCCCGCCCGTTCTCTGGGCGCCAACAGGTCAGAATCCATTGTTAAGCCCATCTTGAGGCAAAACGTTTAAAATTGAATTGGAAGGTCGACAAAAGGTCGTGAAGCGGGAATTCCATCGCCATTTTCGTATCAACCGAGCCGCGCGAACCGCGCAAAACGCTCAAATTGCCTCCCTAATGCGCAGTCATGTACCGAACGCCGGTAGCTGAAGGCCACGGATCGGCCGGATCCAGCATATACCGGCTGACGCCGGTAATCCAGACCCTTCCAGAAACAGCCGGGATGATGGCGGGCCGGCCCTCAACCGTGATCTGCCAAACGATCCGGTCCGATGATCGAGCGGGCGCGATAGATGTCGCCCTCCTCCATCAGCCGACGCGCGCACTCAAAGCCGCCAGCGGGCGCTATAGCCAGCGCCCGTCGGGGAACGGTCGATCTTGCCGGGACGAAGGACCACCGCGTTTGGGCCGTGAAGTTCATTTCCCTCGCAGGTGAGCGGCTCGGCGAACTGACAGAAGCACGGCGAGTGCTGTCAGACCAAAACGCCAGCAGCCGGCCACGCAGTGGTGGCTTCGTTCCACGAGCAGTTTGGCCCAATGTTCGCCGCCGAGATCCGAAAGAGACGCGTCGCGCACGTGGGCGGCTATCCGCAGTGGCGCTGGCATTTGGATGAGGTCTTCGTGAAGGTCAACGGCAAGCTCCGCTATCTCTGGCGCGCCGTCGACCATTGGGGGCGAGGTCTTGGAGGCTGTCGTCACCGCGAAGCGCGACAAGGCAGCGACGCCGAAGCTTCTCAAGCGGACGGGCTCGACGCGAATGCAATTCAAGCGGACCGGCGTGGTCTGCGAAATTGATGTTCCGGGCCTCGTCGGCGGCCCACTCGGGCGCTGAAACACATGTCGTGAACGAGCCGAGCAAGCGAATGACCGTTAGGCGCGTTCACGGTCCGACTGAAGCTCAACTACGTCTCGCGATAGCATCTGGGAGCGTCGATCGACCTTGAGGGACGCGCCGCAGAGTTGGACTCCTATCTCTTCTGGTTCTCCATCTTTACCCGGAGTGAATCGTTGCGGGAGGCTACTACTCGGTTACTCAAGTTTCGCTCGAGGATTGTTTGCCGCGTAAAAGGAGGCGCTTTGCCGGCCGCCCAATGCCTCTTGCGTGAACTGGATCAGATGCCACGCGACGAAGCCCATGCCAAAAATCGCCTCGATCTGGCCGCGGCGTAAAGCGTGCCACGCCGCGCTCCAGAATGCCCCTCGGTAGTCCGACACGATCCCAATCCGCCAGACGATATTCCAGGCGAGCGCGACGGCGCGCTGGAGGTTGATCTTGGTGAGCTTGCCCTTTGCCGGCAATCGCAAGCGGTGAGCATAGGTCGCGTCGATCTGATAGCGAAAACGGGCGAACAGTCGCTCGGGCGTGTAGGCATATGCGATCGCGCGACGCCAGCTGGCCAGCACTTCGCCACGCGGGCGAAGGAATCTCACGTTCGATTCTTGATCCGGTTCTGCGACTAGCCGGTCCTCTCGCGCCAGCCGTTCCCATAGAGGCGTCTTGGGCAAAGCCTGCAGCACGTTGATAGTGAAGATCGGTATCTGCGAACGGTCGATGAACTCGATGAGTTTCGCCTCAGACTCGTCGGTCTCGAGATCGAGCCCCATGATGATGCCGGAGGTCACTTCGAGTCCGTGACGGTTCAGGGTGTCGATGGCCTCGAGCATCGGCAGGGATGCATTGTGCGCCTTGTCGATGCCGGTCAAAACTTCGGGCTCGGGCGTCTCGATTCCGACGAAGACAGTGAGGAAGCCAGCCTCACGCATGAGTGCTAGAATGTCGGTCTGCTTGGCGATGTTCAGGGTCGCCTCACAGGCGAATTGCAACGGATATCCGCGCCGCTTCTGCCAGTCGATCAGGTGCGGCAACAGATCGCGCGCCGCTTTGCGGTTGCCGATGAAATTGTCGTCGACCAGATAGATGACCGGCGGATGGGCCGGCTGGGAGACAAAGGCATCGAGCTCGGCGAGAAGCTGCGCAGGCGATTTCAAGCGTGGTTGCCGTCCATAGAGGGCGGGAATGTCACAGAATTCGCACCGATATGGGCAGCCGCTGGAGAATTGAAGCGAGCCGATAAGGTAGCGCGCGAGCGGCACGGCATCGTAGCGCGGGAGCGGAAAGCTCGAGAGGGGGAGCCGGTCCCGCGTCTCGAAGCGCCGCTGGGCGGGAGGCGGTTCAACGCCGCGGTCGAGAGTCGCGATCAGCTCATCAGTCGCGTCGCCGATTTCCCCGATGTGCAGGTAGTCGAACTCCGGATAGGTCTCGGGACTGCTCGAAACGGCGGAGCCACCGAGAACCGTAAGCTTGCCGCACGACTTGGCGCGGCATTGGATGTCGCGGATTTCCGATAACTGAATATGCATGCCACCCACGAAAACAACGTCGGCCCAAGCGAAATCCGAAGGTGCGGCGCGCTCGATATTCTCATCGATGAAACGGACCGGCCATTTTTCCGGCAAATAGGCGGCGACGACGAGCAGGCCCTGGGGCGGCATGAAGGCCCGTACGCCTGGCACGAATGCAAATGCATGGGCGAAGGTGCCGAAAGACGGCGCGTAGGCCGGAAAGACGCAAAGGATGTTGAGATTGTTCTCGACCGGAACGGTGCAGCGCAACCGAACCCCCTTACGCCAGCGCTGACCCGACGACTCGCCAGGATGTCAGCCGAATGGCTGCCGGGGCAGCGTCTCGCTGGCCGGAAGCGTCCACCGGCGCGATACGGCGCGGCAAACGCCGCATGCGCCGACTAGGCCCAGACACGGTCGCGGCCATCTCTTGCACCTTGGTAGTCGACAAAATCGTCTGCCCCCTCACCAACGCTGGCGGCTGTCGCGGCTCCAGGCTCATGCGGGGTCAGTTCGTAGATGATCATCGATTCGATCATGATCGAAAACGCCGCCGCGATCCGCGCGCGGAACCCTGCGCTTGCGATCAGCTGGCCGAGAAAGTGCAGGTCGGAATCGGATGAGAGAAGGACGTACATGGCCCCGGATGGCTTGAGCCGTTGGCGCGCCTGCTCGAAGAGAGACAGGATATCCCGATACCCCGGCCCCGCGACCCATGCCCGGTCCGCGACGTCGCGCGGCTCGCCGGAAAAAAACGGCGGGTTGCTTATGATCACATCGAAGGAAGGTTCGGGCGGCAGTGCAGACAGGAGGTCCGAGCGGATCGCGGTCACGCGGTCGCCCAGACCATTGGCGCGAGCATTGTCGGACGCCGCCTTGACCGCCCTCGGATTAATATCGAGCGCGACCGCCGCCGCCCCTGCCCTTGCGGCCGCCAAGGCCAATATCCCGCTACCCGTCCCGACGTCGGCGAGGCGCTTACCTTCTAGGTCAATCGTTGAAAGGAATCGCGCAAAGAATTCGCTGGTCAGGAAGAGTTTTGGGTGGAAAACGGTTGGATAGACCGCGAGACGAAAGCCCGCCGCCTTCACCGTTCGGGTTCGGTGCACGTTGAGTATGAACTTATGGGATAAGTAGTGGACGCTATTGCGAAAAACACGCCTTAAACGCCCCGGCGGCGCCTTCCAACGACCAAGTCCACAAGATTCAGCGTTGGAATCAAACAGCTGATCGTATGCCGTCTTCGACAAGGCTCGCATAATCTTTCAACTGGAAGGCCGCCGTATTGGTTCCTTATGAATCTGCGTGAGCTTGTGGATCCTCGTCGGTCCTGCGCGGCTTTCCCATGAGCGCGGGTTGGAACAGAGCGGCGGAGGCGAGCGTGCAAGCAAGCGATAAGGCCAGCAGCTTGCCCATGCTTGCCGTCCCCGGATGGCTGGAAAAGGACAGGCTCCCGAACGCGGTTGCGGTCATGAGAGCGCTGAAGAGTACGGCCCGGGTCAAGGGCGATTGCAGAAAATCGGACTGTCCGGACCGCCAGGCCATCACATAATAGATCTTGAACGCCACGCCCACGCCGAGCAGCACCGGCAGCGCTATGATGTTGGCGTAGTTCAGCGGAAAGTTCAGGAGCGCGCACAATTCCAGCGTGATCAAAGCCGCCACCAGGAGTGGCACAAGCGTCAGGGCGACATCACTGACTCTCCGAAGGGCGATCCACAGCAATACGGCAATCGAGACGAGCGCGCAGGCACCCGCCACGAAAAACGCGTGGATGATTGTTGTGCCCCATTCGAGTTGACCGATGGCCGGCCCGGTTGCCGTGGGCTCGGCCTGCATCACGGCGAGGGCAAACTGGCGCGCCGAGATATCGTGACCGGCTTTCGGAATCAGTTCCACGCGCGCGCCCCCGTCGGGGCTCACCCAGGAACGGCGAATGGCTTCGGGGAGAGTCTCGCGCGTGACGGTTTGCGGCCGCAAGGCGTGCCGAAGGGCGTCCAGGTCCATGACGAGCGGTCGAGTCAACACCGTCTGCATCGACGCCCGCACATTTGGCGGCGCTGTCGCCAGCTTGTCGAGATCGGCGGCAAGACGCTTTGCGGCATCGCCGCCTGGACCGGGCACAGCATCGGCCAACAGCAAAAGGTTGTCGGCCCCGCTCTTCAGCGCGGCAATATTGTCTGCGTCGGTTGGCGGCGCCGGGCGTTGGGGCGGATTGAGAACGGGTTCGAGTTTGTCGGCGGCGCCCTGAATGGCGTCGATCTTGCCCGGTTGGCCTTCGGGGACGAAGGTGTCGATCGTCCTCGCTTGACCGACTTCCGCCAGCATCGAAAGTTTTTTCGCAACCGCCGCGGCAGCGTCGGGCGAGGCCGCGAGCACTTCCATCAGATTGGCGGTCATAAGAGGATCCTGGCTGAGCTCGCTAAAAGTCGCCATTGCCTCCTCATTCGGATTACGCAGGTCGAGCGGGTTGAAATCGAACCGCAAAAACGCCAGCAGCGGCAGGCCGGCTATGACGACGAGTGACGTCGCGACGACAACCGCGATGCGATGACGTGCCAGGAACCGATCCACCGGCGCCATCGCGACATAGCCAAGCGGACGCGGCTCCGCAGGCGGATTGAATGTTTGAAGAAGGGCCGGCAACAGCAGCATGCTGGCCAGATAGGCTATTCCCATGCCGCAACCGGCGATGACGCCGAGCTCGGCCATGCCGATGTAATGTGTCGGCAGGAACGACATGAAGCCGGCCGCGGCAGACGCCGCAGCCAACGTCAAGGGCGGTCCCACCCCTCGGCCCGTAAGCGCCAGGGCCTTCCGCAGTTCCCCGCTCGTTCTGCGCTCATCACGGTAACGGACGCTGAACTGGATCGCAAAATCGGCTCCCAGTCCAACGCACAAAACAGCGAAAGCGAGTGAAATCGGGTTAAACGCCCCAACGATCAGCAGCCCGGCGGCGGCGGTGATCGCAAGACCAACGCCCAAGGTCAACGAGACAGCCAGGACGATCTTGAACGAGCGTAGAGCCAACCAGAGGATTAAAAGGATGCATGCGGCGGTGATGATTCCGTTGATCAAAGCGCCTTGCTGCAGCGATGCGAACTCCTGGTCAACGATTGGAACGGGTCCGGTCAGTCTGAGCCGGGCGTGAAAATCGGAGGCGAGGTTCGCTCGCTCGCCCGCTTGCCGGATTGCCGCCGTTGCCTGACGACCGGGCTCCAATGAGCTGAAGTCGAGTTTCGGCCAGATGGCAATCAGCCGGCGCCTATCGCCCGGTTTCGGAGGCTCTCCATTCAGGAACTCCTTCCAGGAAAAGCTGGTCGTGCGTCCCGCCAGCACGTTCTCGACGGTATCGGCGAGCTTAGTCAGGGTTTGCGGCATGCTGTCGAACATGCCCATCTGAGCAGCGCCCAGGCTCAGCGAAAAGGCTTGGATCAAACCTCGTAGGCTCGGGTCCGCCGCCAATATCGCAAGACTCGGACTCGCCCCCTCAAGTTGGGTCAGAGTGGCGGTAAGATCCGGCATGTCGAGGAACAGCAACGCCTCGCGCTCAAAAAAACTTCCCCCGCCAAGCTCCTCCACCGAGCGGAAGAGCCTCTCCTGTTGCGACAACTGATCAGCCAAGGCGGTCGCAGCGGCGTCGGCCAGTTCCGGTGTGGGGGAGTCAACGACGGCGAGGATCGCTTGCGTGCTTTGCGGAAAAGCTGATTCATAGGCCAGCTCGCGTTGCCGCCAGGGGAGATCGGCCGAGATCAACGCATTGACGTCGGTGTCGATTGCAAAATGCCGGACGACATAGACGCCGGAGATCACCGTCAGAATGACGAAGGCGACGATGATTTTTAGAGGATGAAGCGAAGTCCATTCGACAACGCGGGTGATCAGCGCGGCCAATGGCGAATAGCTTCGCGGCGCATCTGCCTCTGGCAACGTGCTTTTTACGGCCATCGCCAGACTCCGAAGACGTGTTCAGGGCGCGAAAGCACCAGGGACAATAATGACAGCGCCGGAGGCCGTGCCAGTCTAGGTGCCGTCTCCTTGCCCTTGAACGGGCTTCGGCGCGGAATGACCCTTTTTTGGCGCTGCGTGCACTTCCGGCTTAGGAAGAGGCTTCGGATATTCGGGGTCCGTTTCACTCAGCCGGCTCCAGGTCTGGCTTTGGCCAAAGAGCGTCAGCCCCACATATCCGCGAACAACGAGGGTCTGATTATCGGGCGCGAGCGTCAACTGGACGCTATACTGAGAGCCGTTCCGAGGATCGAGAATCGTGCCGCCGTCATAGATTAGTCCGTCGCGCTTCGCGTTTTGGATGAGCCGCAGCCCCAGGACCGGCTGGTCTTTGCGATCATCAGTACAACGCGCGCAGACCGGATCGACCGGATCGCCGGGCTTTGGATAACTCTTGACGATATATCCGTCCCACAACCCGCCTTTCTCCTTGAAGCTGATGAGACCGCCGACGTAACCGCTGCCCGGGTCGATTTGCTTCCAAACCCCCTCAATTGTCGGCGGGTCGGCATAGGCGGAAGTCACAATCGACGCGCACAGAAGGGCCACAGCAGTCCGATGGCTCTGCTTGTAGATCGCGTTCATCGCAGTCGTCCGTTCTCAGGTCAGTATGACCCATGCTGAAGACCGGGTGTGGCGGTATCGCGGCGTTCCAAGCGCCGCTCGGGATGGAACAGCGTCGAGGCTTCGAAAGTTCTGAGTGTAATGGTCCTATTGCGCAGCCGGACGCGCGGCGAAATCCAAGCTACGCGCGTAGGTGACCCTCCGCCTCGTTCAGGAACGCTAATGAGCAACTCCTCCCGCTTCATTATCGCATGTCTTTTAATGCTTGCTCCGATCCCAGCCATTGCCCAGGATCAGGGAACGTCGGACGAGCGTAGCGCCTGCGAGCCCGACGTCAATCGCCTATGCGGCGAGTTCATACCCGATAAAGGCAAGATCATTGTCTGCCTCAACCAAAAGGTGCGGCAGTTGAGTCCCCCATGCCGGAGCGTCATTTTGTTTTACGCACAGCAGCAGATCTGCGCCGGCGACAGCAGCCGCCTATGCGGCGAGTTCGCACAAGACCGCGAGAAAACGCTCGCTTGCTTAAGCGAGAAAAGACAGATGTTGAGCGCCTCTTGCCGGCACGCCCTTAGTGTCTACGAGCGCGGGCGGAAGTGAAGATCAAAGCAAAGTTCGCGGTTGCGGAGACACGTTACTGGGCACTGCGTGGAGCCGGTCGCCCGCCCGAAGTGCCTCTGAATGCTCACCCACCTCGCAAGACGCGCTTCGGGTCGCCGCAGCTGTCATCTTCTGGCTGTGATCAATGAGTCCTGAGCCTAGCACTACTTTGGCATATTTGGTTCGCGTGGGTCGAGGAGGAGTTTCTCACAGTGCGGGCATCGTCTGGGTGGAGGCCGTGCGAAGAGGTCGAGGATGGCTTGCCTGATGGCCGGCATGCTCGGTTGTGGCGGCGGTCCCCCGATTCTTTTTTTTCCGTCCCGCTGCTTTGAGGCGGCGGGACTGGAGGAAGGCGTAGGCGATCATGGTCATCAAGGCGTGTCGGTGTAACCCACTCCAGGATCGACCTTCGAAGTGGTCGAGGCCAAGCTCCTCCTTGAGCTGCTGATGTGCTTGCTCACAGACCCATCTGGCTTTGATCGTAGCGGCGAGCATCTTGAGGCTCGCATCGGCCGGTAAGTTCGACACATAGTATTTTTGCTCGCCAGTCGACCGGCGTTCGCCGACGAGCCAGACCTCGTCGCCCGGCATGCACTGCACACGATTATCGAGCATGCGGTGCTTATGGCCATCCGCAACGCGGACACGGCGAGCCGCGAAAAGACATGTCAGCCGGCCCTTCGTGCCCCGCCGCCAGCTGATCCTTTGCCATTTCTCTCCGGCCAAGAATGTTTCGGCAGCCACCGGCGGCTGATCCGGGACGTGGTATCTACGGGGCTTCCCGGTCTTCGCGACGGGGAAGATCAGAGCAACGTCGGCGGGATAAACGTTCTGGCGTCGTGACAGTCCCACCGCCCACAGCAGACCACGCTCGCTCAAAGCCTGACGGAAAGGCCCGCTGGAACCGTATCCTGAATCGGCAAGCACACAGCCGAAACGCGCACCGGAGGCGATGACGCGGTCGATCTCCTCGATCGCAATTTCCGGCTTTGTCAGAGCCGTCTGTCTATCCTTCGGCACATGGGCCCGCGCCATGCGCTCAGGATCATCTGTCCAGCTCTCGGGTAGGAATAGCCGCAGGCCCACCATCACCGGCACCTCGCGCGACGCCAACGTTACCGAGACCAGCGACTGGCAGTTGGCAGTCTTTCCGAGCGACGAGGCATATTGTGGCGCGACGCCAACCGAGTGACGTCCCTTCTTGGGCAACGCGGTGTCATCGATGACAAGAAACCCCGCCTCATCGCCCACCAAGCCATCCGCCTTCTTCAGAAGGGCGGCCTCGAGTGGGGCACTGTCCCAAACTCCGGCGGCGACGAAATGATGAAGCTGATCGTAGCCGATTTCGCCAGCACGCATCGCCATCGGCTGAACGCTCTTACGGTCTCCTGGACCAATCAGTCCGGCGATATAGACTGGACACATCCGCGCCCGCGTCTTGTGCCGTAGCCCAGCGAGAAACGGCGCAAGCCAGCGATCGAGATCCGTTTGCCAGTCCACGTCCATTGATCGGCCCTCCATGAGCCGACCTCCTATGAATCATTCAAATCCTCTCTTGGGAATCCCAAAAACTCGCCCGCCACTAACATTCTGCCAAAGTAGTGCTAGGCTCAGGACTCATTGATCAGAGCCAGAAGATGACGGCTGCGGCGATGCAGATTGCCGAGAAATAGGTGTGGGCGCAACGGTCGTATCGGGTGTGGACGCGTCTCCAGTCCTGATCCGCCCGAACATGTTTTCGATCCTGTGGCGCTGCTTATAGAGAGCGGCGTCGTGGGGATCGGGGGTTTGCCAAGCCCGCTG
>DATDHT010000414.1:0-2524 GCA_036521435.1 Roseiarcus sp.
ATCACCATTTGCTGGCGTGTATATTGTCGAGGCGATCAAGCAGGTCCCTCGACGGGTCGGCGTCCGTAAGGTCGCCCGAGCGCGATTGCCTCCGCTTGAACCCGCTCTCGCACCGAGCGCTCGACGCGAGCGCCATTGCGAATGACTGGTCCTTCGGTTTTCGGGTTGGCGCCGCCGATGCGCCATGCTTTGAAGACCGCGCGTCGACCTCCCACCAAGGCGAATTCCTATGACTGACCGTCTCCTCGTTCTGTTGCGCCATGGTCAGAGCGAATGGAACCTGAAGAACCTGTTCACCGGATGGCGCGATGTGGATCTGAGCCCGGCGGGCGTCGAGGAGGCCAAGGAGGCGGGGCGCCGGATGAAGGCGCGCGGGCTCGCCTTCGACCTCGTCTTCACCTCGGCCCTCATCCGCGCCCAGCGCACGCTGACTTTAGCGCTGGCTGAAATGGGGTTGACTGGCCTGCCGGAAGAGCGGGAACAGGCCCTCAACGAACGCGACTACGGCGATCTCGTCGGGCTGAACAAGGACGACGCCCGCAAGAAATGGGGCGAGGAGCAGGTCCACAAATGGCGGCGGAGCTACGACATCCAGCCCCCCGGCGGCGAAAGCCTGAAGGACACGGTGGCGCGGGCGCTCCCCTATTATTGCCAGAACATCCTGCCCCCGGTGCTCGACGGCAAGCGCGTGCTGGTCGCCGCCCACGGCAACAGCCTGCGCGCCCTTGTCATGGTGCTCGACCGCCTCACGCCCGAAACGATCCCGACGACCGAGCTCGCGACCGGCGTTCCGCTGGTCTATCGGCTGAACCCCGACTCGACCGTCGCCAGCAAGGAGATTCTGACGGCCTGACGGCGCCCGGCGGGTCTCTTGCCACACAACCGGCACAACCGGGCGCATTCAAGCCAACGAAACTGGACGAAAGTGACCTGCCACTGAATTTTCATCCAGCGGCGATTAGAGCCTCGGCGGGTTTTACGCCGTGGGGCGCGGGTGGAGCAACATGCGATCGGCGGAGCTGGTCGGGGTTGCGCAGACGATCGCGTGTTGCGGAGAGATTGGCGGCATAGTCCGTTGGCGTGAGATAGCCCAGAGCCGAATGCGGGCGCCGCTGGTTGTAATCGTCGATCCAGTTCGCGATCCTTGATCGCGCATGATCGAGGCCGAGGAACAGGCTCTCGTTGAGAAGCTCGTCGCGCATGCGCCCGTTGAAACTCTCGCAGAAGCCGTTCTGCATCGGCTTTCCTGGCGCAATGAAATGCCAGACGACCCTGTTGTCGTGCGCCCAGGCGAACACGGCGTTCGAGGTGAACTCGGTTCCGTTGTCCGAGACGATCATGCCTGGCTTGCCGCGGCGTTCGATCAGCGCCGTCAGCTCGCGCGCCACGCGCCGGCCTGAGATCGAGGTGTCTGGGATCGCCGCCAGGCATTCTCGCGTCACGTCGTCGACGATGTTCAGGATGCGGAATCGTCGGCCGCAGGCGAGCTGGTCATGGACGAAATCCAGAGACCAGCGGGCGTTGGCGGCCGCCTCGACGACGATTGGCGCCCGCGTTCCCACTGCGCGCCGCCGCGACCGCCGCTTGCGCACCGTCAGGCCCTCTTCGCGGTAGAGCCGGTAGATGCGGTTGATCCCGGACGGTTCGCCGTCCTGGCGCAGCAGGATGAACAATCGCCGATAGCCGAAGCGCTTCCGTTCGTGGGCGAGATCGCGCAGATGCGTCCGAAGTTCTGTGTCCGGCGGTCGGCATGATCGATAGCGGATCATCTTGCGATCCGCGTTGACGATCGAACAGGCCCGCCGTTCCGACAGGCCCATCACGGCCTGAAGATGCGCGACGCCTTCGCGCTTGACGGCGGGCCCTACCATTTTTTTGACAGAAGCTCGCGGAGCGCGGCTGCATCCAACATCTGCTCGGCCAAAAGCTTCTTCAACTTCGCGTTCTCCTCCTCGAGTTGCTTCAGTCGTTTAGCCTCGGAGACATCCATGCCGCCGTACTTGGCCTTCCAGTTGTACAGCGTCGCTTCCGAGACACCGTGCTTGCGCGCCAGATCCGCCGTCTTCGCCCCAGCCTCGTGCTCCTTCAACACCCCAATGATCTGCTCTTCCGTGAATCGCGCTCGCTTCATCTGTCCTCCTTAAAGAAGGCCGGACTCTAAATCCCCGTGGAGGAAAATCTCAGTGGCAGGTCACCAGCTCGGCGGCGTCGCAGAAGGCTATGGGGGTTTTGGGCTTCGCTCTTCTGAAGCGGTCGAAATATCCTTTCTTATCATCCGATCAAATTGCAGACTTGGCCCGCAAAGCTGCGGCTGCAAAGCGAGATGCTTTAAGGCTCCGGGAGATAGGCGAGACAGACCCCCGATTTGCCTCATTGATCACGCCGGAGGCGTTACGGCGATCCTTTTCCAGTACGAACGAATTTGGGGCGTTCCAACGGCAGCTGATTGCTGCGAGGATGCGCCAATAGGTCGAAAGAAAACGACGGTCGCCGCTGAGTTTTATTGCGCTGTAAGCCAAAATTC
>DATDHT010000415.1:0-12102 GCA_036521435.1 Roseiarcus sp.
CTCGAGCGGCATTACGCCGAGTTCGACGGCCTCAACCTGACCCAGCCGATGCTGGCAGGGCTCATCAAGCACAACGGCCCGCTGCTCGACGCCTCGGGCGCCCCGACCGAGCGATACCGGGCGCGCGGCGTTCCCGCGGCAGTCCTCCGCTACGATCGGATGCAGAGCCTGGAGCTAAGCCTCCATGCGAGCCTCGAGGCGCAAGCGGCTGCGATCGCAGACGATATCGCCTATGACGCTCACGACATCGACGACGGCTTGCGCGCTGGTCTGTTCTCGCTCGCCGAGCTTCGCGCCGCGGTTCCTTTTGTCGACGGCTTGATGAAAGAGGTCGACGCTCTCCATCCCGGGCTCGAGGCGCCGCGCGCGATCCACGAGCTGACCCGTCGTCTCATTACCCGGTTCATTGAGGACGCGATCGGCGAGAGCAGCCGGCGAATTGCCGAAACCGGGGTCGACAGTCCGGACGCGGTCGCCGCCAGCGGGCGAACTCTTGTCGGGCATTCGGCGGTCATCGAGGCGGCCGACCGCGATATCAAGGCCTTTCTCATCGCCCGCATGTACCGGCATCCGGACGTTAAAAAGGTCCGCGGCGAGGCGGACGCGATCGTGCGGCGCCTGTTCAAGGCCTATATGAGCAACCCATCCGCAATGCCGCCCGAATGGGCGGCCAAGGCCGACGGGCAGGCGCGGGCGCGCGCTGTCGCCGATTACATCGCCGGCATGACGGACCGGTTCGCGATCGCGGAGGACGCCCGGCTTTTTGACGGTGCTTTCGACTTGCGATAGAGGCGCGCGCTCGCTTTGTAGACGCGGTCCATAGCCCGTCAATGGACGGGCGTCCCTTCCAGGCGCCCTTTGGACCGCGTTGCCGCGCTCGACGAGCGCGGCTACATAGGCCGGCGCAGCGCTCATGTCAGGATCCATGAATATTTTCGCCGACTTCCAGTCGCGCATCGCGAGCCTGCTCGAAAAGCGGATCGCGGCGGGACAACTGCCGCGCGACCTTGATCTTGGCCGCTTCGTCGTCGAGCCGCCGCGCGAGGCGACCCATGGCGACCTCTCGACCAATGCCGCGATGGTCTATGCGCGAGAAGCGAAGCAGGCCGGCTCCAATCCGCGTGCTGTTGCGGAAGCCCTCGTCGCCGATCTCAAGCGTGAATCGGACGTGCAGAGCGCGGAGGCGGCCGGCCCCGGCTTCATCAATATCGTCCTGAAGCCAGAAGTTTACGAGAAAATCCTGAAGACGGTTCTCATTCACGGCCAGCTTTTCGGCGCCGGGGCGCCGAGCGCGGACGGGCCCGTCAACGTCGAATATGTGAGCGCCAATCCGACCGGCCCGATGCATGTCGGCCACGCGCGCGGCGCGGTGTTCGGCGACGCCCTCTCGAGCCTGCTCATCTTCTCGGGCCGCGAGGCGACGCGCGAATATTACATCAATGACGCCGGCGGCCAGGTCGACGTTCTGGCGCGCTCGGCCTTCCTGCGATACCGCGAGGCGTTGGGCGAGGCCGTCGGCCCGATCCCCGAGGGCCTCTATCCCGGCGATTATCTGAAGCCCGTCGGCGAGTATCTTGAGCGCGAATTTGGCGTGGGCCTTGTGAGCAAGCCCGAGGCCGAGTGGCTGCCGATCGTGCGCAGGCGCGCCATCGACGCCATGATGGCGATGATCCGCGAGGATCTCGCCGCGCTCAACATCACCCACGAAGTGTTCGCCTCCGAGCGCGCACTGACCGGCGCCGACGGCGGCGCCGACCGCGTGCGCGAGACGATCGACTGGCTGCGGGCGAAAGGTCTCGTCTACCAGGGCCGCTTGGAGCGGCCCAAAGGCGCGCCCGCGGAGGATTGGGAAGATCGCGAGCAGACTCTGTTCCGCTCGACTGACTTCGGTGATGACGTCGATCGGCCGCTCATCAAGTCAGACGGCGGATACACGTATTTCGCCAGCGATATCGCCTACCACAAAACCAAGATCGACCGGAAGTTTCGCACTTTGGTCGACGTGTGGGGCGCCGATCACGGCGGCTATGTCAAACGCATGCAGGCCGCTGTCGCCGCGCTGTCGGACGGCAAGGCGAAACTCGAGGTGCGGCTCTGCCAGCTTGTGCGCCTCATGCGCGCTGGCGAACCGGTCAAAATGTCAAAGCGTTCCGGCGACTTCGTGACGCTGCGTGAGGTCGTGGACGAGGTCGGCGCCGATGCTGTCCGGTTCATGATGCTGATGCGCAAGAATGACGCGCCGCTCGATTTCGACCTGGCGAAGGTGATCGAGCAAAGCCAGGACAATCCCGTTTTCTACGTCCAGTACGCCCATGCTCGCGCCCGTAGCGTCATGCGGCAAGGCAAGGTGGTCTTTGCGGACTTTGATCTTGATCAAGACGCGCTCGCTCACGCCGACTTCTCGCTTTTGACTGACGAGGGAGAGCGCGAGCTCATGCGAACCTTCGGGCAATATCCTCGCGCTGTTCGGCAGGCGGCCGAGGCGCACGAACCTCACCGGATCGCTTTTTTCGCCCATGATTTGGCGACGCGTTTCCATGCGCATTGGAACAGGGGGAAAGACGCGCCTCGTTTGCGGTTTGTTAACGAGAAAGAACGAAATTTATCGTATGCGAGATTGGCTTTGGTCGCGGCCGTGAGCCTTGTTTTGGCCTCTGCATTGTCAATTTTGGGCGTTAGCGCCCCCGAGGAGATGCGGTAGCGGATTTGTTAGTGGGCGTTTGACGTCCGCTCTAATTATGATCCGCGACGAGTGAGGTGACATGAGTGCTTCCCAGCCACGAATAACGGACGAGATCAACCTCGACGAGTTCGAGCGGCGATTGCGCGCTGCCGGCGCTCAACAGTCGCAGACGGAAGATCCGCTCGCGGAACTCTCGCGTCTGGTCGAATTCTCGCACATGGGGATTGCGAACGGCGAGACGCCGGCGCGGCGGGCAGCGGAGCCGGTCGCGCATGCGGCGCCTTTGACCGCGATCGAAACCGGGGATCTCAGGCCAACGCTCGACGACGAGGTGGAGGAACTTGCTCCCGGCGCCTCCGAGGCCGATCGCGCAGCGCGGCGGGACTACGAGTTCGATGCTCATCATTCCGACGGCGCTTCCGGTGGGGACCCGAGCGAGGAGCGCCGGCCCTTGCGCTGGAAGATCGCCGTCTCCGCCCTGGCGCTTGTCGGCGTCGCGATGATCGGCGGCGTGTTCGCGCTGAGGGGCGGTGTGCCGGGCCTGAAAAAGGATGCCCCGTTCATCGCCGCGGCGCAGGGACCGACCAAGGTTGCGCCGCCCACCGACCAAACGGTCACGACGTCCAGCGACGCCGGCGCCACTCTGCTCCATGACAACGGCAAGCCGGCCCCGGTCAAAGTCGTCAATACCGAGGAGCAGCCCGTCGACTTGAACGCACAGGCGTCGGTCAACAATCCTCCACCGTCCGCGCCTGCCAATCCCTCGGCCGCAACCGATGCGGCGGCGCTTGCCGCGACCATCAACACGCCGCTTGTGCCGCCGGAGGCCGGTGGGCCGCCGATGGGCATGACGTCGGAATTCCCCGAGCCGAAGCCGGTGCGTACGATCTCGCTCCGGCCGGATGGAACGCCGATTGCCCTCGCCAGTCCTCCTGATCAACCGGCAAGCGCTGCGAAGGTCACGGCGCCGCCGGTGGAGCAGCCAAGCAAGGCGGCCGAAGCGCCGAGCATCCCTGCGCCGAAGACGATAAACGAAGCGGCTGGCGTCGCGCAGCCTTCGACGCCCAAGATCGACTTGCCAACCAAGCTTTCACCCAAGTCGTCGGCGCGAGTGGCGGTCGGCAAGACCGATACGACCGCGCCCGACGGGACGGCTCAGATCCCGCCCGGCGAAGCGCAAAATGGCGCTGCGGCGAAGCCGGAAAAGGCGGCGAAGAAGCCGAAGCCCGGACAGGTCGTCGATGCGACCGAGACAACCGGGGCGATTGCGCCGCCGGTTGACGCCACCCCCGCGACGACTTCGGGCGGATGGTCGGTTCAACTCGCCGCGCCAAAATCCGAGTCGGAGGCGAAGAGCGCCGCGACACGGCTCACCAGCAAGTACAGCGCCGAACTCAACGGCGCCGCCATTGGCGTGCATAAGGCGGAGGTCAAGGGAGACACTATTTACCGGTTGCGCGTGAGCGGCTTGACGAAAGCTGACGCAGCGGCGCTTTGCGCTCGTCTCAAAGGCGAGGGCGGGCAGTGCTTCATCGCTAAATAAGCGAAGCGCCGCCGCCTTTTCGCAGCCCCGCGCGGAGCCGCAAATGCCCAAGGCCTTCATCAGCGGCTGCGCTGGCCTCGCGCTCAATGACGACGAACGGGCCTTTCTGCGTCGGGAAGACCCTTGGGGCCTGATCCTCTTCAAGCGCAACATTGCCGACCGCGATCAGGTGCGTGCGCTGACGCATTCGTTCCGGGAGAGCGTTGGCCGCGCCGACGCGCCCGTGTTGATCGACCAGGAGGGTGGACGCGTCCAGCGGATGGCGCCGCCTCATTGGCGCTCATATCCGGCTGCGGCCGCGATCGAAGCGGGTCTCGAGCCATCCAAGGCTGAGGCCGCGGCGCGTCTTGTCGCTCGCCTCATCGCTCATGATCTCATCGAGGTCGGAATCACCATCGACTGTGCGCCTGTGCTCGATGTCGCGGGCGAGGGCATGCACAATGCGATCGGCTCGCGGGCCTTCTCGTCCCGGCCCGAACGGGTCGCGGCGATGGGCCGCGCCGTCGCCGAGGGGCTGCTGGCGGGCGGGGTCGCACCTGTTATCAAGCATATGCCGGGACATGGCCGGGCGCGCGTGGACAGCCATCACGAACTGCCCGTCGTCGACGCCACGCGCAGCGAGCTCAAACACGATTTCTCGCCGTTTGCGGCGCTCAAGGACTTGCCGATGGCGATGAGCGCCCACCTTCTCTACACGGCGATCGATCCCCGCCGTCCGGCGACCGCGTCGCCGATCGTGGTCGCGGAGATCATGCGCGGAGAGATTGGGTTCGAGGGGCTCATCCTGAGCGACGATCTGTCGATGAAGGCGCTCGCCGGCTCGTTCGGAGAGCGCGCCGCCGCGGTGATCGAGGCCGGCCTCGACATCGTCCTGCACTGCAATGGCAATTCGGAAGAAGGTCGCGCCGTGGCTTCCGCTACGCCCGTCCTCTCCGGCGTGTCGCTGCATCGCGCCAAAGCCGCCGAGGCCGCGATCAAAGCGCCGCAGCCGTTCGATGTAGAGCGTGGCGAGCGGGAGCTTGCCGCCATTATGGCCGAACTTGGCGTCGCTTAAGCGCGCGATAGGTTCGCCCAACGGGCAGCGCATTGCGCGAATCACCGTTCGGCTTCAGCTTGTCGGCGATGCGTGAAAGTCAGCTGACCTTCCTGGAATTTTTCGCTGGCGGAGGCATGGCCCGAGCTGGCCTTGGCAAATCTTGGCACTGCCTGTTCGCCAATGACTTCGATGCGATGAAGGTTGCGGCCTATGTCCGAAACTATGGCGACGCCGATATCAAGCTTGAGGACGTCGCGAGGCTGACGCTGGACGATCTGCCCGCTCAACCGAGCGACCTCGCATGGGCGTCCTTTCCATGCCAGGACCTTTCGCTCGCCGGAGACTCCAAAGGTCTCGGCCGGGAACGTGACGAAGCCCTCACCAGATCGGGCAGTTTCTGGCCATTCTGGAAGCTTATGCGCGGGTTGGCAGAGGCCGGACGCTCGCCGCGCACCGTTGTTCTGGAGAACGTGTACGGTTGCCTCACGTCGCACGGGGGAAAAGACTTCGCCGCCATTGGGTCGGCGCTTTCAAGTTCAGAATACCGGTTCGGGGCGATTGTCATCAACGCCTCTCGTTTTGTCCCCCAATCACGCCCGCGTGTGTTTTTCATCGCGATTGATAGGGAGGAGCTGGTCCAGACCGAATTGGTTTCGAACGGCCCGGATCCTGAATGGCATCCTCAGTCGCTGGTAGACGCCTATGCGGGCCTGTCTCAGTCCGCCAAAAAGCGTTGGGTTTGGTGGAAGCCACCGGCGCCGCGAGTCCGCAACACGCGTTTTGCCGACCTCCTTGAGCACGAGCCGACGGGCGTCGATTGGCATTTACCGGCGGAAACGGACTACCTTCTCAGTCTCATGTCGCCCGTCAATCAAGCGAAAGTTGCGTCGGCCAGGGTGTCGGGAAAGCGAATGGTGGGAAGCGTTTATCGGCGGACGCGGCCCGATACCAATGGGGTGAAGCGCCAACGGGCTGAGGTTCGGTTCGACGATCTCGCAGGATGCTTGCGCACCCCCGCAGGCGGCTCGTCCCGCCAGTCAATTCTCGTCATAAATGGCGAGCGCGTTCGGTCACGTCTTCTCTCGCCACGAGAGGCCGCAAGGTTGATGGGTTTGGATGATAGTTATCATCTCCCCGAGCGCTACAACGACGCCTATCACGTGTGTGGAGACGGCGTGTGCGTGCCCGTCGTTCGCCACATTGCGGAGACGATACTCGAGCCGATCCTCGCAGCAAATCACGCGAAAGTCCTGGCCGCGGCGGAGTGACGCAGCGGCGACTCCGCCTTGCCGATCACGCAGCGTCCTGGGTGACGCGATTGCGGCCCGCGGACTTCGATAGATAAAGCGCCCGGTCCGCTCGACGATAAAGCTCGGCGGTGTTCCAGTTGTCCCGCCATTCGGCGAGACCGATCGAAACTGTAATCGAAACCGAGCCGGTCGCGCCGTCGACCAGGAATTCGCGGCTCTCCGTTGTCCGGCGCGCGCGTTCCGCGATCCGCGCCGCTTCGGCAGCGTCGGCGCCCGGCATCACGATGACGAATTCCTCTCCGCCGAGGCGGCAGACGAGGTCGCCGCCCCGAACGGTCTCTTGCAGCTCAGCGCCAAAGCCCTTGAGCACGCGATCGCCGACGTCGTGACCATAGGTGTCGTTCACGCGCTTGAAATGGTCGATGTCGAGAACCATCATGGTGAGGGCCGCGCCTCGCGCGCGCGCAGTTTCGATCATCGCCGGCAGGCGGCGCTCGAGCGATCGGCGATTGTTGAGCCCGGTCAGCGCGTCGTAAAGCGCCATCTCTATCGATTGCTGCACGGACTGGCGCAGTCGATCCGCATAAAGCTTCTGACGGATGTTTGTCCGCACTCGGGCCAGGAGCTCGTTTCGGTCGATCGGGCGCGTGAGATAGTCGTTGGCGCCGAGTTCGAGCCCGCGAAGAACCTTCGGGCGATCGTCGAGATCGGCGATGAGGAGGATCGGCAGATTGCGCGTGCGCTCATGCGAGCGGGCCTGGCTGCACAGCCTCAAGCCGTCGAACGCGCCAGAACCGAGGCTGACGATCATGAGGTCGATGAGGGCTTTGCGCGCCATCGCCGGCGCCTCGAACGGGTCGTCAGCCAGGAGCACATCGTGATGCGGGCTTAACGCGCCTCGAATGCGCTCGCGCGAGTTTTGTTGTTCGTCCACGAGCAACAGCCGCCCTCGTTCTGGCGCCTCCGGACTTAAGGCTTCCGCCAGCGCTGCCGTTCCTGCTTCCCCAAGGTGAGCCGCGCGGCTGCGCAATTCATCGACCGAAAACTTGAGCCGAGTGAGCGAGCGAACGCGGGCGATCAGCGCGATCTCGTCGACAGGCTTGGTCAGGAAGTCGTCAGCGCCGGATTCGAGACCGCGCAGGCGATCCGCCGGCCGGTCGAGCGCAGTCAAGAGGACAATCGGCAGATGAGCGGTGTCCGGCGCGGCTCGCAGCCGCCGGCAAACCTCGAAGCCGTCCATGTCCGGCATTCTCACGTCGAGGAGAACGATGTCGCATCCGCCCTTTTCGCAGATGGCGATCGCATCGGGGCCGTTGGTCGCCGCCAGCACCTCGAAATATTCGAGGCTCAGTCTCGTCTGGAGCAGTTTGCGGTTGGACCGGACGTCGTCGACGACCAGCACGCGAGCCGTCATTCGGTGGTCCCGGGCCCAAGGAAGTGGTCGATTGTCTCAAAGAATTTGGCGACCGATATCGGCTTGGAGAGATAGGCCTCGCAACCACCCTGCCGGATTTTTTCCTCGTCCCCCTTCATCGCGAAGGCCGTCACGGCGACGACCGGTATCCCTTTGAGCTCCTCGTCATCCTTCAGCCATTGCGTGACTTCGAGGCCGGAAACCTCAGGCAGCTGAATGTCCATGAGGATGAGATCGGGTCGGTGCTTGCGCGCCAGATCGACCGCTTCGATGCCGCTGCGTGTCTGCACGATTCGATGCCCGCGGGTCTCGACGAGGTCGTTGAACAGCTTCATGTTGAGTTCATTGTCCTCAACAATAAGCACGGTCTTGGGCATCGGGCGTTCCATCGAGGGTGAATTCGGCCGGCGCGCCGGATAAGATTAAGCGCAAGACATTGACGAAAGGCGAATCGGACTATGCGCGATTCCTTGAAAAAGATGCAATCCGCAAGCTCCGATTCCGCCCAATCTTTGGCGGTGAGCGCGCTCACCTTCATTGCCGCCGATCCCGACCGGCTGAGCCGATTCCTCGGCCTAACCGGACTGGGCCCCGATAACCTCCGCACCGCGGCCGCCGACCCGGAGTTCCTGGGCTCGGTGCTCGACTATCTGGTCGCCGACGAAAAGCTGCTCGTTGAGTTTGCCGCCGACGCCGGCCTCGAGCCGGAAGCGGTTGCGCGGGCGCACGAGGCTCTCCGCAGGCCATATGAGAGCGGGACCTGATGGACTTAGCCGGGCTGCGCCTCTGCCGCGACTGTCTTAGGAAAGATCCTCAGGGCTCGGCCCGATGCGCCCATTGCGGCTCGCCTCGTACGATCAGCCTCGAAGACGCGGCCGGCCTCACCATCGCCCATGTCGACTGCGACGCCTTCTACGCCGCGGTCGAAAAGCGTGACGATCCGAGCCTCAACGACAAGGCGTTGATCGTCGGCGGCGCGGGGCCACGCGGCGTTGTTGCGACCTGCTGCTACATCGCCCGAACCTTCGGAGTGCGCTCGGCGATGCCGATGTCTCGGGCCCGGGCGCTCTGCCCAAACGCCGTCGTGCTCCCGCCCGACATGGGGAAATATGCCCGGGTGGGGCGCGAGATTCGAGCCCGGATGATGGCGCTCACGCCTCTTGTCGAGCCGCTGTCGATCGACGAGGCTTTTCTCGATCTCAGCGGTTGCGAGCCATCCAACGGAGCGGGCGCCGCGGAAACATTGGCCCGCTTCGCCCGCTCAATCGAAGTCGAGATCGGCGTCACGGTTTCGGTTGGGTTGAGCTACTGCAAGTTTCTGGCGAAGATCGCCTCCGACCTCAACAAGCCGCGCGGCTTTGCTTTCCTTTCACAGGAAGAAGCGAAAGCCTGGCTTGCGACCCAAAGCGTCGAGCGCCTGTGGGGCATAGGCAGGGTAGGGCGCGAGCGGCTCGAGCGCTCGGGCTTTCGCCTGATCGGCGATCTGCAACGGATCGAAGAGCGGGACGTCCTCTTGCGCCTTGGCGAGGATGGCTTGCGTCTGTGGCGACTGGCGCAGGGCCGCGACGACCGCGCGGTCCATGCCGAGCGTGAAACGAAGAGCGTTTCCTCCGAGACCACGTTCGATCGCGACATCAGCGACAAGGCGGAACTCACGCGCATATTGCTTGCGCAATGCGACCGGGTCGCCACGCGCTTGCGCCGGGAGGCGCTGGCGACGTGCGGAATTACGCTCAAGCTGCGCCTGGCGGACTTCTCTCTCCGAACGCGCAGCCGAAGCGGCTTCAGAGCCACGCAGCTTGCGCCGCGGTTGTTCGCAGCGGCGCGGCCTCTCCTGGACGCCCAGCGCGACGGGCTCGCCTATCGGCTCTTGGGCGTCGCCGCAAGCGAACTTGCGCCGGCGGACGGCGCGGACGAAGAGGACATGTTCGTGCTCGACAGCGGCCGTGAGAAAACTCGAGAGGCGGCGATCGCTGCCTTACGGGACCGGTTCGGCCCCTCGGCGGTGCAGCGGGGCCTCACCTTCCGGCCGGGGCCGCCGACCAAGTGAGCGTGCTCGCTCACGACCAAGTCAGCGTTTCGACCGTTGGAGACGTTGCTTTTGCAAGGCCCGGAGCTGAACTGAGCAGAAAACGATGCGGGGGTTTAGGGAGACCGGGAACGAGGAGCGCCCTTGCCTCGAGCGGGCTTGTGCTAAGCTCGCCACGAGATTGAGTGTGCAATGGCCGAAAACCGGAGACTCGCCGCGATCATGGCCGTCGACGTCGTGGGTTATTCCCGACTGATGGGCGAGGACGAGGCCGGGACGGCGCGAGCGGTGCGCGAGCATCGCGAGGCGGCGCGGCCGATCGTGGCGGCCTTTGGCGGCCGGATCGTCAAGACGATGGGCGATGGATTGCTGCTCGAGTTTCCGTCCGTCGTCGCGGCGGTCGAATGCGCGATTGCAATTCAGAAGCTCATGGTCGAGGGCAACGCCGAGACGCCCGAGGCGAAGCGCATCGTCTATCGGATTGGCGTCAATCTCGGCGACGTCCTGATTGAGGGTGACGATATTCTGGGCGACGGGGTGAACATCGCCGCGCGGCTTGAAGCCCTTTGCGAGCCAGGCGGCGTCATGATTTCAGGCGCCGCCTACGAACACATCCGCGGCAGGATCCACGCGGCATTTGTCGATCTCGGCGAACAGGCGCTCAAGAACATCGCGCGTCCGGTGCGGGTTTATGAGCTCGCAATCGGCGCGTCGAACGGCGCGCCCGCCCAGACGAAACCCACGCCCGCCCCAGCGCCGGAAAAATCCGCCCCGCAGCGCCTGTCGATCGTCGTCCTGCCATTCGCCAACATCGGCGGCGACTCTGGCCACGAGCATTTCGTCGATGGGGTCACGGAAAGCTTGACCACCGATCTTTCGCGCATTCGCGGCTCATTCGTGATCGGGCGCAACACAGCCTTCACCTATAAAGGCAAGCCCGTCGATCTGAAGCAGATCGGCCGCGAGTTGAACGTCCGCTATCTCCTCGAGGGCAGCGTCCAGCGCGGCGGAAATCGGATGCGGGTCAACGTGCAGTTGATCGACGCCGAATCCGGCAGTCATCTTTGGGCCGAGCGCTTCGACAAGCCGCTCGCCGATCTCTTCGACATGCAGGACGAAATCGTTGCGCGACTGGCTGGGGCGCTCAACGTCCAACTCATCGCCGCGGAGGCGCGACGCGCGGAAAGGGCCTCAAATTCGGACTCGATGGACCTCTATTTTGAAGGAATGGCGTGGTTCAACAGGGGTTTGACCCGGGACAACTTGGCGCAGGCGCGCATCTGTTTCGATCGAGCCATCATCGCCGATCGCGACAACGTCGACGCCCTTATCGGATCGGCGCGGACCCACGTGAACGAGGTCGCAATTGGAGGAGCCAATCTGCGGGCGGCCCTTCTGGCCGCTGAAACGCAATCGGCCGGAGCCCTGTCCTTGGTCCCGGATGATGCACGCGGGCACATGGCGCTGGGGGTTGTGTATATCTATACCAGACGCGCCGGGCAGGGCATCGCCGAATGTGAACATGCGTTGGCGCTCGATCGAAACCTCGCCCAAGCCCATGCTAATATCGGCCTGGGCAAAAACTTGATTGGTCGACCCGAAGAAACAGAAACTCACATCGTCGAGGCCCTGCGCCTCAGTCCACGAGACACAATGGCGTCCGCCTGGATGTTTCTCGCGGGCAACGCAAAGAACCAACTCGGCCTTTGGGACCAAGCGGCCGCGTGGCATCAACGCGCGATCGAGGCCGACCGAAATTTCGGGCATCCTTATATTGGCTTGGGCGCCGCGCTCGCGCGGCTCGGCCGGCTAGACGAGGCGCGTTCCGCGGTCAAAGCCGGTCTCGCGCTCAGGCCGTCCTTCAGCATTGCCGCCGCGCGGGCCTTCGCGGAGGCGCTGAGCGACAATCCGACCTATAGGGCGGGGCTGGAACCACTCAGGGAGAGCATGCGAATGGCAGGGGTTCCCGAACAGTGACTGCGACCCGCCGCCTCGCTGTCGCCCGCTATTTGCAGGCTGTCGCGGGCAGAATCTCAAGCTTGCGAAGGTTTGCGCGCAAGGCGAATGCGCCGTAGTCGAGCTTGAGGCTGCCCGAGACGCCGTTCTCATAAAGGTCGAACGAAAGCGTATATTCAGGCGGGGCGTCG
>DATDHT010000416.1:0-6058 GCA_036521435.1 Roseiarcus sp.
TGGGTTGGGTGTGCCGGGACCGACCATAATCCCATTGAAGAGCGTTGGGCCGGCCGGGAACTGGTCGAAGTGGGGATCGACAACGGGAATGATGTTGGCCTTGGCGCTTGCGCCCAGCGCCGCCATACCGGCGGCGCAAAACATCGCAGCGGTCAGAATCTTGAGAATTTTCATTCTAATTATCCCCCATACGTCCAAAAGGCCGCGGCACCCCAATGAGCTAAGTTACAATTATACATTTGCGCGTTGCAGTCAAGCCTCTGCTCCCAGGATTACGCGTATTCGAACGATTGCCCCGCGAGCCCAAGGCGCGGCCGACGCTCAACTCTCGGCGGCTGCGGCCTGCGCCGGGCCCGAATCCTTGCCCTTGGCCTCGACGTCGCGATCGACGAATTCGATCACCGCCATAGCGGCGTTGTCGCCGGGGCGAAATCCCGCCTTCATGATCCGCGTATATCCCCCGTTGCGATCCTTGTAGCGCGGACCCAGCACGTCGATAAGCTTCTTGACCAGATCGGCGTCGCGCAAGCGGGCGATCGCGAGCCGGCGCGCGGCCAGATCGCCCTGCTTGCCAAGCGTCACCAGCTTCTCGACCACCGGGCGAAGGTCTTTGGCCTTTGGCAGGGTGGTCGTGATCTGCTCGTGCTTGATGAGCGCCTGCGCCATGTTGGCGAACATCGCCTTGCGATGCTCGGCTGTGCGACTAAAGCGCCGTTTGGCGTGTCCGTGATACATTTGGCTGTTCTCCTATTCGGGTCTGCGGCCGCCGTGCCAAGGACCGGCCGCTCTTTTCTCCCCTCTCCCGCCGGGAGAGGGGTCGGGGGTGAGGAAAACCTCACCCGGCCCTTCCGGGCCACCTTCTCCACATAGCCTGTCGAAAGACGGGCGTCTCTCGACGCCCTAAGGGAGAAGGAAGTTAAGCTCAGTAGTGCTCCTCGAACCGCTTGGCGAGGTCCTCGATGTTCTCCGGCGGCCAGCCCGTCACCTCCATGCCAAGGTGAAGACCCATCTGCGCCAGCACTTCCTTGATCTCGTTGAGCGACTTGCGGCCGAAGTTCGGCGTCCGCAGCATCTCGCCTTCGGTCTTTTGGATGAGATCGCCGATGTAGGTGATGTTGTCGTTCTTGAGGCAATTGGCGGAACGGACGGACAGCTCGAGCTCGTCGACCTTCTTGAGCAGCGCCGGGTTGAAGGCGAGTTCGGGGATCGCGTGCTGGGCCTCCTCGCGGCGCGGCTCCTCGAAGTTGACGAACACCGCGAGCTGGTCTTGCAGGATGCGGGCGGCGTAGGCGAGCGCGTCCTCGGGCGACATTGCGCCGTTGGTCTCAATCGTCATCGTCAGCTTATCCTTGTCGAGGTCCTGACCCTCGCGGGTGGCCTCCACACGGTAGGAGACTTTCTTCACTGGCGAGAACATGCTGTCGATCGGCAACAGCCCGATCGGCGCATCTTCCGCCCGATTGCGATCGGCCGGCACATAGCCCTTGCCGGCCATCACCGTGAACTCGATACGCAAGTCCGCGCCCTCGTCGAGCGTGCAGATAACCAGGTTCGGGTTGAGGATCTGGATGTCGCCGGTCGTCTGGATGTCGCCGGCGGTGACCGCTCCCGGACCGCGGCGCTTGAGCACGAGGCGCTTGACGCCATCGCCCTGCATCTTGACCGCGATGTCCTTGACGTTGAGCACGATGTCGACGACGTCCTCGCGCACGCCCGGGATGGACGAGAATTCGTGCAGCACGCCGTCGATATGAATCGAGGTGATCGCCGCGCCCTGGAGCGACGACAGGAGCACCCGGCGCAATGAGTTGCCGAGCGTCTGACCGAAACCGCGCTCCAACGGCTCGGCGACGACCGTCGCGACCTTACGCGAGGCCTCGCTCAGAACGATATCGAGCTTCTTTGGCTTAATGAGTTCTTGCCAGTTCTTCTGAATCACGGCGCTAGCCTTCTCTTTCGACCACAAGCGGACTCAACAGAGCGTTGGTCGAAGACGCTCGCATCCGCAATGCGCGCGCCCTGACCGGTCGGCGCGCGAAACGCGGTTAGACGCGGCGGCGCTTGCGCGGCCGGCAGCCGTTGTGCGGGATCGGCGTCACGTCGCGAATTGAAGTGACATTGAAGCCCGCCGCCTGGATTGCGCGCAATGCCGATTCCCGGCCCGAGCCCGGACCCGAAACCTCGACCTCGAGCGTCCGCATGCCGTGCTCGGAGGCTTTCTTCACGGCGTCCTCGGCGGCCATCTGGGCGGCGAACGGGGTCGACTTGCGCGAGCCCTTGAACCCCATGGTGCCGGCGGAGGACCAGGAGATCGTGTTGCCTTGCGCGTCGGTGATGGTGATCATGGTGTTGTTGAACGTCGAATTCACATGGGCGACGCCCGACACGATGTTCTTGCGTTCTTTACGGCGAACGCGGGTCGCATCTTTTGACATGGGGACTATCCTTCAATCGCGCTGGTAGAGCGCGTCCTAATCCGGTATCGTTGAAACGGCGCCGCAATCACTTCTTCTTGCCGGCGATTGGCTTCGCCTTGCCCTTGCGGGTGCGGGCATTGGTGTGGGTGCGCTGGCCGCGCACCGGCAATTGCTTGCGATGGCGCAGGCCCCGATAGGCGCCCAGATCCATCAGCCGCTTGATGTTGATAGAAACTTCGCGGCGAAGGTCGCCTTCCACCATGTAGTCGCGGTCGATCGTCTCGCGAATCTGCAAAACTTCCGCATCCGTCAGCTGCGCGACCCGCCGCTCCGGCGGGATATGCACCTTCTCGACAATCTCTTCGGCCTTCTTCCGGCCGATGCCGTGGATATACTGAAGCGCGACGATCACGCGCTTGTTGGTGGGAATATTAACGCCTGCAATGCGAGCCATCACCCATCTCCATTTCGGCGGCGCTCGACGTGCGAAATCGAACAGCCGCAGGACCGTCTCGACGTCCGGTGGAGACCGGCCCTTGTCGAGAATCACGAGAGAACACAAAAAGTCCCACGCGCTCGGAAATGGCGCCGGGACCCAGAACGACTTCAGGATGGGCGGGATGTAGAGCCTAATTTACACTTGTCAAGGGAAAAGTGAGACGCCTCGGTTCGGCCCGCCGACCTCCAAGCCTGGACTCGGGCGACTGCCGATAAGCACAGCGGCGGGCGCCGCAAGGTTCTAAAGGTCGCGCTTCCTTACGCGCCATCGGTTGGCCGCCACCAGCGCCCAGACGGCCTCAACCAGGCCAAATGGCCATGCGCCCTGCAGGAAGCCGTAGACAGAGCCAAGTGCGCAGGCGCCAGCGAAGGCCAGGCTGTACCAGGGGCTCCGATTCTCCACCGCGTAGAACACCAGCATGGCGGTGACGGCTGCAAGGCCAAAAAGGGTTAGGGCATCCATTCGTTTAGGGCAAAGCGGAAGAGCGCGTTCCTGTCCAGCTGGTCAAAAATCGACCTGCGGGACCCGGCCTCATTTTGATCGCTGCTCGCTTATTCCGCCCACCGCCGCGCGCCTGGGCCTCGCAATATCGCCTGATTCCCTTTATAGCCGCTCCCCAAGTCAACGAAATCACTGGCGACGGACGCTCCGCTCGCCTCAATGGAGTTCCCCAATGGCAACCATCTTTTCCGGGCGCTCGCGCACGGCTGTCGCTGCGTTCGCGCTCGGCCTTGGCGCAGCTTTGAGTTTCGCGGGGCAAGCTCTGGCTGACCCGAAGGTGCTGGCCAAGGTCGACGGGCAACCGATTACCGATGAGGATGTCGCCGACGCGATGACCGACATCGGCCCCGGCCTGCCGCAGAAGCTCGAAGGCGCGGCACGGCAGAAATACGTGCTCGACTACCTCGTTGATCTCAAGCTCGCGGCCAAAAAGGCCGAAGCCGACAAGCTGACCGGGTCGCCCGAGTTCGAGCGCAAGCTGGCCTACTATCGCGAGAAATTGGCGATGGAGCAGTTGCTCGCCTCCGTTGGCAAGGCCGCCACGACCGAGGAAGCGGAGAAGAAGGCCTATGACGACGCGGCCAAGGCCGAGCCGCCGCAGGAGGAAATCCACGCGCGGCACATTCTGCTGCCGACCGAGGAGGAAGCGAAGAAAGCGCTCGCGCGGGTCAAGGGCGGCGAGGACTTCGCCAAAGTGGCGACCGAGCTCTCCAAGGATCCGTCCGGCAATGGCGGCGATCTCGGCTGGTTCACCAAGGACCGTATGGTGCCGGAATTCTCTGACGCCGCTTTCAAGCTGAAGGAAGGCGAGATCTCCGAGCCGGTCAAGACGCAGTTCGGCTGGCACATCATCAAGATCGAAGGCACGCGGACCAAGAGCTTCCCCCCCTTCGAACAGGTCAAGGACCAGGCTGCCCGCTACGTCTCCCAGAAGGCGGAGCAGGACGCCATCCTCCAGCTTCACAAGGCGGCCAAAATCGAGCTGTTCGACGCCGACGGCAAGCCGCTGCCGCAGGCGACCGAGGCCCCGACGGACGCAAGCAAGACGCCCCCCGCCGGGGCCGACAAGCCGAAGACGCCCTGACTTCGGATTGAGCCCACGCGGGAGCAGGCTGGCCTCATCTCTTTTGTGCTCCGGAAACCCTCATGGCCGCTCCCGCCCCGCTCTCGCCGCTGGCGCCGAAGACCTATCCCGCCCTGCCGCCGATCGCCGGCGTTCGTTTTGCGACGGTCGCGGCGGGGGTGCGTTATTCGGGGCGAACCGACGTCATGATGGCGCTGTTCGACAAGCCGGCGTCGGTCGCGGGCGTGTTCACCCGCTCGAAGTGCCCATCGGCGCCCGTCGACTGGTGCCGTGAGCATCTGAACGGCGGCAAGGCGCGCGCGCTGATCGTCAATTCCGGCAACGCCAACGCCTTCACCGGCGGTGTCGGCGCCACTGCGGTCGCCCATGTCGCCGAGGCCGCCGCCAACGCGATCGGCGCGGCCATAAGCGAAATCTTCATGGCCTCGACAGGCGTTATCGGCGAGCCCCTCGATGGCAGCCGCATCACGCGAGTCATCGACACGCTCATCGCCGATGCGCGCGAGGACACGCTCCTCGCCGCCGCCAAGGCGATCATGACCACCGACAGCTATCCCAAGATCGCGACCGCCCGCGTCAAGCTGGGGAACAGCGAAGTCGTGATCAGCGGCATCGCCAAGGGCGCGGGCATGATCGCGCCGGACATGGCGACGATGCTGGCCTACGTGTTCACGGACGCAGCCATCGCGTCGCAAGCGTTGCAGGCGATGCTGTCGAAATCGGTGCAGGGCTCGTTCAACGCGATCACCGTCGACAGCGACACTTCGACCTCCGACACGCTGATGCTGTTCGCAACCGGCGCGGCCAGGAACGCGACGCCAATCGAAGACGCCGCCGATCCGCGCGCCGCCGAGTTTCGTCGTGCGCTCGACAAGCTTCTGCGCAATCTCGCGCATCAGGTTGTGCGCGATGGCGAAGGCGCGCGCAAGTTCATAACCGTGAAGGTCGAAGGCGCGGCGACCCGCAAGGCGGCCAAGCGCATCGCGCTCTCGATCGCCAACTCGCCGCTCGTCAAGACCGCCTGCGGCGGCGAAGACGCCAATTGGGGCCGCGTGGTGATGGCGGTCGGCAAGGCCGGCGAGAAGGCCGAGCGCGACAAGCTCGACATCTACTTCGGCAAGATCCGCGTCGCCCACCAGGGCTCGCGCGATCCCGTCTACGACGAAGCGGAGGCGTCCGCCTACATGAAGCGCGACTCGATCGAGATCAAAGCCGATCTCGGCATCGGGCGCGGGCGCGCGACGGTGTGGACCTGCGATCTCACGAAGGAATATGTCGCGATCAATGGCGACTATCGCTCGTGAAGCTCGTGCTCGTCGTCGCGGCGGCGTTGATCGACGCCGACGGACGCGTGCTGCTCGCGCAACGGCCCAAAGGCAAAGCCCTCGAGGGCCTGTGGGAGTTCCCCGGCGGGAAGGTTGACACTGGCGAAGCGCCGGAAGACGCGCTCATCCGTGAACTCATGGAGGAGCTTGGGATTACGGTCAAAGCGGACTGCCTCGCGCCGCTGACTTTCGCCAGCCATGCGTACCCAGACTTCCACCTCTTGATGCCGCT
>DATDHT010000417.1:0-4332 GCA_036521435.1 Roseiarcus sp.
CCGGCGGACCATCGGCTCGAAGGTCGATAGCGGCTCGTTCTTGTAGTCTGGGTCGAAGGATATCTCGTCGTATTTGGCGCAGAACTCGACCGTCTGCTCATACGCCGGATCGGATTTGTAGATGTCGCGCGCGTTGGGATCGAGGCCCATGTGCCGGGCGTAGAAATAGGTCTGGAACAGGCCATGCTGCACCAACATCCAGTGATTGTCGCGGCTGATGAAGGGCCGCAGGATCGCAGCGACAACTTCGCCGTGGTTGAACGGGCCAAGCGGCTCGCAGACGTCGTGCAGCAGCGCCACCGCGACGTATTCGTCGTCCTTGTTGTCGCGCAACGCGCGCGTGGCGGCCTGCAGGCAATGATCGTAGCGCGTGATGTTGTAGGCGGTGTCCTGGCGCAGTTCGCCTAGCATCGCAAACAGTCGGTCGGGGACGGCGCGCAGGGTCTGCTCATGCACATGCCGCAGGACAGCGAAGTCCTCGTCCGTGCCTTCATCCATTCGTCTGTAGTGCATCTTTTCCATGGAATACCCCTTCACGATTCGTGCCCATTATCTCCGGCTTTCCACCGCCATCCGGACAGCGAGACTGGCAAGAACCGTCCCCATCAGCCAGCGCTGGATCAGCGCCCACGACGGATTTGCTTTCAGAAACGCGGCGATCGAGCCGGCCATCATGGCGATTCCTGCATTGACGGTGACGCTGACGATGATCTGGGTCGAACCGAGCGCGAGCGATTGCAAGAGGACGCTGCCCGCGTGCAAGTCGATGAACTGCGGCAGCAGCGACAGATAGAGCATCGCAATTTTCGGATTGAGGAGATTGGTCAAAAGACCCATCGCGAATAGCCGGCGAGGGCTGTCGAGGGGCAAGGCCTTCACCTCGAACGGCGACCGCCCGCCCGGACGCAACGCAGCCCAAGCCAGCCAGAGCAGATACGCGGCGCCCGTCAGGCGAAGCGCGTCATAGGCGTAAGGCACAGCGAAAACGAGCGCGGTCAGACCGAACGCCGCGCACAGCATATAGAACACAAATCCGAGCGCGACGCCGCCAAGCGAAATGAGCCCCGCGACCCGACCCTGGATGATCGAGCGCGAGATCAGATAGATCATGTTTGGCCCCGGCGTCAGCACCATGCCCAACGAAACGAGCGCGAAAGCGAGAAGGTTGGTGAGCGATGGCACGGGCGGGTCTCCGAGGCGAGTTTATCGCTGAGTGACCGCAAGCGCCAAGGAAGCCGAAGAGGATAATCTTCGAGTGGCCACGGTGTATCGCGACCTTCCACGGCGCCCATCTTCAATCCGCTGACTCTTTTCCACGACCTCGAACGTCTTAGCTTCAGCCATACCGAAAAAATAGGAGCAGGCCGATGAGTGTGAATGGCAAGACGATCGTGGTCACCGGCGGCAGCCGAGGTCTGGGTCTCGGGCTCGTCGAGGCTTTGGCGGAGCAAGGGGCGAAGATTACCATCGTGGCGCGGGACGCGACTGCGCTGGCGGCCGCGCGGCGCCGATTTGGCGTCGAGACGATCGCCGCCGACGTCGCCGAGGAGGGAGCGGCTCAACGCATCCTCGCCCAAGCCCGCCCCGAGGTTCTGGTTCTCAACGCGGGCGCGGTGCCGCGCATGGGCAGACTGGACCAGCTGAGCTGGGCGGACTTCACCGTCCCGTGGGAAACCGACGTGAAGGCAGGTCTCTATTGGATACAGGCCGCGCTCAACCTTCCGCTTGCGCCGGGCGCGCGCGTGCTCGTCGGCTCCAGCGGCGCGGCGCAACAGGGCTCGCCGCTCTCGGGCGGCTACGCCGGCGCCAAGCGCATGCTCTGGATCATGGCGAAATACGCCAATGGCGTCGCAGCGCAGAAGGGGCTGAACATCCGGTTCCAGGCCATTGTGCCGCAGCAGATCATCGGGGAGACGGGCGTTGGCGACGAGGCGTCCACGGTCTACGCTCGAGCGATGGGCGTCGAGCGCGAGGCGTTCCTCAAGCGTTTCGGCGCGCCGATGCCGCCGCGAAAGTTTGGCGATCACGTCGTCGCATTGCTCGAAGATCCACGATACTCCACGGGTGTCGCCTTTGGGCTCAAGGGCGACACGGGGATCACAGTCCTGGAGGAAGACGCGGCTTGAGCGAAGGGTCGTCCTCATCGGCCGCACAGCGCCGAGCGGAACTCATGGCGCTATCCAATACGCTGCGGCCTGAGTTGCATCGCTACGGCGCTCGTCTCATGGGTTCTGTCATCGATGGCGAAGACGTGGTGCAGGACACCTTCGCCCGTGCGATCGAAGCCATTGACGAGGAACGCGACGTCCCCTCGCTACGGGCCTGGTTGTTTCGGATCGCCCACAACCGCGCGCTCGATTTGCTGCGGCGCCGCGCAATCAGGGCAACCGAGCCCATTGAGGCCGCCGACGAAATTGTCGATCCCGCGAGTGCGGATCCTGTCCAAACGCTGATGCGGCAAGAGGCGATCGAAACCGCGGTCGAGCGGTTCACGGAGCTTCCTGTCATGCAGCGAAGCGCCGTCATTCTCAAAGACATCCTCGATCTGTCCTTGCAGGAAATCGCCGATACGCTCGACCTCACCGTCAACGCGGTGAAGGCTCATCTCGCGCGAGGACGGACTCGACTGAAGCAGATCAACGCTCACCCGCTGAGCGAGGCTCCCCCTCGCCCGCCATCGCCGAATGTGGCGCGTTATGTCGCCCTGTTCAACGGGCGCGACTGGGAGGGCCTGCGCGCGATGCTTGCCGACGATGTGCGGCTGATTCAGTCGACGCATCCGCCCCGCGTCGGCGCCGCCGACGTCGGCATGTTCTTCGGCGTCTATTCGCGGATGCCTCCGGCTCGACTGTCTCCCGCCTGGCTCGGCGACCGGGAGGTGATCGCCGTTTGGGAGGATTCCGGCGCCGCCGAACCCGACTATCTGATGTGGCTCGAATGGAAGAACGACCGGATCAGCGTTATTCGCGACACCCGCTATGTCCGCTATGTCATGGAAGGGGCGGCGCTTGTGCCCGCTTCAGGCGGCTGAAACACAAATAGCGGCGTAAGCGCGACGCTCAGTCCGAGCATGAGCCTGAGCTCGGAGAAGACACGGCTCCCCCCGCGCGCAAGCGGATCGCCGAGGCGGCTCTCCCATGCCTTTGGCGACCACAGCGTCTTTGGCTGGGAGGCGGCGCCGGACGTATTTCTGCTCATAAGTAAGCCGAAACCAGCGTCCAATTGTGGATTAATTCGATTGTATTGGCCTGAAAACGGTGCCCGAGATGGCACAAGCGGGCTCTGAATCGTCATGGGCGGGCTTGTCCCGGCTATCCACGCCGCGCGCGTAAATGACGAGGTCTGACTTCGGCTCAACCCGCAGCAACACCAATAAGGATTGAGACGATTTAGCGCTCCGAACGCGTGGATGGCCGGGACAAGTCCGGCCATGACAGGGCAGCCCTAACAAAAGTCTGGCGATTGATCCTCACAAACACCGACGCGCACAGCAGACCTTGAGCGCGAACGGGCCGGTCCATGCGAGCGCGCAGATCACGTTCGACTTTCCACCGCCATCCGGACCGCGGGACCGGCAAGAACCGTCCCCTTCAGCCAGCGCTGGATCAGCACCCACGATGGGCGCGCTTTCAATACGCGCGCTCGTCACGCTGACGGTCGTTTCTTGCACCGGCGCCCCAGCGGGCCTATCTTACGCATAGGAGCCGAATCCCATGTTCATCCAAACCGAAGTCACCCCCAATCCCGCCACCCTGAAATTCCTTCCCGGCCGGCCGGTGATGGACGAGGGGACGTTCGAGGCGCGCGATGAGGCTCAGGCCGAGCGCTCGCCGCTCGCCAAGGCGCTGATGCAACTGCCCGGCGTGACCGGCGTGTTCTTCGCCAATGATTTCATCTCGGTGACCAAGACCGACGGCGAGTGGCAGCATCTGCGCCCCGCCGTGCTTGGCGTCGTCACGGAATTCTATCTCTCCGGCGCGCCTCTGATCGAAACGGGCGGCGCGGATTCCAGCACGAACGGCGAATTCTTCGACCCCAAGGACGCCGAATCGGTCGAGGCGATCAAGGAATTGATCGAGACCCGGGTCCGCCCGGCAGTCGCCAACGACGGCGGCGACATCATCTTCAAAGGCTACCGCGACGGAATCGTCTATCTCAAGATGAAAGGCGCCTGCTCGGGCTGCCCGTCCTCGACGGCGACGCTCAGACACGGAATCGAGAACCTTTTCAAGCACTTCCTGACCGACGTTCAGGCAGTGGAAGCGTTCGAGGGCTAAAGCCTACGCAGCCTCTTCGGGGCTGACCAATGTCTACCGTTGGTTCTTTCCCCTC
>DATDHT010000418.1:0-10066 GCA_036521435.1 Roseiarcus sp.
TCAGCCAATAGCCGCCATGGACGAACACCAGAAGACCCTGCGGCGCGGCCTCGGGCAGAAAGAGGTCAAGACAGTTGCGCGGTTTGGGACCGTAAGGGATGGCGGTTCGCGCCCGTTGACCGAGCGCGCCGCGAAAGGCTGCAGCCTCTTGCACCCAACGAGGCGGAAACGTTTCGGCAGACGGAATGAAGGGGCCGTTTGCATAGGCGCGGTCGGTGTCCACTCGGGTGTCCCGTATTGGAGGGGTTCGGCTCACTAGGCTGTAAGATTGTCCGCGATCTTTTTCAGCCGATCTCGCAGCGCCCCTATCTCCGTCGAAGAGAAGCCGGTCAAGGCCCGATCGGTTTCCGCCAGTGTCATCGGCAGGATGTGCGCAAACATCCGCCGACCTCTGGGGGTGAGCGAGATCACCAGGCTCCGGCGGTCGCTCTCCCGCTCCTGGCGGACGACGAGGCGCGCCTCTTCCATCAGGCCAAGCGTGCGCGTCAGCGTGGTGCGGTCCACGGACGTCAGATCGGCAAGCCGACCCATCGTCGCGCCGGAATGCTCCTGCAGCACGGCGAGCACGCGCCAACGGGAATAGTCGAGGCCGTAAGGACGCAGGCGCGCATTGATCGCCCGCGTGCGTCGCGCGAGGATCTGGCTGAAATAGAAGAAGAGATGATCCTCGAGCTTGAACGCCCGGGTCGCCCCTGCTTTGCGCGCGCGCTCCAGCAATCATCCTCCGTGGCGCCGATTGGCTCATTAGGTTGACTTGCACATATTATGCGCCACTATGCAGCGATGGCAATCGGCGGAAGACCGGAATGTGAGTGCGCACGCTGCGCGGCTCACAAAACAGCCGGTGTTAAGGAAGGACACCAACATGTTATTGGCTCCCGGAATCACCAAGGCTGGCGACGGGCTCGACAACATCGCCTGGAACATTCTCGGCCAGACCTATGTGCCCAAGTCCGTGTCCGAGGGTTCTTTCGCCTGGCACGCGACCCTTCCGCCGGACACGTTCGTGCCCCCTCATATCCACCCGACACAGGACGAGTTCATCTACATGTTCGAGGGCCAGTTCGAACTGATGATTGACGGCCGCACGCTCTTCGCCAACCCCGGCGATCTCGTGCGCATGCCGATGGGGCTGCCGCACGCGATCTACAACAAGTCCGGGCGCATGGTGAAATGCCTGTTCTGGGTCGCGCCGACGCGGCGGCTCTACGACCTGTTCTGGGGGATACACAACATGGCCGAGCAGACGCCGGCCGAAGTGGTCGCGCTCTCCGCCAAGCACGAAGTCGACTTCCTCCCGCCGCCCGAGGAGGCGAAGTGAGCCTGCGCCGAAGGTAAAGGAGCGGACCCCATGAAAGTGCTCATTGCGGGCGCGGGCCTCGGCGGGTTGACACTTGCCCTCATGCTTCATCGGCGGGGCGTCGAAAGCGTCATTTACGAGCAGGCCTCTGAGATCCGGGAGGTTGGCGTCGGCATCAACATTCTGCCCCACGCGATCAAGGAGCTCGCCGCGCTCGATCTCCTGCCCAAGCTCGACGCTGTCGGCATCCGCACCAAGGAACTGCACTACGTCAGCCGTCTCGGACAGAAAGTGTGGTCCGAACTGCGCGGCGTGGAGGCCGGCTTCGACTATCCGCAGTTCTCGATCCATCGCGGCCGCCTGCAGAAGGCGATCCATGACGAAGTCATCGCCAGACTCGGTCCGGGCGCGGTGCGCACTGGTCTCAGGCTGCAGGGTTTGATGCAGGGCGAAAGCGGGGTGGTGGCGCATTTCACGGACGCAAAGTCCGGGGTCAGCAGCGAGACCGTGCGCGCCGACGTGCTCGTCGGCGCCGATGGCATCCACTCCGTCGTGCGTCGCCATTTCCATCCGAAGCAGGGTCGTCCGAAATGGCAGGGCCTGATGCTCTGGCGCGGGGCCGCCGAGTGGCCGAAGTTCCTGACCGGCAGCTCGATGTATATCGCTGGCGGCATGAGCGCGAAGATCGCGCTCTATCCGATCGCGCCGGGGTCGGCCCCTGACAAACGCCTCACCAACTGGGCGATCGTCTCGCGCATTGCTGACGGCGAAATCACGCCTGCGCCAGCCGATTCCTGGTCGCGAATGGGACGCATGGACGAGGTGATCCCTTATGCAAGGCGCTTCAACGTTCCGGGCGTCGACGTCGAGGCGCTGGTGCGCTCGACTTCTGTCTGCTGGGAGTATCCGATGTGCGACCGCGACCCGCTGCCGCATTGGAGCTATGGCCGCGTCACGCTGCTCGGCGACGCCGCTCATCCGATGTACCCTGTCGGTTCGAATGGCGCGGCGCAGGCGATCCTCGATGCGCGCTCTCTCGCCGACTGGCTTCGGAAGGCCGATCACCCGATGCAAGCGTTGCACGAATACGAACGCGACCGGCTGCCGAAGACCGCGGAGATCGTGCGCCTCAATCGCAAAGGCGGGCCTGAGCGCGTGATTGATGAAGTCGAGAAGCTCGCCCCCGCGGGCTTCGAATCGGTCGAGCGCGTGCTCAGCCATTCCGAGCGGGAGGCGATCGTCAAGGGCTACGCCAGCACAGCGGGCTTCATGCAGAGCCAGGTCAACAAGTGAAGCCGTCTCGCCCTTTCACACCCAACTGTACGCATCATCCGACCAGTACAGAATATGGAAAATGCGTTGTACCGTCCGTGTTGGCGCCAGCCTTCCACTCTTATTATGAGCGTTGAGGAAATGTGCGCCGATGGAACGACCAACTGAGGGATGGGGCAGCGGACTCGTAGGCGTCGTCATCTTCAGCGGATCGCTGCCGGCGACTCGCGTCGCTGTCGCACATTTCTCGCCAATGTTCCTGACATCGGCGCGCGCGGCGATCGCCGCGTTGGTGGGCGCGGTTTTTCTCTTCGCCCTCCGCCAGACCCGCCCGGCCCGTAATGATGCTTTGTCGCTGGTTATCGTGGCGATCGGAGTCGTCGTGGGTTTCCCGTTGCTGACAGCGTTCGCACTTCAGCACATCACGGCGGCGCATTCGATCGTTTTCATTGGCCTGTTGCCGCTCGCAACCGCGATCTTCGGCGTCTTGCGCGGCGGCGAACGACCTGAGGGCGCCTTCTGGCTATTCTCGCTCCTGGGCGCGGCGACCGTCGCGGGCTTTGCCCTTTCGCGAAGCGAGGGCGGATCGGTTGAAGGCGATCTTTTGATGAGCGCCGCCATTCTGCTCTGCGGGCTTGGCTATGCCGAAGGCGCGACGCTTTCGCGCCGGCTCGGCGGTTGGCAGGTCATCTCCTGGGCGCTGTTACTGTCGTTTCCGCTGATGGCCGCAATCACCCTGTTCACCCTGCCTTCTAGCTGGATCGGCATTGGCGCACCTGCATGGATCAGCCTTGGCTACGTTTCGATCTTCAGCATGCTGATCGGGTTCGTCTTCTGGTATCGCGGCCTTGCTCTGGGAGGCATAGCCAGCGTGGGTCAGCTGCAACTCCTACAGCCCTTCTTCGGCCTGATTTTGGCTGCCGCGCTCCTCCATGAACCGATCGCCTGGACCATGATCGCGGCCACAGCCGTTGTTGTGCTGTGCGTCGTCGGGGCCAAACGCTTTGCCTGACTTCCTATGCTACTTTCCCACCGATCAGCCAGGAGCTCTCAGCTGGAAGCGCTGGATCTTGCCCGTCTGCGTTTTCGGCAGGGCCTCCACGAAGCGCACCTCGCGCGGATATTTGTAAGGAGCGATGCTCGCCTTGACGTGGTTTTGCAGCCGCATCGCAGTGGCTTCGTCCGGGGGAACACCCGGCTTCAGCACGACGAAGGCGGCGACGATCTGACCTCGCTCCTCATCGGCAAGCCCGATCACCGCGCATTCGCTGACGCATTCGTGCGAGAGCAGCGCCGCTTCTACCTCAGGACCGGCGATGTTGTAGCCGGAGGAGATGATCATGTCGTCGTTGCGCGCGGCGAAACGAAAATATCCGTCCTCATCCTGACTGAACGCGTCGCCGGTGACGTTCCAGCCGTTCTGCACGTAGTCCTGCTGGCGGGTGTCGGCGAGATAGCGGCAGCCGGTCGGGCCACGCACCGCGAGCCGCCCAACCGTTCCTCGCGGAACGTCATTGAAATCCTTGTCGACGACCCTCGCCTCGTAGCCTGAGACGGGTTTTCCGGTCACGCCCGGCCTTCGGTCATCAAGCCGGCAGCCGACGAACACATGCAGCATTTCCGTCGAGCCTATGCCGTCGAGGATCGGCACGCCGGTGCGCTTGGTCCAGGCCTCGTAGACTGGAGCGGGAAGCGTCTCGCCTGCGGAGACAGCCACGCGAAGCGAGGACAGATCGGCGCCCTCGTCCATCGCCGCCAGCATCGCGCGATAGGCCGTCGGCGCCGTGAAGCAGACGGTCGCCTTATAGGCTTCGATGATCTTGACAAGATTCGGCGGGGTGGCGCTTTCGATCAGCACCGCGGAGGCGCCGAAACGCAAGGGGAAGACGGCGAGTCCGCCCAGTCCGAAGGTGAAGGCGATCGGAGGCGAACCGACGAACACGTCGTCGGGCCGAACCTTCAGCACCTCCTTCGCGTAGACGTCGGCGATGATGAGAATGTCGCGATGAAAGTGCATCGTCGCCTTGGGCGAGCCGGTTGTTCCGGAAGTGAATCCGAGCAAGGCGACGTCGTCTCGCCCCGTGGGAATGGCGGCCAAGGTCACCGGCTTATTGAGAGCCAGGCGGTCAAGCTCGGCGTCGTGATTGGCGGTGCCGTCGAAGCCGACGACGCCTTTGAGAAAGCGGCTGTCCTTGGCGCAGGCGACCAGCTCATCGAGGATGCGGGTGTCGCAGAGCGCCAGTCCGATCTCGGCCTTGTCGACGATCTTCGTCAATTCTCCGGCACGCAGCATCGGCATGGTGTTGACCACGACCGCGCCCGCCTTGGTCGCGGCGAGCCAGCAGGCGATCATCGCGGGATTGTTGGCCGAGCGGATCAGGACGCGATTGCCGGCCTTGACTCCATAGTCCTCGATCAGCGCCCGAGCCAAACGATTGGTCCAGTCGGCAAGCTCGTTGTACGTGCGGCGCCGGCCATGGCCGACGAGCGCGGTGCGGTCGCCGAAGCCGCGTTCGACCATGCGGTCGGTGAGCTCGACCGCGGCGTTCAGATGTTCAGGATAGTCGAGCCCGTCGAGCCGAAAGTCCGGCCATTGGTCGGGCGGAGGCAGATTGTCGCGCGCGAACGTATCAAGATGAGCAGTGGCACCGAGCATGGATTGTGATCCTCCGTCGGTCGCCAGGATAGGGCCGTTTGGCGCTCGGACGCCGCTTCAAGAGCCCGTGCCCTCAGGCGCTGTCAATTCGGCGCGATTGCGGCGACGCAAGGGTTCAAAGCATACGGATTCCGCATAGGTTGATGAAAGTAAAAGCAAATAAAAGCAACTAAAAGCAACTAAAAGAGCATAAACGTTAGTTAATTTGCTTGCGTTTACTAGCGTTTATTTTTTCGGATCGAGACATTTCAATGGGTTATAGTCGATTGACACAAAAACTTTCGGGGCATTGTACGGAACCGGCGAGAAATAAAGGAGCGCAAGATCGAGGCTCTCGACGAAACTCCACACGAGGCGCGCGCGATGGTCCCCGGCACGAGACCCTCAAGATCGACCATGTCCCAGCGCCGCTGACGCCGGTCCGGCCGCACCACCCGAGCTTCACCCATCGCCGATTCACCTCTCGCACACCAGCGACAGAGAATCACAGCCCAAGCGAAAGCGCCAATTCCTTCACACGCTCCGTCGCGGGCATGACACGATCCTCGAAACGCATTCCCACTCATTCTATGGCCGTCCGCTCCCCTCACGTCCGCCCGGCCCCGAACAGGCCAACCCGGATCGCCTTCTCCAGTTCGAGCACCACGATCAGGCCGACTGCGGCGAGCGCCGCCACGCCCATGTCGGGCCAATCGATCGGCCGCGTGTCGTAGAGCGTTTCGAGCGGCGGCAGATAGGTGAACAGGATTTGCAGCACGATGACGGCGCCGATCCCGATCAAGAGCGCGCGCGTCAAGCGAATGGCGCGGAAGTCGAAGGGCGCGCTGCGGCGAAGGCGGACGCTGAACAGGTAGGCGATTTCGAGCCCGACCATCGTGTTGACGGCGAAAGTCTGCGCGTGCTGGAGCTCCTCACCCCGTTTCAGCGCCCAGAAGAAGACCGCGAACACCAGCACGCAGAACAGGGCCGAGACCAGCGCCGTTCGCCAGACCAGAAGAGACGAGAGAATCGGCGCGCGCGGATCGCGCGGCGGCCGCTGCATCACGCCGGGCTCCGCCGGATCGAAGGCGAACACAAGTCCGAGCGCGACGCCGGTGACCATGTTGACCCAAAGGATCTGCGCGGGCGTCATCGGCATGGTGACGCCCAGGAGCACGGCGGCGACGATCGCCATCGCCTGGCCGCCGTTGGTCGGCAGCGCCCAGCCGACCACCTTGACCAGATTGTCGTAGACGATGCGGCCCTCGCGCACGGCGGCGGCGATGGTGGCGAAATTGTCGTCGGCCAGCACCATTTCCGCCGCTTCCTTGGCCGCCTCCGTGCCCTTGTGGCCCATGGCGACGCCGACATTGGCGCGCTTCAGCGCCGGCGCGTCATTGACGCCGTCGCCGGTCATCGACACGACAGCGCCGTCGGCCTGCAGCGCCTCGACCAGTCGGAGCTTATGCTCGGGGCTGGTGCGGGCGAAAACGGACGTCGTCGGCAGCGAGCGTCGAAGCGCGGCATCGTCCATCGTGTCGATCGCGTGACCGGTCAGCGCGTCGACGGAGCCCTTGCCCAAGCCGAGCTCGCGCGCGATCGCGGCCCCGGTCGAGGCGTGATCGCCGGTGATCATCTTGACGTCGATCCCCGCCGCCTTGCATTCGGCGATCGCCTGAACCGCTTCCGGCCGAGGCGGGTCGATCAGGCCGACAAGGCCGAGCAGAGTGAGGTCGCCCTCTTCGACATCGGCCAATTCGAGGGGCTCGGCGCCGGCCGCCGGCTTCGAGGCGAAGGCGATGACGCGCTGGCCTCGGGCCGCGAGCCTGTGGATTGCGGCGCGCCACGCCGGGGCGTCCAGCTTTTCGTCGCCGGTTGCCGAGCGCTGGGAGACGCAGAGCTCGAGCACGCGCTCGGGCGCACCTTTGACGGTGATGAGACTGTCCGCGCCGACAGGGTTGAGGGTCGCCATGAATCGATGTCGGGAATCGAAGGGAATCTCCGCGAGCCGCGGGGACTCGCGCTTCATGACCTCGGGGTCCGCGCCCGCCTTGATCGCGAAGGCGATCAGCGCGCCCTCCATCGGATCGCCGTCGACGATCCATTCGGCGCCCGACTGTCTCAACGAGGCGTCATTGCAAAGGAGAGAAGCGCGGGCGACAGCGGCGAGATCGGGATAAGCGGCGGGGTCGATCGCAACGCCGCCGCGAAGGAACTCGCCACGCGGTTCGTAGCCGCTTCCGGTGGTCTCGAATTCGCCCGATGCGGTCAGAACCGCGCCGACCGTCATTTGGTTCAAGGTGAGCGTGCCGGTCTTGTCCGAGCAGATCGTCGACACCGCTCCCAGGGTCTCGACCGCAGGAAGGCTGCGAATGATGGCGTTGCGATCCGCCATCCGCTTGACGCCGATGGCGAGCGTGATCGTCATCACCGCGGGGAGGCCTTCGGGAATCGCGGATACGGCCACCCCAACCGCGGCCATGAACGCGTGCTCGATTTCGTAGCCGCGCGCCTTGAAGGCGAAGATACAGACGCAAGCGGCGAGCGCCAGAATGACAATCGTCAGCCGCCTGGCGAAAACATTCATCTGATTGACGAGCGGCGTGGTCAGCATTTCGACGCCCCCGACCATGGCGCTGATGCGCCCAAGCTCAGTCGCTGCGCCGGTCGCGACCACGAGCCCGGCGCCTTGCCCGCTCGCGACCATCGTGCCGGAATAGGCCATCGAGGCGCGGTCGCCGAGCGCGGAATCGGGCGCGACGGGATTGATCGCCTTGTCGGATGCGGCCGCTTCGCCGGTTAGCACCGCCTCTTCGATCTTGAGGCTCGTCGCGCGCAAGAGCCTCAAGTCGGCGGGAATGCGGTCGCCTGCCTCGGTCAGCACGACGTCGCCGACCACGAGACTTTCGGCCGGAACGGTCAGGCGGCGTCCGTCGCGCAGGACCGAGGACTCGCGGGTGAGCATCGCGCGGATGGCGTCGAGCGACTTTTCCGCACGGCCCTCCTGGATGAATCCAATCGCACCGTTGATGACGACGACGGCGAAGATCACCACGGCGTCGAGCGCGTGACCTAGAAAGATGGTGACGAGCGCCGAAGCGAGAAGGACATAGATGAGGAGGTTGTTGAACTGAGCGAACACGCGCGCCAGCAGCGAGCGCGGCTTGCCGGCCGGCAGGCGGTTCGGCCCGTCCGCTCCGAGGCGCCTCGCGGCTTCGTCGGCGCTCAGCCCTTTGGCCGAGGACTTGAGCCGCTCGAGCGCGGCCTCGGCCGGTTCCGAATGCCAGGGGCGTTCCGTCGTCACGCTCAGATCCTGCATCGCTCCGTTAGGCCCCCTGGATTTGCCCGCGTCTGTTGCGCTGGGTCGCTTTCGAAAGGAAGCTCGTCAACCTCGTCGCGCCGTTAGGCATGCCGTGCGGCCATCGCTCACCATCCGGGCGCGGCTCGTTTCCGCCCGCGCGCATCGACTCAATCCCCGTTCAGCCGACCACAGCGGCGATGTCCTTGGCGCCCAGCCCTTTGGCGTCCGCGCGCGCGAACGCGCTTGCCGCGCCCTCGATCATGCCGGCGGGGGCGCCGAGCGACTGGGCGAGCGCCGCCGCATAGCGAGCGTCCTTCAGCATGAGATTGAGCGCGAAATCCGTGGGCTCGAAATCCCGCGTCAGCATGCGCGGCAGCTTGAGCTTGACGATCGGGCTCGCCGGGGCGCCGCCCAGGATGAGCTCGGAGATCTGCTCATCTCTGAAGCCGGCTTTTTTGGCGACCTCGAGCGCCTCGGCGAGCGCGGCGATCTGGCCTGCGGCGAGCTGGTTGTTGATAAGCTTCCAGGTCGCGCCCGCGCCGAGAGGCCCGAGCAGATCCATCTTGGCGCCCACCGCCGAAAGCGCAGGGCGCGTCGCCTCGTAGGTTTGGGGGTCGCCCCCGACGAAGAACCTCAGTTCGCCGCCCTCCGCCGCTGCACGGCTGCCGCCGACCGGCGCATCGAGGAAGCCGCATCCCTTGGCCTCTGCGTGACGGCCAAGCTCGCGGACCCAGTCGGGGGTCAACGTGCTGGATTCAACCCCGATCGCGCCCTTCTTCGCCCCAGCGAGCGCGCCGTCCGCCCCGAGCCAGACGCTGCGCGAGGCGTCATCGTCGGCCACCATGGCGAAGATGAAGTCCGCGCCTGTCGCCGCTTCGCGAGGCGTCGCCGCGACCTTGGCGCCCTTGCCAGCCAGCGCTTGGGCTTTGGCCGCCGTGCGGTTCCAGACGGAGACCTCAAAACCCTTGGCCAGCCAATTGGCGGCCATGCCGGCTCCCATGATGCCAAGGCCGAGAATCGCAACGCGTTGCATGAGCATGCTCCCTGACGATTGAACCTGTTTCAGACGATTGGACGTAGCCTATTCAAAAACGCGCGAGTTCGCTTCACAGCACATGCGAGCCAACTCCCGCGCGCTTGGCGGCTTTCTGGAATTTCCCGATCACCCAATCGCGCTTGAGCTTCGAGATGTGGTCGATGAAGAGAACGCCATCGAGATGGTCGATCTCGTGCTGGAGATCGATGGCCCCTACCTAGCCCGGGATCTCGCATGCCTTCTCTTCGCGGTCCAGCGCGCACGCGGACCGGAGCTGGTGCTCCGGGATCTAGGTAATAATACGGAATTGAAAAGCAGAGCTCTTCGCGCGACGCTCACAGAGCGCGGGGCAAGATTCCTTGAGATGCCAAATGTCGACGTAGAATTCCTCCATCCGGAAGACATTGCGTAGTATATATTAAGGTAATAGAGGAGGACATGTTGAGCAAAACAGATCAATACGGCGTACAGCGGAAAGGATTCTTCGATAGGCTTGCTGAATTCACAACGCCGGAAGGCGTA
>DATDHT010000419.1:0-10720 GCA_036521435.1 Roseiarcus sp.
GCCGCTGACTGGATCATGGTTCGAGACGCGAGGCCTCGCCTCGCTGCTCACCATGAGGGCGTTGATCCGGCGCTGCATAACAGGGGAACCTTGGATTGCCGAGTTGCACAAAAAGAGGCTTAAGTCTTTGAAATCGCCTCGACGCGCGCAAAATTGAAGGGAGGGCGCTAAAGGGCCCGCACCCGCGCTTTCGCGGCCTTCTCAAGAGTAAGCCGATTGCGGAGCGGCAGGCCGAAGGTCTCGGACTCGATCTCGAACACGTCGCCTTTCTGCGTTTTCACTCCGTCGCTGAACGACAGCGTCGCGGTGCCGAAGAAATGGACATGGACATCGCCCGGCCGGCGGAACAAGCCATATTTGAAATGATGCGCCTCGAGATTGGCGATCGAATGCGCCATGTTCTGCTCGCCCGACAGAAACGGCTTTTCCCAGATGACTTCCCTGGCCCGGCGGATGCGCGACATGCCGTTGATGTCGGAAGGCAGGTCGCCAACCAGCAGCTCGGGACCAACGCTTGCAGGCCTGAGCTTCGAATGCGCGAGCAAAAGATAGTTCTGCCGCTCGGTGATGTGGTCGGAGAACTCGTTGCCGAGCGCGAACCCGATACGGTGCGGCACACCCACGTCGTCGATCAGGTAGATGCCAACGATCTCAGGCTCTTCGCCACCGTCGAGTGCGAAAGCGGGGCTGGGCAGATCGCCCTCCGGAGCGGCGAGGGATGAACCGTCGCCCTTGTAAAACCACTCGGGCTGCGCGCCGATTTCGCTCTTGGCCGGCTTGCCCCCTTCGAGGCCCATTTTGAACATGCGCATCGAGTCGGTGAGCTTGGAGGGGTCGGTGAGGTCCTTGTGCATTTTGTCGCGGCCCTCCGCCGAACCCAGATGCGTGAGGCCCGTCCCCGTTACGATAACGTGCGCGGGATCCTTGTGGTCGATCGGCGCGAGCACACGCCGCTCTTTCAAGGCACGGGCGAGATCGACCGGCTTGCCGACTCCTCGATCCGCGATGAGCTTGCGGAGCGACACATCCTGCGCGATCGCCTGGCGCGCGAGGTCGACAGTCGTGCGCGCGCCCTTGACCAGACGGCTCTCGCCGCGCGCGGTGACCGCAAGCGCCCGCTTCCCGTTCTCGTCGATGAATTGCGCCAATCTCACGCTTTTGCCCCTTCTTCAGCGCCAGCATTCAGGCGCGCTTCAATCAATTCGAAGATTCGTGGATCGGTAAAATTGCTGGCCGCGAATGTCGCGCCCGCCTCGATCAGCGTTCGCGAATCAAGCGTGGTCGTCACGCCTACCACCGATAGGCCTGCGGCTGCAGCGGCGCGAACGCCCGACAGCGAGTCCTCGAAGGCAATCGAATGGGCCGCCGACGCATCCGTGCGTTCAAGCGCTGTCAGATAAGGCAAAGGATCGGGCTTGGAGCGCGCGAGCTCGCCACCAATTATAAGGACCGGCAACCGTTTCCCAATCCCCAACGCAGCGAGAACCTTCTCGGCGTTGGCGCGCGGCGCATTGGTGACGACTGCGCGCTTGAGCCCGCGCCGGTCGGCAAAGTCGAGCAGCGCGAGAACGCCTAGAATAGGCTCGAGCGCACCCAAGCCGTCGCGGTAGGCGGCTTCCTTCGCGTCCAGGGTTGCGGCCTGCTCGATGGGCGACAAATGCGCGAGGTAGCGACTCGCAATCAGGTCGTTGGGAGCGCCCATGATCTTCGCGGCGTACTCGGCGTGGTCGAGCTCAATCCCATGCGGCGCAAACACGCGCTGGAATGCGACAAGGTGCTCAGGGTCGCTGTCAACCAGCGTTCCGTCGAGATCGAACAGGAGCGCGGTTTTCATGATGCGGCGGTCCCCGGCCCGTTCATCTTCAAAGCGTTCCCAGGATTCCGAGCTTTGTCCATCGGCCAGCGACCGACGCTCGTCACATTGTCGCGCCGATCTGCCAGGGTGCGAATTCCGCGTCCCCGTATCCCAGGAGTTCCGACTTGGTCCGCTCGCCCGAAGCGACCGCGAGAACCTTATCGAAAATCTCCTCGCCTTTGTCGGCGATCGAGACGCCGTCGAGGACGTCGCCGCAATTGATGTCCATGTCCTCGATCATCCTGCGATACGTGTCGTTGTTGGTGGCGAGCTTTACCGACGGCGTCGGCTTGCAGCCGTAAGCCGAGCCGCGCCCGGTGGTGAAGCAGAGAACGTTGGCGCCACCGGCAACTTGCCCCGTCGCAGACACCGGATCGTAGCCCGGCGTATCCATGAACACGAAGCCCTTGGCCGTGACCGGCTGGGCGTATTCATAGACCTCGTTGAGCGCGGTCGTGCCACCCTTCGCGGCGGCGCCCAGCGACTTCTCGAGAATGGTCGTCAAGCCGCCGGCCTTGTTTCCGGGCGAAGGATTGTTGTTCATCTCTCCGCCGTTGCGCGCGCAATAATCTTCCCACCAGCGGATGCGTTCGACGAGCTTGTGACCGATTTCGGGCGTCGCGGCGCGGCGTGTCAGCAGATGCTCAGCGCCATAGATCTCAGGCGTTTCCGAGAGAATCGCAGTGCCGCCATTGCGCACCAGGATGTCAACCGCGGCGCCGAGCGCGGGGTTGGCGGTGATGCCCGAATAGCCGTCCGAGCCGCCGCATTGGAGCGCGAGCGTCAGCTCGCTCGCCGGCGACGGCCTTCGCTCAACGCTGTTAAGTGCGGGCAGCATGGTGCGGATGTGATCGACGCCCGCTGCGACCGTCTTGCGCGTGCCGCCAGTCGCCTGGATCGTCAAGCTGTGGAATGAGTCGCTTTCGACGATCCCATATTCCTCCTTCATGCGGCCGATCTGAAACACTTCGCAGCCGAGCCCGACCATCAAGGTTGCGCCAATGTTGGGGTTTCCGGCGTAGCCCCATTGCGTGCGCATGAGCGCGTCGAATCCCTCGCCCTTGGCGGCGATGCCGCAACCCGTGCCGTGGACGAGCGCGATGATTCCGTCGACATTCGGATAGTCGGCGAGCATGTCCGAGCGTTCGACCTCCTTCGCGATCAGTCGCGCGACGGTCGCGGAGCAGTTCACCGAGGTCAGGACCGCGAGATAGTTGCGCGTCCCGACCTTGCCGTTTGCACGGTGAAAGCCCTGAAAAGTCGGCTGCTCCTCGACGGGCAGGATGTTCTCGCGGCGCGTGTCCTCGCCAAAATGATAGTCGCGCGCGAATTCTTTGACCGCGCAATTGTGCTCGTGCACCCATTCGCCCGCGGCGATCGGCCGGGAGGCGAAACCGATGATCTGCCCGAACTTGCGGATCGGCGCGCCTTCTTCGACCGAGACCACCGCCATCTTGTGGCCTTTCGGGACGCGCTGGCGAGCGGCGACGCCTGACGGTTCAGATCCAGCTGAAATGTCATCAATCGCGATGATCACGTTGTCCGAAGGGTCGAGGCGCAGAGCCCGAGGTGTGGTCATGATTGTCATCTTTTGGGTACAAGGGTTGCCTTAAGGGGAGAAAAGTTCCGGCTGTCGCTTCGCGAGATCCTCGAGCCGCGCCGCCGTAATCCTGAGGTGCTGCTTCATCGCATCGCGCGCCGCGTCCGGGTTCTCGGCTTCGATCGCAGCCGCAACTGCGGCGTGCTCATTCAGGCTCGCGCGAAGCTGCTCCGAGGACAACATAGTCAGTCTGCGTGTTCTTTCCAGATGGACACGCAGAGACGCAAGCACATCGGCGGATCGCGCCATTCCTAACCGAGTGGTCAGTATCTGGTGGAACGCGACATCGAGTTCGTAAAACGTCGTTCGATCCTTCTCGGCGACCGCCGCGACTTGCTGCCGGAGGTTGGCGGCGAGCGCATCCTTGTCGGCGCCGCTTATACGGCGAGCGGCCTCCGCCGCGATCTCACCCTCAAGAGCGCTGCGGATGAACAGGCGCTCGCGCGCGTCATTGAGCGAGATCCGCGCGACGAACGAGCCGTGTTGCGGCGCAACATCGACCAGACGATCATAGGCCAGGCGGCTAACCGCGGCGGAAACGGGAAAGCGTGAGACGCGCAGTTTTTCGCACAACCCGGTCTTGTCGATCAAGCTCCCTGGCTCGAGCGCGCCGGAGAGAATCGCTTCCTTCAATTCGCCATACACGGCGTCCGCCTTGGAATAGGCGCCCTTTGTCAAATCCTACCCGCCGCTCAAAGCGAAGCGAGACGCTTCGCCTCCTCCCTCTAACATGTTAGAGGCTAGAGAGCCGACGCGGCTCCGTCAATCCTCAAACGCCGCGCCGAAAGGATGGTGATGCCTGCATTCGACTTGCGCGAGGAGACAATGCTGCCCGCGGACGGCTTCGCCGGCGCTCTGGCGGCGCGCGTTTGGCGCCCGGAGGCCAATGGCCCTTCGGTCGTCGCGATCAGGGAGAAGGGCGTCTTCGACGTCAGCGCCGCGTTTCCGACCATGCGCGATCTTTGCGAAACGCCCTCCCCAGCCGAGGCGCTGCGCGTGGCGCAAGGCCCGCGCATAGGCGGGCTCAGTGACATTCTCGCCCGCTCTCCGCGCGACAGCCGCGCTTCCGGCAACTCGCATTTGCTGGCGCCTATCGACCTGCAGGCGATCAAGGCGGCCGGCGTCACGTTTGCGCAATCTCTGCTCGAGCGCGTGATCGAAGAACGCGCGCGCGGCAGCCGCGAAGGCGCGGCGAAGGCGCGACAAGAGATCGTGGGCGTTCTGGGCGATGACCTCAGCACGCTCAAGCCAGGTTCGCCCGCGGCGATGCGGCTCAAGGACGCCCTGGTCAAGGCCGGCACGTGGTCCCAATATTTGGAAGTGGGCATTGGCCCGGACGCGGAGGTGTTCACCAAGAGCCAGCCGATGTCGGCCGTCGGAGCGGGCGACGACGCGGGGTTCCACAGGGCCTCCCTCTGGAACAATCCCGAACCTGAGATCGCCCTCGCGGTCGCCTCCAGTGGCGCAATTGTCGGCGCGACGCTCGCAAACGACGTCAATCTGCGTGACGTCGAGGGACGCTCGGCGCTCCTGCTTGGCAAGGCCAAGGACCAGAACGCGAGTTGCGCGATCGGTCCCTTTCTGCGCTTCTTCGATGAGACGTTCACGCTTGACGACGTGCGAAAGGCGACGCTCTCGCTCGTGGTCGAAGGCGAGGACGGCTTTCGTCTTGAGGGTGGCTCGTCAATGGCCAAGATCAGCCGCGACCCGAGCGACATTGCGGCGCAAACGATCAGCGCAAGCCACGCCTATCCGGACGGGTTCGTCCTTTTGCTCGGCACGATGTTCGCCCCCGTGGCCGATCGCGGCGCTCCGGGCATGGGTTTCACGCACAAGACAGGCGATATCGTCACGATCAGCACGGACAAACTCGGGCGGCTCGTCAATCGCATGCGGCCATGCGAAGAGTGCGAGCGATGGACATTCGGCGTTGGAGCGCTGATGCGCAATCTTGCCAAACGGGGCTTGATTTAGGCGCCCACACACCAGAAATTTGGTCGATAACTTAGGGACAGAGCATGGGCGCGCACCAGAACTTTATCGCCGGAGAATGGGTCGACGGCTCAAGCGTCACTCGCGACATCAATCCTTCGAACACGAATGATCTTGTCGGCGAATATGCGCAAGCCGACGCCGCACAGACGAATGCCGCAATCGAGGCCGCGCATGCCGCGTTCCCGGCCTGGTCGCGGACCACGCCTCAGGAGCGGCATGACATTCTGCTGCGAGCCTCGACCGAGATTCTGGCCCGGCGCGAGGAGCTCGGGCGCCTGCTCTCGCGCGAAGAAGGCAAGACCCTTGCGGAAGGCATTGGCGAGGCGACACGAGCCGGACAGATCTTCGACTTCTTTGCTGGCGAAGTGTTGCGGATTCCGGGAGAGAAGTTCGCCAGCACACGGCCGAATGTCGACATCGAGGTCACGCGCGAGCCGCTCGGGGTCGTCGGCATTATCGCGCCTTGGAACTTTCCGCTCGCGATCCCCGCCTGGAAGATCGCGCCGGCGCTCGCCTATGGCAACACGGTGGTGTTCAAGCCGGCGGATCTCGTTCCCGGCTGCGCCCACGCGCTGTCTGAAATCATCGTCCGGGCCGGCGTTCCCAAGGGCGTGTTCAATCTCGTCGTCGGGCGCGGCTCGGTGGTCGGTCAGGCGATCCTCGAGCACAAGAAAGTCGATGCGGTCACCTTCACAGGCTCAACCGCGACCGGCGTCAAGGTTGCGGCCGCGTGCGCCAAGGCCATGCGCAGGTTTCAGCTCGAAATGGGCGGCAAGAACCCACTCGTCGTGCTTGCCGATGCTGATCTCAAGAATGCGGTCGAATGCGCGGTCAATGGCGCCTATTTCTCGACCGGTCAGCGTTGCACCGCCTCGTCGCGCATCATCGTCGAGGAGCCGATTTACCGGCGCTTCGCGGATGCGCTCACGGAGCGGATGCGCGGCCTCGTTATCGACGATGCGGTGAAAGCCGGAACCCACATCGGGCCAGTGGTCGACGCGTCGCAGTTCGAGCAGGATCTGTCCTACATCGGAATTGGCCAGGGCGAAGGCGCCAAGCTCGCGCTCGGCGGCGAACGGCTCAATCGGGACACGCCCGGCTTCTACATGGCCCCTGCCCTCTTCCTCGACGCAGACAACACCATGCGCATTGCGCGCGAGGAAATTTTCGGCCCCGTCTCGGCGATGATTCCGGCGCGCGATTACGATCACGCCTTGGCGATCGCCAACGACACCGAGTTCGGCCTGTGCGCCGGCATCTGCACGACAAGCCTCAAGCATGCCTCGCATTTCAAGCGCAATAGTGAGGTCGGCATGACCATGGTCAACCTGCCGACGGCGGGCGTCGACTATCACGCGCCGTTCGGGGGGCGTAAGGCTTCGAACCTCGGCCCGCGCGAACAGGGACGGTATGCGGCCGAGTTTTATACGACCGTGAAGACCTCGTACACGCAGCCGTGAGCGAGTGAGCGGCGGCTCGCTGGATCGATAGCGACGATGATCATGATCTCCGGCGAGGCGCTGATCGATCTCATCCCCGATCCGGTCAAGGCCGATGCCTATGACGCCGTCCTGGGCGGCTCGCCGTATAACGTCGCCATTGGGCTCGCTCGGCTTGGCGCCCCGACGGCCTTCATCGCGCGCCTTTCCGCGGACGGGAACGGCGAAGCGCTCGCCGGCGCCCTCGCTGCGAATGGGGTCGACCTGAGCTTCGTCGCGCGCGACATGCGTCCGACCACGCTCGCCTTCGTCATGCGCGGCACCGCAAAGACAGGCTCGCGCTATTCCTTCTACCTCGACGGAACGGCTTACGATGGCCCGTGGCCTTTTCCGGCCGAATGGCCGAGCGCGGCGCGACACCTGCACGTCGGATCTTTCGCCGCCGTGGAGCGCCACGGACAGTCGGTGGTCGAAGCGATGCGGCTTGCGTCCTCTCGCGCGACTGTGAGCTTCGATCCCAACATCCGCCCGTTTGTCACTCCGGACCGTGGAGCAATCGGCCCGCTGGTGGAACGCCACGTTTCGCACGCTCGCGTTGTCAAGGGGAGCGAGGAGGATCTCGAATGGCTTTACCCAGGCCGCAGCCTTGAGGAGAGCCTTGCCGCCTGGGCAAAGTCCGGCCCACGCTTTTGTGTAGCGACGATGGGGGAGCGCGGCGCCCTGGCAATGCTCGGGAAAGAACGCATCGAGGTCCCGGCGCCGCAAGTCGAGGTCGTCGACACCGTGGGCGCAGGGGACAGCTTCATGTCGGCGCTTCTATCGGCAATGGACCGCGACCACGCGCTCGGAGCCGAGGCGCCCACGCCATCTCGAAGCGAACTCGAAAGGTGGCTCCGCTTTGCCGCGGCCGCCTCCGCAATCACTTGTATGCGCAAGGGCTCCGACCCGCCGACACTCAAGGAAGTCCAAGCGGCGCTTGGGCCATGATTAGAAATCCGCGTTAGCCCGCACTAACTAAAGGAACGGAGATAACTAGCGTTGCGGACGTTGACCGACCGGTCTAAATTCGCAATTGAACACAAGTAGGAATCACCCCTATGGCGTCGAGCGACGCTCTGCCCGGTTCGCGTCGTCCGCGGCCGTTGTCACCGCACCTCAGTGTCTATCGCCTGACCATGACGATGGCGATGTCCTTCGCCCATCGGATGAGCGGTGTCGCTCTCTACTTTGGCGTCCTGGTGCTGGCCTGGTTTCTCATCGCCGCTTCGGCTGACGCCTCGACCTTCGCCATCTTCTCCGATTTTATCGGATCCTTCATCGGGCGCGTCGTCCTCTTCGTCCTCACTTGGGCGCTCTTCCATCACCTCGTCGGGGGCGTTCGTCATATCATTTGGGACGCAGGCTACGCCCTCGACGCCCCGTTGCGCGATCAGATGGCGTGGGCGACCTTGATCGGAGGGTTCGCGCTGACAGTACTCGTGTGGATCATCGGCCTGGCGATTCGGTAGGGGAGCAAGCAATTGGCCGAGCATCCAAGCGATCTGCGCACCCCCCTCAGCAGGGTCCGGTTTCTCGGCTCCGCGCGCGTTGGAACCAACGAGGCGTGGCTCATTCACTTGACCTCGCTGGCGCTTGTGCCGCTAACGATCAGCTTCGTCTGGCTGATGCTCGACCTCTTGCGCAAGGACTACAACAGCGTGCGAGCGGAGCTGACGCATCCAATTCCGGCGATCCTGCTGCTGGCTTTCATTTTCGCCGGCATTGTCCATATGGAGCTCGGTATGCGCTCCGTCATCGTCGACTACATCGGCGGTCGACTGCGCGCTTGGGCGCTGGCGGCCAACACCTGTTTTGCCGCGCTTCTGGCCCTGGCCTGTCTCTACGCGACACTGCGGGTCGCGTTCACCTGAGCAAACTTTAAGAAGACGGACATCCATGGCGACCAATGGCTCTTCCACGCAGAGCGCGCCGGCGCTCGGAGGCAAGGCCTATCCGATCACCGACCACACATTCGATGTTGTTGTGGTCGGCGCAGGCGGGTCTGGCCTGCGAGCGAGCGTCGGCTGCGCCCAGGCCGGCTTGCGCACGGCATGCATCTCGAAAGTCTTTCCCACGCGTTCGCACACCGTCGCGGCGCAGGGCGGCATTTCCGCTTCGCTCGGCAATATGGGGCCGGACGATTGGCGCTGGCATATGTACGACACCGTTAAAGGCGCCGATTGGCTCGGCGACCAGGACGCCATCGAATACCTTTGCCGCAACGCGCCGTCCGCCGTCTACGAACTCGACCATTGGGGCGTGCCGTTCTCCCGCACCGAAGAAGGCAAGATCTACCAGCGTCCATTCGGCGGCATGACGACCGACTATGGCAAGGGCATCGCGCAGCGCACCTGCGCCGCCGCCGACCGCACCGGCCACGCCATCCTGCACACCCTGTACGGTCAGGCGCTGCGCGCGAAATGCCAGTTCTTCATCGAATATTTCGCCATCGACCTCATCCGGGACGCCGAGGGTGCGGTGCGCGGCGTCATCTGCCTCAAGCTGGATGATGGAACGATCCATCGGTTCCGGGCTCAGACCACTGTGCTCGCCACCGGCGGTTATGGCCGCGCATATTTCTCGGCCACTTCGGCTCACACGTGCACCGGGGACGGCAACGCGATGGCGCTGCGCGCCGGCCTGCCGCTGCAGGATATGGAGTTCGTGCAATTCCATCCGACCGGCATTTATGGGGCGGGCTGCCTGATCACCGAAGGCGCGCGAGGCGAAGGCGGCTACCTGCTCAATTCAGAGGGCGAGCGCTTCATGGAGCGCCATGCGCCCTCAGCCAAGGACCTTGCGTCACGCGACGTGGTCAGCCGGGCAATGACGATGGAGATTCGCGAGGGCCGCGGCGTTGGCAAGGACAAGGACCACATCTACCTGCACCTCGACCACCTCGACCCCAAGGTGCTGCATGAACGGCTGCCCGGCATTTCGGAGAGCGCCCGGATCTTCGCCGGCGTCGATCTGACCAAGGAGCCGATCCCCGTCCTGCCAACTGTCCACTACAATATGGGAGGCATCCCGACCAATTATCACGGCGAGGTTCTGACCAAGATCAACGGCGATCCCGACGCGACCGTGCCGGGACTGATGGCGCTTGGCGAAGCCGCGTGCGTGTCGGTGCATGGCGCGAACCGGCTCGGGTCCAATTCGCTGATCGACCTTGTCGTCTTCGGCCGCGCGGCGGGGCTTCGCGCAGCCGAGATGCTCAGGCCTGGCGACAAACAGCCAGAGTTCGCCAAAGACAGTGCGGATTTCGCGCTCTCCCGGCTCGATCGGTTCCGCAACGCCAAGGGCAAGACCCCGACCGCGGCGCTTCGCCTCGATATGCAGCGCGTCATGCAGGACAATTGCGCCGTCTTCCGAACCGGCGAAGTTCTCACGGTCGGCAAGGAAAAGATTCACGCCGCCTGGCGCAACGGCGCCGACGTCTCCGTGACCGACCGTTCGCTGATCTGGAACTCCGATCTCATCGAGACGCTCGAATACGACAATCTGATCGTTCAGGCCGTGGTGACGATGGAGGGCGCGCTCAACCGCCTCGAAAGCCGCGGGGCGCATGCGCGTGAGGATTATCCCAATCGCGACGATGCCAACTGGATGAAGCATACGCTGGCCTGGATCGATCCTGACAAACAGACAGTCACGATCGACTACCGGCCGGTTCACACCTATACGATGAGCAACGATATCGGCTACATCGAGCCTAAGGCGCGGGTGTATTAAGGCGTCGCTAGCTGGCTGGGAGATCTTCGGGAATTGGATAAGCCGCTATGGTCCAGCTAA
>DATDHT010000420.1:0-15425 GCA_036521435.1 Roseiarcus sp.
GGAGCTGACTGACGCCGCCTTCGTGAAGGCCGAGGTCTCGACCAAGGACCTGTTGAGTTACCAACGCGTCCACCCCTGCCCGCTCGAAACGTGTCAGTGCATCTGCAACTTCAACAAGATCACCGGCGACTTGACCATCTACGGCACCTTCCAGGCGCCTCATGTCATCCGCACGGTGGTCGCGCTGATCGCTGGCCTGCCCGAGCAGAAGATTCACGTCATCTCTCCCGATATCGGCGGCGGCTTCGGCAACAAGGTCGGCGCCTATCCGGGCTATATCTGCGCCGCGGTCGCTTCGATCGTGACGGGCGTTCCGGTCAAATGGGTCGAGGACCGGATCGAGAACCTGTCCACCACCTCGTTTGCGCGCGACTACCACATGACGACGGAGATCGCGGCGACGCGGGATGGCCGGGTCACGGGGTTACGCGTGCACATCCTCGCCGACCACGGCGCGTTCGACGCCTGCGCCGATCCGTCGAAATGGCCGGCAGGCTTTGCCAATATCGTCACCGGCTCCTACGATTTCCCGGTCGCGCATCTTTCGGTCGACGGCGTCTACACCAACAAGGCGCCGGGCGGCGTCGCCTATCGCTGCTCGTTCCGCGTCACCGAGGTCGCCTATGCGATCGAACGCGCGATGGACATCATGGCGCAGAAGTTGGGGCTCGATCCGGTCGACTTCCGCATCAAGAATTTCATCAAGCGCGAGCAGTTTCCCTACAATTCGGCGCTCGGCTGGGAATATGATTCGGGCGACTACCACACCGCCATGCAGAAGGCGCTCGACGCCACGGACTATCGCAAACTGCGGGAGGAGCAGAAGGCGAAGCAGGAGGCGTTCAAGCGCGGCGAGACGCGCGAGCTCATGGGAATCGGCGTCGCCTTTTTCACCGAGATCGTTGGCGCGGGCCCGTCGAAGAACTGCGACATCCTTGGCATTGCGATGTTCGATTCCTGCGAGATCCGCATCCATCCGACCGGCAAGGGGATCGCGCGGATGGGCACCAAGAGCCAGGGCCAGGGCCACGAAACCACCTGGGCGCAGATCATCGCGACCGAAATAGGCATTCCCGCCGACAACATCGCGGTCGAGGAAGGCAACACCGACACCGCGCCATACGGCCTCGGAACTTATGGATCACGCTCAACCCCGGTCGCGGGTGCAGCAATCGCCATGGCCGCGCGCAAGATCAAAGCCAAGGCGCAAATGATCGCGGCCTATATGCTCGAGGTGCACGAGGGCGATCTCGAGTGGGACGTCGACCGCTTCAGCGTCAAGGGCAATCCGGAGGCGTTCAGGACGATGAGCCAGATCGCCTGGGCCGCCTACAACAAGGTTCCGCCCGGCATGGAGCCGGGCCTCGAGGCGGTCAGCTATTACGACCCACCGAACATGACCTATCCGTTCGGCGCCTATATCTGCGTGATGGACATCGATGTCGACACCGGCGTCCACAAGGTGAGGCGCTTCTATGCCCTCGACGATTGCGGCACGCGCATCAACCCGATGATCATCGAGGGCCAGGTGCATGGCGGCTGCACCGAAGGTTACGCGATCGCCATGGGTCAGGAGATCGTCTACGACGAGGATGGAAACGTCAAAGGCGCGTCATTCATGGACTATTTCCTGCCGACCGCCGTCGAGACGCCGCATTGGGAGACGGACTACACCGTCACGCCTTCGCCGCATCATCCGATCGGCGCCAAGGGCGTCGGCGAAAGCCCGAACGTCGGCAGCGTGCCCTGCTTCGCCAATGCGGTGAACGACGCGTTCAAGTTTGCGGGCTCGACGCACATTGCCATGCCTCATGACGCCTATCGCATCTGGCAGGCGGCGGAGGATTTAGGACTGCACGCGTAACCCCTTCTCCCTCCGGGAGGAGGCGGCGCCACAGGGCGTCGAAGGACGCCCGTCTCTCGACGGGCTATGGCGCCGGATGAGAGTCTTTGACGTGACGCGCCACTCTGCGACGGACACCCTCACCTCCAACCCCTCTCCGGGGGGAGAGGGGAGTACATGCATGCCTAGCGAGCGAATTCCACGCGAAGCCATCGCGGCGCGTCTTGCCGAAGTCGGCTACGTCGCCGACCGCGACCTCGCGACCGCGCTATGGATGATGGACACCCTCAAGCGCCCGCTTCTGATCGAGGGCGAAGCGGGGGTCGGCAAGACTGAAGTCGCCAAGGCGCTTGCCGCGCTGCACGGCTGCGAGCTCATCCGCATGCAATGCTACGAGGGGCTCGACGCGAGCTCGGCCCTTTACGAATGGAACTATCAGCGCCAGTTGCTGGCGATCAAGGCGCGCGAGGGCGGGGGCTCAAACGCCTCCGAAATCGAAGCGCACATCTTTTCCGAAGACTACCTGCTTGAGCGGCCGCTGCTCAGCGCCATCCGGCGAAAGACCGCGCCCGTGCTGCTGGTCGACGAAGTCGACCGCGCCGACGAGGAATTCGAAGCCTTCCTGCTCGAGCTGTTGTCGGACTTTCAGGTGACGATCCCCGAATTCGGCACGATTACCGCGCTCACTATCCCGCGCGTCGTTCTGACCTCCAACGCCACGCGCGAATTGTCGGACGCGCTGCGCCGCCGCTGCCTCTATCACTATCTCGACTTTCCCGACGTCGATCGCGAAGCGGCCATTCTGCTCAACCGCCAGCCTAACCTCGACGCCGATTTTGCTTTGCAGATCGCGCGCATGGTCGGAATGCTGCGCAAGGAAGACCTGAAGAAGGTTCCAGGCGTTGCGGAAACGCTCGACTGGGCCGCCACCCTCGCCGGACTCGAGGTCAAGGATCTGCATGACGACCCGGAGATCGTCCACGCGACGCTGATCGCGCTCCTGAAAACTCGCGAAGACCGCGCCTCGATCAGCAAAGAGACGACGAGCCGGCTGGTCGGGCAAATCGCATGAGGGACATCGCATGAGGGGCGCCGCGTGATGGGCGCGCAGGGCTTTCATGTCGAAGGACCGGGACCGGGACCGGCGATGCGCAAGCGCCTTGCCGGGTTTGTCGTCACCTTGCGCGACGCAGGCTTCGTCATCGGCCAGGCCGAAGCGCAGGATGCGGCGCGGCTGATGTCGAGCCCGATGGCCGAGCGGCCCGAACGCCTGCGCGCCGCGATGCGAAGTCTTTTCGCTTCACGCCGAACGGAGCTTGCGCGGTTTGACGAGCTGTTCGACGCGTTCTGGCGCGGGCGCGGCGTGAAGAGCGCCGCGAAGATCAGCGCCGAAGCGCTCGCCGCGCGCTCGCCCCGGCGTTTTGAGCAAGGCCCTGGCGCGGACGATCAGCGACAGGAGCCGACCCACATCGGCGAGGGCGGCGCTCCTGAAGGCGCTCCGGCTGATGGCGGCGGGCGACATAGGGGCGCATCGGCGCAGGAGGCGATGTCCAGGAAGGACATCGCGGCGTTCGTAGGCGAGAGGGAGCGCGCCCAAGCGGCCGAACTGGCCGAACGCCTAGCCCGCGTGATGCGGTCGCGTCTCACGCGCCGCGAGCGTGCGCGAAGGCGCGGCCGGCGGCTCGACTTGCGCGCGACGATCCGGCTCAGCGTCGCGCATGGCGGCGAACCGCTCGACCTCAAATTCCGCCGGCGCAAGATCAAGCCGCTCAGGCTCGTCGCTTTGCTCGACGCTTCCGGCTCGATGGAAACCTACGTCTCGTTCTTCACCCGCTTCCTGCACGCTGTGACTCAGGTCTTTCGCGAATCCGAGGCGTTCCTCTTTCATACGCGGCTGGCGCACGTTTCTTCCGCGCTCAGAGAGCGCGACCCGGCGCGCGCGCTCGACCGGCTCGCTTTGATGGCGGCCGGCGTCGGCGGCGGCACAAAGATCGGGGAGTGTCTCGCGGCGTTCAATAGCATCCACGCGCGGCGCGTCATCCATTCTCGCACCTGCGTCATGATCCTTTCGGACGGCTACGACACCGGACCGCCGGAATTGCTTTCGTCGGCGATGCGCGACTTGAGGCGGCGCTGCAAGCGCATTGTCTGGCTCAATCCTCTGACCGGCCGAGGTGGCTTCGAGCCGAGCGCGCGCGGCATGCAGGCCGCCCTGCCCTATCTCGACCTGTTCGCCCCCGCGCACAGTCTCGAGAGCCTGGCGGCGCTCGAACCTTATCTGGCGAGGATATGATGGGCGTGCTCGAACAAGCCGCTTCGCGTCAAGCCAAAGGGCAGACGTTCGCGATCGCCACCGTCGTTCGCACGATCTCCGTGACCGCCGCGAAAGCGGGGGCGAAAGCCCTGATCGGGCCGGACGGTTCGATCGAGGAAGGCTGGATCGGGGGCGGCTGCGCGCGCGCTGCGGTCGTCAAGGCGGCGCGCCAGTGCATGTTGGATGGCCAATCGCGGCTCGTCTCGATCGCGCCCAAGGATGCGCTCGCCGACCTTGGCGCAGCGGCCGGCGAGGAGCGCGGCGGCGTCTTTTTCGCCAAGAACTCCTGTCCGAGCCAGGGAACGATGGATGTCTTCGTGGAGCCCGTTCTGCCGAGTCCGCGCCTTCTGATCCTCGGCGCTTCGCCGGTCGCCGTGGCGCTCGCCAGGTTAGCGCCCTCGATGGGCTTTGCCGTAACCGTCGCAGCGGCGCCGGAGGAGCAAGAGCGTTTCGAGATTGGGGTTTCGCGCTTCGTAGGTTTATCGCACCCGAACGAAGCGGGAGATCACGCCTTCGTCGTCGTCTCGACCCAGGGAGCGGGCGATCGCGCCGCGCTGAAAAGCGTGGCAACCATGAACGCGCGCTATCGCGCCTTTGTCGGCTCGCACCGCAAAGCCGACACGCTCAGAGGTGAACTCGCCAAGGAAGGCGTCTCCCAGGACGCGCTCGCTGCGATCAAGGCGCCGGCCGGGCTCGACATTTCCGCGATCTCGGCGGATGAGATCGCGCTCTCCATCCTCGCGGAAATGGTCGCCGTGCGACGCAGGCCCGAGCGCCCGCCGATAGAAAACGCAATCGACTGATCGAAGGCCTTCATTTATACAAATCTTTATTGTATAAATAGATTCGACAATCAGGCGAGACGCCCCGTTTTCGAGCACGGAACTAAAAGGGGTCGTAACCCACTGAAATCATGATGGGGCGCCGGTAAAATTGCGGCTAGACCAAAAGAGAGGCAAGCGCGCGCACCCGTCGAATGCGCGCTCTCGCCAGACGGCCGCTTCCGGCACGGGAGCCAGTCTCCGGCGCAATTGCCGGTCAGGGATTCGGCTTCTGTTGCTGCGGCAGCGGCTTGACCGGCGAACCGGGGCCGATCTTCTGCAGATTACCAACGATAACGCGTTCGCCCTCGCTCAGACCCTTGGTCACGCTCACCAGGTCGCCGTCCATTGGTCCAAGGGTGAGAAGGCGCTGCTCCGCCTTGTCGCCGGCGCCGACGACATAGACGAACTTGCCCATCTGGTTCGAGCCGAGCGCCGCCTGCGGCGCCATGAACGCGTCGGGTTCGTCCCTGATATGGAGCCGCACCCGCACGTACTGGCCCGGCAACAGGGTGAAGTCGGGATTGGCGATCGTGACTCGCGCGGCGATCGTGCCCGTCGCCTTGTCGACGGTATTGTCGAGGAAGGTCAGCTCGCCCTTACGGACCGTGTCCGTGCCCGCGAGCGAGATCTCGGCGTCGACTTTGCCTGCGGCCCGCGCCGTCGTGATCTCGACCAGATCCGACTCGCTCGGGTTGAAGGTCACATAGATGGGGTCGAGCTCGATCAGCGTGTTGAGCGCCCCGCTCGCCGGACCGACCAGCGCGCCCTTTGCGGCCTGGTTGCGTCCCAGCCTGCCGGCAAAAGGCGCGCGGATTTCCGTATATCCCAGGTTGAGCTTGGCCGCGTCGATCGCCGCGCGGTCGAGCACCAGCGCCGCCTCAACCTGATGCATCGAGCTTGCCCTCTGATCGTAGGCGTCCTTGGTGACGAAGCCGCTTTTGACCAATTCCTCGCCGCGACCGAAACTGGCCTTCGCGTATTCGAGTGACGCCTGGTCGCGCTGCGCCTGCGCATTCGCCTGATCGAGCGCAGCCTGAAGGTCGCGCTGATCGATCTGGTACAGGAGATCGCCACTCTTGACGTCGGCGCCGTCGGCAGCCGGCTGAGCGTCGATGTAACCGGACACCCGCGCCTGCAAGGCGATGCTGCGGATCGATTCGATGCGTCCGGGATAGTCGAGGTAGATCGGCAGCGTCTTTTTGACGACTGAAACGACCGGCACCGGCATCGCCATCATTGCCGGCGCAGCCGCGGATTCCGTCGCGCCGTCCGCGTGATCGCCGGCAATGCGGAAGCCCGCGAACGCGACAACGCCGATGGTCACGATGGCCGCGAGAGAGATTTTGAAAGCGCGCATGGAAAGCTCCTGGGCGTTATTCGGCGGCTTCAGCGCGGGGCGCAAGGTGAGCGCCGGCGTGCGGCGCGACTATCTTCGCCTCGCGTCCCTCGCGAGCGCGTTCAATCAGGGCATAGAAAACCGGCACGAAGATCAGCGTCAGCAAAGTCGCCGCGACCATGCCCCCGAAGACGGCCGTGCCGAGCGACTGCCGGCTCGCCGCGCCGGCGCCGCTCGCGAACATCAGCGGCAGCACGCCGAAGATGAAGGCGAAAGCGGTCATCAGGATCGGGCGCAGACGCAGCCGTCCCGCCTCCATCGCGGCCTCGACGACGGACAAGCCTTCTTCGCGACGTCGTTTGGCGAATTCGACGATAAGGATCGCGTTCTTCGCCGCCAGCCCGATCAGCATGACGAAGCCGATCTGCGAATAAACGTCGACCTGCATTCCACGGACATAGATCGCGCCCAACGCGCCGACCATCGCCAGGGGCGCGGACGAGAGCACCATGAAGGGCATCGACCAGCTCTCGTATTGCGCCGCGAGAATCATGAACACGAAGAAGATCGCGAGCCCGAGCACGATCGTGGCGAGCGAACCGGCGCTGAGCTCCTGAAAGGTCACGCCGGTCCATTCGTAGCCGAAATCGCGGGGCAACGCCTCGGCCGCGGCGCGCTGCATCGCGACCACCGCCTGGCTCGAGCTGAAGCCCGGCGCGGGCGCGCCGTTGATCAGCGCCGAGGCGTAATTGTTGTAGTGGGGCACGGTCTCCGGCCCAACGATCGGCTTGAGGGTTCCGAGCGCGTTCAACGGAATCATGCCCCCCGACGCGTTGCGGACGTAGAGCTTGCTAAGATCCGACGGCGAGGCGCGTGATTTTTTGTCGGCCTGCATCGTGACACGGAAGGTGTGGCCGAACAGGTTGAAGTCGTTGACATAGAGCGAGCCAAGATAGATTTGCAGCGTATTGAAAACGTCCGGCAGACTGAGGCCGAGCAGTTTCGCCTTCGTCCGGTCGAGGTCATAGAAGAGCTGCGGCGTCGAGGCCGAGAACGAGGTGAACAACGATTGCGGGTTGAGCTCAGGCTGTTTGCGGGCCGCGGCGATCAGCGCCTGAGTCGCGTCGCTGAGCTGCGCGCCTCCGCGCCCGGCCAGATCCTCGACCTCGAACTCGAAGCCGCCGGTCGTGCCAAGGCCATTGACCGAGGGCGGATCGAAGCTCAGCGCGAAGGCTTCCGGAATTGCGAGCAGCTTCGGGCGCACCGCGGCGACCAAGGCGGACGCGTTCTCCTCAGGCCCGCGCTCGCTCCATGGCTTCAAAACGGCGAATTCGATCGCCGAGTTCGACTGCGCCGCATTGGTCAGAAAATTGAGGCCGCTGATGAAGCCGGCAATCTGAACGCCCGGCGTCGCCTGCAGGAGATCGCGCACTTTCTGCGCCACGGCGTCGGTGCGCTCGAGCGACGATCCGTCCGGCAATTGCACGATGACGAAGAAATAGCCCTGATCCTCAACCGGCAAAAAGGTGGTCGGGATGACTCGCGACAGCACATAGGCGCCGCCTACGAACAGAAAAAAAACGGCGACCAGCGCCCAGCCGAAGCGAATGAACTGCCGCACGCAGCGCGCATAAAAGTTCGCGAGCCATTCGAAGCCGGCGTTGAACCAGCGGAACAGAATGAACTGCCCTTTCGGGCCGTGGCGCAGAAACGCCGCGCTCAGCGCCGGGCTTAGCGTCAGCGAGTTGAAGGCCGAGATCCCCACGGAGATCGCGACCGTCAGCGCGAACTGGTTGTAGAGTCGGCCCGCGACGCCGGGAATGAAGGCGACGGGGATAAAAACGGCCATAAGCACCGCCGTCGTGGCGATGATCGGCCCGGTCACCTCCGACATGGCTTTTCGCGCCGCCTGAAGGGGCGGCAAACCAGCTTCGAGTTGGCGCTCGACATTCTCCACCACGACGATCGCGTCGTCGACGACGAGGCCGATTGCAAGCACCATGCCGAGCAGGCTCAGCATGTTGAGCGAGAAGCCGAAAATCTGCATCACCGCCAGCGTCGCAATGAGCGAAACGGGAATCGCGATCGTCGGAATGATCGTCGCGCGCCAGCTCTGCAAAAAGATAAAGACGACCATCACGACGAGGAGGAGCGCTTCGATCAACGTGATGACCACGTCGTGCATCGCCGCCGACACGAAGCGTGTCGTGTCGTAGTGCATGGCGTAAGCAATTCCAGGCGGGAAGCGCTTCGAAAGCTCCTCCATCTTCGTCTTGACCTGCTTCTGCAGGTCGAGCGCGTTGGAGCCCGGCATCTGGAAGATCGCCATCACGACGGTCGGATCTTTGCCGAAGAACGCGGACGAGGAGTACTGCAACGCGCCGAGTTCAACCCGCGCAACGTCTCGCAAGCGCACCACGGCGCCGCTCACCGGATCGGCGCGCACGATGATGTTGCGGAATTCTTCTGGATCGTTGAGCCTCCCCTGGGCGTTGACCTGCAGTTCGAAGGCGGTCCCGGGAGGAGCGGGGGACTGGCCGATCTTGCCCGCGGCGACCTGAACGTTCTGCTCGGCGATCGCGTTCTGGACCTCGACGGCGGTGACGCCGAGATTGGCGAGCTTGTCAGGATCGAGCCAGACTCGCATCGAATAGCGGCGCTCGCCGAACATCTGGACGTCGCCAACGCCGGGGAGCCGCTTCAACTGGTCGACGATTTGCAGATAGGCGTAGTTCGACAGCGTCACCGAATCGACCGAACGGTCCGGCGAGACGAGATTGACGATGAGGACGAAGTTCGGATTCTGCTTCTTGATCGTCACCCCGCCCTGATTGACGATCGCAGGGAGCGAGGACGCCGCCTGGGACACGCGGTTCTGTACGTCGACCGCGGCGATGTTGAGCGGATAGCCGACCTTGAAGGTGACGGTGATCGTCGAGGAGCCGTCGTTCGAGCTGGCCGAGGACATGTAGGTCATGCCCTCGACGCCGTTGATCTGCTGCTCGAGCGGGGTTGTCACCGTGTCGGCGACGACCTGGGCGCTCGCGCCTGGGTAATTGGCGCTGACGACGACCTGCGGGGGCGTAATCTCCGGAAACTGGGAGACCGGCAGCAGAAAAAAGCAGATCGCGCCTGCGAGCACGAGGATCGCGGCGATCGCCGAGGCGAAGATTGGGCGTTGGATGAAAAAGCCGACCACGGGATCGCCTCGGCTTTACCGGAGGAAGGTCAGCCGCAGAGCGAGGCTCCGCATTCACCGCCCGCCGCGCGCGGAATAGGCCGCATCAGGAGGAGCGGTTGCCGAAACGAGCTGCGCCGGCCGAGATCCTGCCCCACCTGTACGGCAGCCGCGCGCCGCGAATCGGCGATGCGGCGGGCGGCCCCGTCGAGCAAGAGCTTGAGCGCTTGAGGCTCCACGCGGTCCGCGAGCATGACCTTCTGAATGAGCGAGTCCGCCAGAAGGTCGTCGATTGTCTGGGCGCTGTGATACGCCATAGCGGGTGTTCCTTTCGACCAAGGCGTCCGGCGTGTTACCCGCGTCCGTTTGACTCTACAAGCACGGGATGGTACCGGTCGGTATCGCTATCTGATACCGATCGGTAACGGGTTCGTCAAGCACCATGAACAAAGAAAAATCGAGTTCGGATCCTGAGGTACAAGTTTCCAGGGCCGGAAAGCCCCGCGACCGAATCTTCGACTGCGCGCAGGACCTCTTCCACCGCAGGGGCATCCGAGGGGTAGGCGTCGAAGCGATCGCCGAGGCTGCGGGCACCAGCAAAATGGCCCTTTACCGCCACTTCGATTCGAAGGACGAACTTATTATTGAGTACCTGAACTACAAAGGGCGAAAGTCGGACGAAATCTGGGCCGAAATCGAGGCCCAGAACCCCGGCGACCCGGGTGGTCAACTTTACGGTTTCGTGGACAAGGCCGCAACCTTTATCGCCGGGGACGAACGCGGCTGCGATCTCGCCAACGCCGCGATCGAATTGACGGAGCAGGGCCACCCCGGTCTTCGGGTCATCGAAGAATTCAAGATGCGTCAGCGTGAGCGCCTGACGAATCTATGTCACGCCGCCGGCGCCTCGCAGCCGGACCTCCTTGCCGATACGCTTTTTCTTTTGATCGAAGGCGCGCGCGTCAGTCGCCGCAGCGTCGGAACAAACGGCCCCAGCGCCAATCTCGTACGGACCAGCCGAGGCGTCATCGCGTCATTCGGCGTCCCGCTTCCCGAGGCTCTGGATGCGGTTTTGGAGCACTGAGTCGGGCGGGGCTTGAGAGCCGATCGCGATAAGCTTTAGGCTTCCCGCGGCGTAGACGCCTCCTCCGTAAGATGCCGAGCAAACGATGCAGCCTGCAGGCGAATGTCAGGCTGCAATCACCTCGGCCCGCGCACTGTTCTCCGGGCGAAAATCGCTCTCCGCTGGCTAGCTGGAAGGGCCGACATGTCCAATGTCGTTGGGCCAAGGCGAGTCGAAACTGCTTACGGGGCCCGAGCCTCGCAAATGTCCTTGACCGACTTGAGTACAGCCGCCGGGGCAAAAACGCGGTCGATCCATCCGTCACGGAATATAACCGGCTTGGCTTTGTCGATCGCCTGTAGGGCGCCGTCCGAGAACCTGCCCTCCGGAAAAATTCCGAACGCGATCGCCAGCTCAATGTTGAGGTGGCCGATGATGAAGTCGATCGCGGCCTGTTTCGGCACCCCTCGGCGGACAGCCTCATCCGTCGCCTCTCTGAGCGCGAGCGCGAATGTCGCGCCAACTGTTTCGGAAAGCGCCGGTTCGAGAATGGCGAGCTGCTCGACCGTGCAGCGGTGTGCGCGCATCACCGGCTTATAAATCTGGCGGGCGATCTCTTCGCATTCGGCGTAGTGCGACTCCGGTCCCTGCATGAGCGCGCAGACAATATGCTGCTTGGCGTGAACCCCGCCGAAATAGTCGGTTTTCGCTTTTGGCTCCGTTTCGTCGTTGAAGATCGGCGGGTGGCACGGATGCGTGACGAAATAGGTGATGTCCTCGCGCTCTGGTAACTCGCCGGCGTGGGGAGCCGCCGCGTCAAGCATGACGACCTTGGCGCCGGCGCGTAGCTCCTTGACGAATGTCTTGAGGATCTTGCCGATCAGGCGGTCCGGCACCGCCATGACAATTGCGTCGGCCGACGAAACCGCTTGACCCTGCTCCATGCATTCGATCCCCAGCGTCTGCTTGAGACGTGCCCGCCCCTCTTCCGACACCTCGACATGTTCCACGTCGAACCGGGTGTCCTTGAGGTTGGTCGACAGGCGTACCCCCATCTTTCCGCCGGCGCCCAGCAGTGCGATTTTCGTCACGTCGTTCCTCCGCAAGTTGTCGCGCGTCCTGCGCGAACCGATCCAAAAAAATCCGCCTTCCCCATCTGTCCGCCTTTCAGCGCGATCTCGATCCCATCCACCTTCGGATCGGTCGAGAAAACGCGGCAGAGCGGGGCTCCGGGCGCGATTGGCGCGATCGCCTCGAGTGCGTAAGCGCCAAGCGCGCGCATGGCGAAGCCGGAGGTGTCGCCCCCTGAAACCGCAGCGCGCTTGACGCGCGTCGCGCCAATGAGACGCCTAACAATTTCACCCAGACCGCCGCCAATCCGCGCGTTGATCTCGACGGGATCGCAGCCTGAGACTGCAAGCTTTGCTCGAAATCGAGCTACGGCTTCGTCATTGGGGCCGCGCGCAGTCACGACCAGCGGGGAGCGCCCGCTCGAGAGCGTGGCTCGCGCCCGCTCGACCGTCGCGTCGATCTCGGCCTGCCAGCGCCGGTCGTCTAGGCCTGCTTCGGCGGCGAAACTGATGAGATCGAAGCCGTTCGTCTCCGCCCAGTCGATCTGCGAAGCCGTGACCGGTGAGACCGAACCCGAGACAGCAACGATCTGCGACCGTTCGGAGGCGGAGTGTTGTCGTACCGCGACCGGAAGCCACCCCTCGGCGCGCCAATGCGCGACGAGCGCATATTCCACTCCCTGCGACCCGATAGCGAAAAGCGAACGGTTGCGCCGACTCCACATCAGCTCTCCGACCCATTGCAGAGTCTCATCGTCGACGATGTCGAACGCAAGCAGCGATCGTCCTTGCTTGAGCTCGGCGTCGAACCGCTTGAGACCCGCGCCGCCCTTCATGGCGCCGAAATCAATGAGCCCGATCGCGCGCGAGGTCTGCTTTCCGACATGAAGACGCACGTCGGCCTCCCCCATGGGCGTAACCGGATGTCGTTGCATGACTGGATGGCGGTCGAGGCGGTAAACACCGTCGGCCGACGCTGCGAAGAGATTGCCGAACGCCTGGTAGCGTCCAATCGCCGGCGCGGCGACGATGAGCGGCTGCCAGGTCGCAGCCCCAGGCGTCTCGCCGAAGATGGGCGCGCCGATGTCGATCGCGCGGCCGATCGATCCTACGGTTGGCGAGGAGTCGAGCGTTGAACAAATCTTGTAGTGCGTCACCGGGGCCTTGAGCGCCGCGAGTGCGCGGAAGGCCGCGGGCAAATTCGCGTCCATCCATGTCGGGGGCTGCGCACGGGCGACGCCGGCGATGCCGATCGCTCGGTAGCTCCGAAAGCGTTCGAGCTGCTTGGGTGTCGGCGTCCCGACAAACATCACCGCCGGCAAGCCGGCGAAGGTCATCACCTCCATGACGGCCGAAGAGCCGGTGAAATCGTCGCCATAGAATGCGACCAGGATTCCGGGGGGAAGGCCGGCGCGCTTTGTCATGCAGAGGCCATCTGCAGCGCTGCGGCAAGCGAGGGGTGCGTCGAGGCGTATCGTTCGGCGGGAACGCCAGCCATCGCCGCCTCGAAGGATTCCCTTAACGCGCGCACGCCTTCCGCGGGCCCGCCGGGATGGCCCATGATGCCTCCGCCAGCAGCGAAAATGAGGTCAGTCGAGCCAAGCGCGGCAAGTGTTCCCGCCGCCTGACGCGCCGCCTGCCCGGAAGAAAACACCGGCATCACGGTGCACGGTTTGACGTCGAACATTGGCGTGAGACAGGCCCGAGCCGATGCCATTACGCTCTCGTCGGATTCGCTGAACTTGTTGGCAAGCCCATTGACGTGCATGTGATCGACGCCGGCGAGGCGCCAGATTTTTTGCCACGCGACATAAGACCAGCCGAGCGCAGGGTGGCGAGACAAATAGCCCCAGCCGTTCCTGTGCGCATGAACGGCCAAGCGGGCGTGGCGCCCAAGCGCGATCATTCCGACGACCCCGATTGAATTGAGGCTCGCCATCACGCATGTGCCGCCCAGGCTCTCTACGAGGTCGTGGCGGCGCCGCATCTCGTCGATCTCTCCCGTGAGGTTGAACGCAAACATGACCTTCCGGCCGTTGCGCTCGGCGTGGCGGTCGATGACGCGCATCACGGCGCGCACGCGCTCCTCGAACGGACACAGCGCGCCGTCAGACTGCAATTCGTCGTCCTTGATGAAATCGATGCCGCCCGCACACAACACATCCACAAGCTCGGCTGTCTGCTCTGGCGTGAAGCCAATCGATGGTTTGACGATGGTGCCGATCAACGGGCGCCCGCGCACGCCGCTCAGCTCACGGGTGCCGTCGACGCCAAATTTGGGACCGGGGTAAGCGCTCGCGAACGCGTCGGGCAGCCGCATATCGAGAATGCGCAGGCCCGAGAATTGCTTAAGCTCGAACAGATTGCCGGCCACGGTCGCCATCAGGTTGGGCAGCGAAGGGCCGATGTTGTCGAGAGGCCACGACAGCGTCGCGCGCGCAGTCTGCCGCCGCCCGCCCTCGCGTGGAGCGCCCGACCCGGGAAGGCTTGGGCAGTCAGCTTCGCCGAGCACTTCCAGATTTTCGACGCGCGCGGCCGAGCGCGCCTTGAGCTCCGGGGTTTCGCCCGGAACTGGGACAAAAGTTCCGGAGGACTGTTCGCCGGCCATGGCTTCGACAGCCGTCCGGACGTCGTAGGCTGTTTCGATGAAGTAGTCGGCCTCAATGCGCGCGACGCTCACGGCGCATTGTCCCCAGTTGGACAAAGTCGAGAAACCCAATCGAACAGCGCCGCGGGTCGGACGCTAATTTGACCTCCCCCCGCGCGCTGCGGGGATTCGCTGACCATCGTTCTGAGCTGGTTTTCCATTGAATCGTCTTACGTACTCAGTATACCAGCACCGCAGCACGAACAACCCTTCGGAAGAGGGCGCGCATCGGTCAGGCGCGAAAGTTGGCCTGATTGTAGAGCGTATTGGCGCGGTTCAGGTGGTCCCCCGTTAGCTTCGCCGCCTCGTCCGGTTCCCCGCGCTCGATTGCTTCCAGAATTTGGCGGTGCTCGGCCAGCGTAAGCCGTTCGAGGCCCGGTTTGCGAACAAGGTCGAAATGAAACCGGGCGAGCCACGCGAACAACGCCTGGCTGAGATTGGCGAAGATTGGATTGCCGGTGATGACGGCGATGCGGTGATGAAACCGACCGTCAGCTTCGAGGAAGGCGTTCGAGTCGAGGCGCGCCTGTTCCTGCTCGGCCAGAATCCGGCGCAAGTCTTCAACATCATCCATGGTGCGCTTTCGCGCTGCGATCTGCGCGATCGTCATCTCGAATGAGGCCCGCGCCTCCTTCAAATGGTTAAGGGTGGCGGGCGAGTTCATCAGAACATGGCGCATTGTCTCGCTCATGTCGGCGACCATGCGCTCGAACGACGGAGCCGCGACTCTCGGCCTTTCACCGTGGTTGATCTCGATGAGACCCATCCGCTTCAGATTTTGCATGGCCTCGCGGATCGAAGGGCGCCCCACAGCATAGCTCTGCATCAGCTCGCGCTCCGACGGGAGAGGGTCGCCGGGCCGCAGGTTCTCCGCCTTGATGACGGCGAGCAGCCGGTTCTGGACAAGTTCAGCCAGCTTTGGCCGCGCCAGCGGATCCCGCCTTGTTGCGAGCGTGCGTGGCGCCTGTTGTCGACCGTCCGACACGCCTATCTCCGACCCCGACCGCCGGGGAATGGGCTAGGCTCGTCGAGTCGCCCAAGACTATGGCGCCGACGAAGCCCCACGTCTCCACAATGAGAGGCGTCGACCCGATTGAAACTTGCCAATGGCGTAACTGGTATACTATGTACACAACTGGCGCTAAAGCAA
>DATDHT010000421.1:0-4698 GCA_036521435.1 Roseiarcus sp.
AAGAACAAGCCCTACTGCGACGGCTCCCACGTCGCCGCGGCGTTCGCCGCCACCGGCGAGCCGAACACGGCCACGAGCGTCGCGCTCGCAAAGCGGGACGGCCCATTGACCATAACGCCCTATCCGAACGGGCCACTCGGCGTCTCAGGCGCAGTCGAGGTCATTTCTGGAACGGGACGGACCGTGAATCGTGTCGACAGGACCGCGCTCTGCCGATGCGGTCATTCGGCCAACAAGCCCTATTGCGACGGCGCACACGCCAAAGTCGGGTTCGTCGCGCCATAGGCTGCTGCAAGAAGGAGAGGTTTCAATGCTGATCCGAGACGAAGACGTCCTCGCCGCCGCGGAATCGTGGCGGGAAGCCGGGCGAGGCGTGGCGATTGCGACCGTGGTCGAGACCTGGGGCTCGGCGCCGCGCCCGATCGGCTCGCATCTCGTCATCGATGCAGAGGGTAACTTTCTCGGCTCCGTATCCGGCGGGTGCGTCGAGGGCGCGGTCGTGGAAGAGGCGGGGGATGTGATCGCCAATGGCGCGCCACGGATGCTCGAGTTCGGCGTTGCGGACGAGACCGCATGGCGCGTCGGACTGTCCTGCGGCGGCCGCATCAAGGTCTATGTCGAGAAGCTCGCCTGATGCGTCTCGACGTTCTCAAGGCGATGAATGCGGCGCGAGCCGAACGGCGCGCGGGCGCCATCGTCACCCGTCTTTCTGATGGCGACCAGCGATTCGTTCGCGCCGAAGCCGTCGACGCCGATCCGCTCTCCGCCGAATTGGAAACGGCGCTGCGCATGGGCAAAAGCGCAACGGTCGCGCATCAGGGCGCGGATTATTTTCTGACCGTTCAAGCGCCCGCGCCGCGCCTCACCCTCATTGGGGCTGTGCATATCTCGCAAGCCCTGGCTCCGATCGCGCGGATCGCCGGTCTCGACGTGTCGGTCATCGATCCGCGCACCGCGTTCGCGACGCCCGAGCGCTTCCCGGACACGCCCGTTGTCGCGAAGTGGCCGGACGAAGCGCTGGCGGACGCGCCGCTCGATCGCTACACCGCCATCTGCCTTCTGACCCATGACCCCAAGATCGACGACCCGGCGCTCATCGTCGCGCTCAAGGCCGAGTGTTTCTACATCGGCGCGCTCGGGTCGCGAAAGACGCATGGCCGACGGATCGAACGCATGCGCGCTCACGGGTTCGAGGAAGCGGCGCTCAAGCGCATCCATGCGCCGATCGGGCTCGACATCGGCGCGGTCAGCCCGGCCGAAATCGCGGTGTCGATCATTGGAGAGATCGTCGCTTCGCTGCGCAAAAAGCCGCTGCGCACTGAGAGCGCGGCGGCATGAAATTCGGCTTAACGCCAATCGAGGAGGCCGAAGGAGCCATCCTCGCGCACGGAGTGCGGATTGACGGGGTCGCCTTCAAGAAGGGCGATGTGCTCAATCATGAGCGCCGGGTCGCTCTCGGATCGGCCGGCGTGAAGTGCGTCGTGGCGGCGCGGCTCGAACCGGGCGACATCGATGAAAATGAGGCGGCGCTGCAGCTCGCCAACCGCCTCGCCGGCGCGCATCTGCGCTGCTCGCCGCCGTTCACGGGGCGGGTCAATCTCTTCGCCGAGACTGCCGGGCTTACGGTCGTTGAGGCCGAAGCGATCGACCAGGTCAATGCGGTCGACGAGGCGATCACGGTCGCGACGTTGCCCCGCTATCGAGCGGTCGCCGACGGCGACATGGTTGCGACGGTCAAGATCATTCCGTTTGCGACGCAAGCTCCGATGCTCGAGGCTGCACTCGCGGCGGCCCCGACCGGCGCGATCTCGGTGCAGCCCTTCAAGCCGATGCGGGTCGGGGTGGTCTCAACCACGCTCCCCGGTCTGAAGGCTACAGTCGTCGCAAAAACCTTGCGGGTGCTCGAGGCCCGCCTGGCGCTGGCGGGGGCGCGTATCGTCGGGCAAGAGATCGTCCCGCACGAGGTCGGGCCGCTCGCAAACGCGCTCGCGAAGCTGGCCGAGGGCAGCGATGCGCTGATTGCGTTCGGGGCTTCCGCCATCACCGACCGCCGCGACGTCATTCCGGCCGCCGTCGAGGCGATCGGCGGGCGTATCGAACGGTTCGGCATGCCAGTCGATCCAGGCAATCTGCTGCTCCTTGCGGAGCGCCACGGGGTCCCGATCATCGGGGCGCCGGGCTGCGCGCGGTCGCCGAAAGAGAACGGCTTCGACTGGGTCTTGCAACGGGTGCTGGCGGGCGTCCCCATCCGCGGCGCCGACATCCGCGCGATGGGCGTCGGCGGACTTCTCATGGAGATTGCTTCGCGTCCCCAGCCGCGCGCGCCCGGTGAGTAGCGCAGGATGATTTTAAGTTGACTCACACCCGTCATTGCGAGCGAAGCGAAGCAATCCAGGAGAACTTGGGTGTCCTACGACCCCTGGATTGCTTCGTCGCTGCGCTCCTCGCAATGACGACGGCTGTTTAAAGTGACGTCCTGCTGCAGGGTCGGCGCCATCGTGCTCGCGGCTGGCCAGTCGTCGCGCTTTCGCGCCGCCGGCGGCCCGGACCTCACTAAGCTCGTGGCGAAATTCGACGGCAAGCCGATCGTGCGACGGGTCGTGGAAGCGGCGCTGGCGACCAAGGCGCGTCCCGTTGTCGTGGTCACCGGCTACGCGGGGGAGTCGGTGGAGGCGGCGGTCGTTGGCCTCGACGTTGGCGTCGCCCTCAATCCGAGATTCGCGAGCGGACTCGCCTCGTCGCTGAGCGTCGGTTTGTCCGCCATGCCCCGAGAGGTCGCCGGAGCGCTCGTGCTCCTGGGCGACATGCCGCTGATTGAGCCCCGGCTGGCCGACGCCCTGATCGACGCCTTCCTGGGGCGTGAGGGCGCGCTTGCAGCTGTCCCTGTACGCGAAGGTCGGCGCGGCAATCCCGTTCTTCTCAGCCGAGGCCTCTTCGAGTCGGCGATGCGCCTCACAGGCGACGAAGGCGCGCGCTGGCTGATCGGCGCGCTCAGCGCGAGCGAACTGGTCGAGGTCGAGACGCCGGACACGGGCGTGACGTTCGATATCGACACGCTGGAGGACCTGGCGACTGCCCGGCGGTTGGTTGGCGGCGATCGTTAAAAGCGCGCGAAGAGCCGAGGGGTCCAACACTGCGTTAGCCGCCATTTTACCGGCGCCCCTAACGGAATCAGTGGGTTAGGACCCCGTTTAGTTTCGTGCTCGAGAATCGTCCGGGTTTGGCTCGACCGCGACCATAATAACAACAATTATATGTTATACATTTGCCTCGATGCCGGAGCGACGGCCGCGGCGCGTCAGATCAGCCTCATGCCCTTCAGCGAGGCATGTCCATCGCGCCCGACGATGATGTGGTCATGCACCGCGACGCCCAATGATTTGGCGATCACGATGATATCCTGCGTCATCTTGACGTCCTGGGTCGATGGCGTCGGATCGCCGGAGGGATGATTGTGAACAAGAACGATCGCCGTCGCGGACAATTCCAGCGCACGGCGCATGACTTCGCGCGGATAGACCGGGGTGTGATCGACGGTGCCTGACCCTTGGACCTCGTCAGCGATCAGGCCATTCTTCTTGTCGAGAAACAGGACCCGGAAGCTTTCCCGGCCTTCGAACGCCATTGACGTGCGGCAATAGTCGATCACCTCGCTCCAAGAGCCGAGCGGCAGCCGCTTCTTGACCGCGCCCTTGGCGAACCGTTGCGCAGCGGCCTCGACAATCTTGAACTCCGAGATCGCGCCGGCGCTCATGCCCTCGATTTCAGCCAGCCTTCCGGGATCGGCCGCGATGACTTCGCCGAAGGAGCCGAAGCGGGCGACGAGGCTCTTGGCCAGCGGCTTCACATCGCGTCGTGGAATCGCGCGAAAAAGAATGAGCTCGAGGAGTTCATAGTCCGCAAGGGCGCCCTGTCCCGCTTCCCTGAGGCGGGAGCGCAGCCGCTCGCGGTGCCCGTGATAATGAGGCGTTTCGCCTTCATCGCTTTCGGGAACTGCCGGATCCGCGGGCGACCGCAATCGGACCCCCGTCAGCGCCGACGCGCCTGCTTCATGCAACTGACTGCGCGAATCGCGGCGCCGATGGCGGGTCTTGCCGTCGGGGTCGGCTCCCGAATTCATCGGATCGGCGCGCGATCGGCTCCGGTGGGCGAGAGGGTAAAAATCTCGCACCCGGTCTCCGTCACGCCGACCGTATGCTCGAACTGGGCCGACAGTGACCGATCGCGTGTCACTGCCGTCCAACCGTCAGCGAGAATCTTCACCCCATAACCGCCGAGGTTGATCATTGGCTCGACGGTGAAGAACATGCCGGGGCGAAGGGAAACCCCTTCCCCTTTTCGGCCAGCATGCAGAATATTCGGCTCGTCGTGGAAGAGCCTTCCGAGCCCGTGGCCACAAAAGTCGCGCACGACGGAACAGCGCTCGGCCTCGGCATAGGTCTGAATGGCGTAACCAATGTCGCCCGTCGTCCCGCCGGGCTTGATCGCTTCGATGCCGCGTATCATCGCTTCGTAGGTTACGTCGATCAGACGCTGCGCCCGCCGGGAGGCCTCGCCCGCGACAAACATGCGGCTCGCATCGCCATGCCAGCCGTCTACGATCAGGGTCACGTCGATATTGAGGATGTCGCCGTCGCGCAGCGGTTTCTCGTCGGGTATGCCATGGCACACGACGTGGTTGATCGACGTGCAGATCGA
>DATDHT010000422.1:0-7743 GCA_036521435.1 Roseiarcus sp.
TCAATCCTTCCGCAGCGGCTGCGTGCGATTGAGCGCCGTGATCGACAGGAAGCCGCCGATCCATGAGCCTATCGCCGCAAACAGCACATAGACCCAATTCGACGTGTAGCTGATGACCGCGAAGGCCGAGAGCAGATACCAGACACTGCTCCAACTCGCCGCCGCGAAGCGCCGGCGGGCGGAAACGGCGGCGTTGAATTGCACATAGATGGCGTCGGTGAAGGCGGTCGTCACCACGACTCCCCCGGCGATGAGCGGATCGATGGTCGGCAGAATCATTGTTCCCCCCCATGTCTGAGCGCCGCGCCGCTCCCCCGCTGAACTCAAAGCAGGCCCGGCGAAGCGCGGGCGCGAAACCCGCTCAAGCCTCCTTTGACCGCGGGTCCGGCACAAGCTCTCCGGCCATCGGCGGCGCGCGGAACGGACGATCGAACAGCGGGAACAGGACGAGTCCGGCGATAAAGCCGCCGACATGAGCAATCCAGGCGACGGGCATGTCCGAGAAGCCGAATATTTGAGCGCCGGCCCCGAAAATGAAATTCGTCCCGAACCAGATCAAAATGAAGATGAGCGACCGACTCTCCATAAAGACGCCACTGAGGCTCGCGGCCGGAACCGTCTCGATTTCGGGGCGATCGGTCGAGCCATACGCTCCGAGCGGCGCCCCCGGCTGAAACATGAATCGGGTCGCCGCTCCCATGAGGCCGGAATCCGATCCCGACGCGCCGATGAGCGGGGAGAAATCCATCGGCGAAATCACCCAATGCGCGAGCGCGCTGGCGATTGCGGTCACCGCCATGAACAGAAGAAACCGCATCGAGCCGAACCGGCGCGCGATCGGCGGTCCGAACGCGACCAGCCAGACGCAATTCAGCAACACGTGAGTCCAGGACCCGTGCATGAAGGCGTAGGTCAGCACGGTCCAGGGCTTCGCGCCGCCGCCCAGCACATGCAATTCCCGGATCTGCCGCGCCTGCTGGAGCGCGCCCGGGTCGGTGTTCGTCCGCTTGATGAGATCGGTCAACCGATCCGGCCAGATGGCGATGGTCAGCCGACCCGGAATGAAGGCGTAATCCCGAATGACCCGATCCTGGATCGCCACCGGCGCCCAGTTGAAGGCCGCATAGAGGCCGATCAAAACGGCGATGAGGCCAAGGACCACAATGGGCGCATTGAACATCGGTTCGCGGCGGCGCGCGATGCGGCGCGGTTCGTTTGCGCTCATACCCGTCTCAGCCTCTCGGTCGCCAACTCCGACGCCCCGCTTGTCGAAGCCGGGACCGGGAGCAGGATGGTCCGCTCCTGGATGCCCGCTACAAGACAAGTCTAAACTGGCGCTCCGGCTTTGGCGAATTTTGATCCGCCCGACCGGTGGACGGACGCCATCAGCGCTGAACATACGGTTGCCGGTCGAACGGAATGCGCTTAATCGCCCTCCCCATGACGATTCATATTCCCCCCGACCCGTTGACGGACTTCTGCGCCGAGATTTTCGCCCGCGTTGGCTGCCAATCTGAAGAAGCGAGCCGGATTTCCGCCTCGCTCGTCGATTCCAATCTTACGGGCCACGACAGCCACGGCGTCATCCGCGTTCCGCGTTATGTCGACTGGGTGCACACAGGCGATCTCATCCCCAACCAGTCGCTGGAACGCGTTGTCGACACCCCGGTGATCGGCGTCGTCGACGGCCGCTTTGGCTTCGGTCAGACGATGGCGCCGATGGCGGTCGACATTGGCGTGGAGAAGGCGAAGGCAACCGGCCTGTCCGCAATCTCGCTGCGCAATTCCGGCCACATCGGTCGCGTCGGCGAGTGGGCGGAGCGCGCCGCAGCGGCTGGATTGATCTCGATCCATTTCGTCAACGCGGCCGGCTCGATCCTGGTCGCGCCGTTCGGCGGATTGGAGCGGCGGCTGTCGACCGCTCCGTTCTGCGTCGGCGTTCCGCGCGAGGGCGCCCCTCCCGTCGTGCTCGACTTCGCGACCTCGCTGGTCGCGGAAGGCAAGGTCAACGTCGCAAGCCACGGCGGCAAGCCGCTGCCGTCCCACGCTTTGATCGGTCCCGACGGCGCGTTCTCCGGCGATCCCGCGCTGCTCTACGGGCCCCTGACCTCGGAGGGGACGCGCGACCACACCCGCGGCGCGGGCGCAATCCGCGCCTTCGGCGAGCACAAAGGCTCCGGGCTTGCGCTGCTCTGCGAGCTCCTGGGCGGATCGCTCACCGGCAATGGCGCGACCGAACCGGATCGCAAATTCGCGAACGGCATGTTCTCTCTCTACCTCGACCCCAGCAAAGTCGATCCCTCGCACGTCTTCGACGCCGACATGACGCGCTATCTCGATTGGTTCCAGCAAGGGAAGGCCATCCCGGGCGAAGCGATCCTGACGCCTGGCGAACCCGAGCGCGCGAGCCGCGCAAAGCGCGCTCAAAGCGGCGTGCCGCTCCCGGACGAGGCCTGGGCGCTGATCAAGGCGACGGCGCGAAGCGTTGGCGTGAACCGGGATCTCTCATTCTGATCGCCTCGTCTCGCCGTGCGTGTGCCGATTCTGGACTGAGCCCTTGCGCTTTCAGGGTTGACCAAAGGGTAACGGCCGCGACGTTCGTCACGTAACGCTGAGCCTATCCCTTCCGATGCGAAATGGCATGGTCCCTGCCTCATCTCATGCAAGCCCAAGCCGAAAGATCAATTGCGTTCCATTCCGGGACGGAGTGCGCGTGGGGTTGTGGAGAATTCAAAAGTGAAGCTCGCTGCCACGATCGAACTCTATGCCTACTGGAACCGATTGCGGGGGGCGCGCAGCGCGCCCGAACGCAACGATGTCGATCCCGGCGCGATTCGGAGCGTGCTGGCCGACACGTTCGTGGTCGATTTCGACCCCCCGCGCGGCTTTCCGTTTCGGATCGCAGGCTCGAGGGCCAACGCGCTGTTCCTCAAGGAGCTGCGAGGCTTGTCATTCTTGGAGCTGTGGCGCGGCGCCGATCGCGGAGAGCTCGAATCGATTCTTCATTGTGTCGCCGACGAGGCGCAGGCCTTCCTTATCGGCGCCGAGGCCGGGCTGCCCAGCCTCGACACAGTGGACATCGAGATCATTCTCATGCCTCTTCGTCATCATGGGTTGACCCATGCCCGCATCCTTGGCGGCCTTGCGGTTCATGCCGCGCCTTCATGGATGGGCCTGGGCGGCGCCGGACCGATCGCTCTCACCTCTTTGCGCGCGCTCGATCGGCCGACGCCGGAGCCGCTCAAGCCGGAGGACGCGGCGCCTGTCAACTTCTCGCTCCGCGACATCCCCAGGCGTTACAAACATTTGTTCGTCCATTCCGGCGACCGACCCGCGACCTGACGTTTGGTCATGCACGGCGCGTAAGAGCGCCTTAATCCCTAAGGGTCATGGTGAGCGTGCAATCGGCCGGCGCGTGTGTGATTCCTGAGCGGGCTCAAGGGTCGCGCCGGGTCGGCGTCAGAGAATCCAAGGAGCACGCCGCCATGGGCGCATTGGCATGGAAACTCCGGGAGCCAGCACAAGCGGAGCGGCGACACGACCAGCGCGTCGAGGTCTGCCTCTTGGGACGATTCATGCGTTCCGATCGCCAGGAGTTCGATTGCGAATCGATCGACGCCTCTCCGAAAGGGGTCGCTTTCTCCTCCGACGCGGGAGTTCAGCTCAACGAACGCATCGTCGCCTATCTCAACCAGATCGGACGCGTCGAGGGACGGGTCGCGCGGATCTTTCCCGGGGGATTTGCGATCCGCATGAACGTGCCGCCCGCCAAGCAAGACAAGCTGGCCAACCAACTGGCGTGGCTCGCCAACCGCCAGGCGCTTGGACTGCCCCAGGACCGCCGGCATGAGCGCATCGCGCCGCGCGACCGCTATACGATCCTGCAGCTCGACAACGGACGCGAATACACCGCGACCCTGATCGACATCTCGATGTCGGGGGCGGCGCTCAACGTCGATTGTGAGCCCCCGATCGGCGCACGCGTCGTTGTTGGCGCAACGCCGGCTGAAGTCGTGCGTCACGTCAACTGCGGCATCGCGGTTGAATTCCTGAGCCCCCTGCCGGCTGAGGAATTCGGCGAAAGCACGACGATCTGATTTAAGCGCGTCGGCGCGCTGCGCCTCATTCGCCGGAGTCGATCGGCTTCATTCCCACCGCGAACCGGCGCCAATTCTCGACATAGTGCGCGGCGGACTGACGCAGCTTCGCCACCGCCGCCTTGTCCAGCGTACGGATCGCTTTGGCAGGCGACCCCACGATGAGAGAATGATCGTCGAAGGTCTTGCCCTCGGTCACGAGCGCGCCTGCGCCGACCAGGCAGCCGCGCCCGATCCTCGCGCCGTTGAGCACGATCGCGCCCATGCCGATCAGCGAGCCTTCGCCGATGGCGCAGCCATGCAGAACCACGTTATGGCCGATCGTGCATTCTTCGCCGATCGCGAGCGGAAATCCCATGTCGGTGTGCAGCGTGCAGGATTCCTGAATGTTGGTGCGCGGGCCGATGTTGATCGGCTCGTTGTCGCCGCGCAGAACGGCGCCAAACCAGATGCCGACGTCGAGCCCAACCACGACATCGCCAATCACGCTGGCGCTAGGCGCGATCCAGAAGAAACCATCAGGGGGCAGCGTCGGCCGACGGCCATTGAGGGAATAGAGCGGCATGGCGCATGGGCCTCATGCGGGTGGGAAGGAACGGCGCCTTCGCGCCCGAAGGAAGCGGGAGCTTATTCCTCGCCGTCGAGATCGACGTCGAGGATCGCCATCTGCAACGTGTAGCTCGACGCCTCGGGGTCGTCGGCGGAGATGACGCCGAGAAAATCGGGACCATTGTTGAGTTCGACCGAGTCCGCCTTCTTGAGCCGCCCGGCGATCGTCAATTTGTCGTTCTCGAACAGACGGCGAAGATAGTCTTGCAGCACAGGACGCCCGACCGGCACTTTCATCGCGAATGCGAACGAACGGTCGCCGTCTTCGTCGTCGACGGTGATCGTTCCGAGCTTCCGTTCGCCGAGCGATACGTCCGCCGCCTCGCCGGATTTGGAATTCGGCGCGACCTGAAGGGTCGGCGCGCCGAGGGAGCGGCGCAGGAACTCACGCAGTTTCACGATCTCGGCTTTGTCCATGGCCTCTCTCCGGCTCGCAAGCCGCGAGGCTTGGCATGAAGAGACATGGGCTTGCAATACGTGAAATGAGCGGCAATCCGCATTTTTCACCAGGATGTGGCCGCCCTTCGGGCGCCGCTAATCGACCCCCGCTTCGGACGGCGCCAGCGCTCTACCCTTCGAACGCCTTCTCGGCGAGGATCTGGTTCATGTCGCGCGACGGCTCGGCGCAGCCCGCCTCACCGACGATCCGTGCGGGAACGCCGGCGACCGTCTTGTTATGCGGAACCGGGTGAAGCACCACGGAGCCCGACGCCACCCGCGCGCAATAGCCGATTTCGATATTGCCGAGGATCTTCGCTCCCGCTCCGATCAAGACGCCATGGCGGATCTTGGGATGCCGGTCGCCGGTCTCCTTGCCGGTGCCGCCGAGGGTCACACCCTGCAGAATCGAAACGTTGTCCTCGATCACCGTTGTCTCGCCGATCACAAGGCTGGTTGCATGATCGAGAAACAGGCCCTTGCCGATGCGCGCGGCGGGATTGATGTCGACCCCGAACACTGCCGAGGCAATGCTCTGCAGGCTCAAGGCGAAATCGCGCCTGCCCGCCTTCAAAAGCCAATGGGACAGCCGGTAGGCCTGCAGCGCCTGGAAGCCTTTGAAATAGAGCAGAGGCTCCATCATCCGCAAGCACGCGGGATCGCGATCCGCGACCGCCATGATGTCCGCGTGGAACGCCTCCCCGATCGAAGGATCGCGAGCGATCGCCTCCTCGAAGGTCTGCCGGATCAGCGCTGCGGGAAGATCGCGATGGTCGAGCCGCGAGGCGACGCGATGAGACACCGCGCCTTCAAGCGTATCGTGGTTGAGAACGTTCACGGACAAGAACAAGGCAAGCTCTGGCTCGCGCCGCACGCTCTCTTCCGCTTCTTGGCGGATACGAGCGAATAGCGGATCGGCGCCAGCAATGCCGACGACCCGGGCGGTAAAACCTTGCGCCATGACGAAGCTCCCAAACTCAGCTTACTGAGGGGGCAGTTTAGCACAGTCTGGCCCCGCGGCGAAGGGCGCCGCGGAGCCAATCCACTTGCCCTCACAAAGCCAATTCCGAAGCCCCTTTGTCAGAGCCTGACCTCAATCTGGACAATCGGTCGTCTGTCTCGAGACGCTCTCGCCTGTATTGTTGTTTGTTGTTGTCGTGGTTCGGCTGCCGCACGGGACAGCGCCTGGGCCGGGGGCGACGACCACTGGCCTAGGCCCCGAGGCTGTTCCGCCAATGACGCCGCCCGCAACGCCGCCGACCGCCGCGCCCACCGGGCCGCCGACGACCGCGCCTGCAACCGCCCCGCCGGCCGCGCCCGTGACAGCGCCGTTGCCGTCAGCCAACGCCAGGGTGGGCAGCGCCGTGATTGCGAACGCCGAAAATCCGATCATCATTGCACGCATGATTCTGCTCCTCGCTGAGAGGACGTGAAACACGGGTCCAGTATGAATGGTTCCAGGCGCTGGCTTCTCTTCGAAGCCGAATTAAGACCAAGGAACAATAGGTGTGTCTCGCGCGTTTATTTGAGTTAGCTATGTATTTCCGGGTTTGTTTGAGTTAGTTATGTCTCTCTCAACGAGTCGGATAGAAGATGCGTCTGCTGCTCGCGATTATCGTCATCATCTACCTGGTCGGGGTCGGGGTTGTCCTTTCGCCGATCATTCGATCCACGTGGGATAGCGAGCCCGCCTCAGCGTTAGCGGACCACGTCATTCAGGCGCTTCCCAACGCGTTCGCCTGGCCGGTCAGAGCAGCCCACGCCTTCGCCGGATCCTGAACGCCGCTCCTGTCTACGACTCGATAATCGCCACCGCTCGCGTCCAACCCGCCGAGGCGCGCTCGATCTTGGTTGGAAAACAACAGAGGGTGAAGCCGGTCGATGGCAGCGCCTCGAGGTTGTGCAGTTTCTCGATATGGCAATAGCCGATGTGACGGCCGGCCTTGTGCCCCTCCCAGATAAGCGAGGAATCATGCGTCTCGGCGTAGCGCTTGGCGGTATGGATGAACGGCGCGTCCCAGCTCCAACCGTCCGTTCCGGTCACCCGGACGCCCTGTCGCAGAAGATGCAAGGTTCCCTCGGCGCCCATTCCGCAGCCTGAGGCGACATAGTCGGGTCGTCCGTATTTCGCGCCTGCGCTGGTGTTGACGACCACGATGTCGAGCGGCTTCAGCGCATAACCAATGCGCTTGAGCTCCTCGTCGATGTCGGCGGCGGTCGCGACATAGCCGTCAGGAAAATGGCGAAAGTCGAGTTTCACACCCGGCTGAAAGCACCATTCGAGCGGCACTTCGTCGATCGTCCACGCGCGCTCGCCCTCGTTCATTGTCGGATGATAGTGCCAGGGCGCGTCGAGATGCGTGCCGTTGTGCGTGGTCAGCTGGACACGCTCGATCGCCCATCCTTGTCCGTCCGGCAGATCTTCTTTTTTGAGGCCCGCGAAGAACGGCAGGATTTGCGGCAGGCTCTGCTGATGATCGACATACTCGATCCTCGGATTGTGCCCCGGCGGGTCGGACACAACGTCGTTCCGCAGCGGCGCGGAAATGTCGATGAAACGTCGAGCCATGCGTCCCTCCCTGCCTTGTCATTGCGCCGC
>DATDHT010000423.1:0-12458 GCA_036521435.1 Roseiarcus sp.
TCCTCGATCTCGGGCGGAAGAATCATCCATACCTTGACTCACATCCAGCCCGCCCTGTCTCTCAAAATCCGCCAATCAAACCCGCTTTCCCCGCACAATGTGACAAATCCGACTCACAAAACGGCACGGCTTGGGAGTTACGAGGTGACAGAAAAAGGCGCCTAAGGCATTGAAAACAAAGCGTCGCGGTCAAAGCCGCAGACTTCGGCTTCGCCCCTCATTCCCGTCTCAGACGCTCCGCCCCGGGCGCCCCGTCCCGCACATGCACGATCGCCGTCGCGTCGGCATAGAGGCGCCGCCAGCCGGGCTCGCGGTCGAGCGCAGCCACGATCCGGCTGTCGGGAGCGAGGATGGTCCAGGCAATGTCGTAGCGCTTGAGCGCGTCCTCGACAGCTTCGCGGTCGCCGCTCCGCAGCTTGTCGTAGAGGTTCAGCATGCCATCGCCGTAGAGCTCCACGCGGGCGTCGATGAACGGGCGCACATGCTCAAAGATGAGAAAGCCGCCAAAGGCATAGTCGTTGAGCACGGGCTTCCGTCTCAACTCCGGCGGGACCGCGCTTAAGGCCGAGATCGGCGCGCTGGCGCCGTCGGTCTGCTCGATTGGCGTCATGAGCCTGACGACGCCGATCGCCATCACTGCCGTGCCTGTCGCGATGAGCGCGATGCGCGCGACCCGCCGCCATTCTCCGCCGGCGCTCCCGGCGCCAAACGCCACCGCGATCGGGCGCGCCAGCAGCATCGGCGCGAGGATCCCGAGCAACACCTGATGGCGCGAATGCTGCAGCGCCATCGCCACGAGCGCGACTATGAGCGCAGCGCGGATCGGCGGCATTGTGAATGGGCGGGTCAGCGTGAGGCCAAGCAGCGTCAGCAGCGCCAGCTCCATTGTTCCGATATGGCCGAAGTCCTGCGGCCGCCATTCGCTGATGCGCGACAGATTCTCGACCGACATCAGGCGGAACGGAAGGAGGAACGCGTCGATCCCATATGGATTGAGGAGCGCGGCGGCGAGCGCGGCGAGAGCGAAGGTCGCCCATGAGCGCGTGGCTACGAGACGCGCCCCGACCGGCGCGTCCGCCACCGCCTCGAGCGCGAAGGGCCCGATCAGCATGAGGCCGAAGATGAAGCCGCCGTGCATATTCACCCATGCCGTCATGAGCGCAGCGAGCCCGAGCGGCGGCGCACGGCCGCGATCGCGCGCCGCGATAAGCCCGGCGCCCCAGGCGGCCGCGAGCGGGAGCGCCAGCACATGGGGCCGCGCGAGCAGGTTCGCGGTCAGGAGCGAAAGGCCGATCGCGACGGTTGCGATGAGCGGGGCGCCGCGAAGTTCACGCGCCGCGCTCAATCCGACGATCAGCGCCGCAAGCGCAGCGGCCGCGCCGGTCAACAGCACGACGCCGCTCCATCCACTGATGCGAAAGGCAAGCGCCAGCAGAATCTCCGACAGCCATTCATGCGCGGTCCACGGCTCGCCCGCCATCGAATGGCTGAACGGATCGGCATGTGGCGCGCTCCCGTGAGCGATGATCCACTCTCCCGTCGCCACATGCGACCAGGTATCGCCGTCGCCAAGCACTTGGGGCGCGAAGGCGGCAAGGCTGAACAGAAAGAGCGCGATTGCGGCGAGGCCAAGCCCGGCAAGCCGGGTCTCGGACAGCTCGTCGCTCGCTGAGCGGGCGAACGGCAGGGCGAAGGACATCGCCTCAGCCTGTCAAACCCGCGATAATTCCGCGTTAAATCGAGGACGTTGGTTGCATGACGCGCGTCAGGGCGCGCTCGTCGCAATCACGCATATAGAGCCGGCTTCTCGCGCAACTTGATAGGCTCCCGTGCGCCGCTCTCGAGCGCTCGCACACCGGCGAGCGTGGCGGCGGTCGCGACATAGCCATCCCACGCGCTCGGACCTGCAGCGCCGCCCTTGGCGGCCGCAATGATCCAGGCGCGGAACTCGGCCTCGAAGGCTGGGTCGAACCGCTCTGGCCAGTCGGCAAATATACGACCTGAAAAGGCCCCGTTCGCCTTGAGCACGACGTCGTTTTGCTCGGCGAGGCTCACCGTCCCGGTTTCGCCGACCACCTCGCCGCGAATGTCGTAGCCATAGGCGATGTGGACGGAGGTCTCGATCGTCACCAGCGCGCCAGACGCCATGTCCATGAGCGTGAACAACGGGTCGGCGACCCCGCCGGCGCGGGTGTTCCCACGCGGCGCCTTGACCGCGATCGCGACAGGCTCGTCATCCAGCACGAACCTCGCGATGTCGATGTCGTGCACCGCCGTATCAGTGATCGCCATCATCGCCTTGAAATGGCCAGGCGAGAACGCGTTGCGGTGGACGCTGTGAAACATCAGCGGCGCTCCGATCGCGCCTGTCTGGATCGTCTCCCTCATGGCGCGATATTGCGCATCGAAGCGGCGCATGAACCCGATTTGGACGAGCCGTCTGCCGAAGGCGGCTTCCGCATCGAGGATCGCCGAACAATCGGCTTCGGTGGTCGCCATCGGCTTCTCGCAGAAGACCGGTTTGCCGGCTCGGATCGCCGCGATCACATAAGCTGCGTGCGTATCGCCCCACGATGTGACGATGACCGCGTCAACGTCCTTCGCCGCAATGAGTTCTTCGCCGGTCGGATAAGCCTTCGCCGCAGGAACACTCGCCGCGACCTCATTTGCGCGGGCGGCATCGGCGTCGCTCACCGCGACAACTCGGGCGCCCGCGAGCGTCTCGGTCAGCCGGCGAATGTGCTCCTGCCCGATTTTGCCAACTCCGACGACGCCTACGTTCAGTGTCATGAATGTGGTTCCTCCTTACGCGCGCTCGCCGCTCAATATCCGACCGCCAACGTCCCCCTTTGGCGTAAATCCGACGCGCCCTCAAGCTCGCCATCCGAAGTCCGCACGATCGTATTGGCCGAGCCCATGGCGTTGCGCACCACGACCTTGTGGCCCATCGCCTCGAGCAGGCGAATGGTATCGGGCGACATGCCGCGCTCGATGCGCAATTCGTCCGGCCAGAGCTGGTCGTGTGCGCGCAGCGCGTTTTCCGCCTCCGCAACGTTAAGGCCGTGGTCGACGACGTTGAGGATGATCTGCAACACCGTCGATATGATGGTCGAACCACCAGGACTGCCGGTCGCCATCAGGAGCTTGCCGTCTTTGAACACGAGCGTTGGACTCATCGACGAGAGGGGTCGCTTCCCGGGCCCTGGCGCATTGGCGTCGCCGCCCAGGAGTCCGTAGACATTGGCGGCCCCGAGCTTGGCGGCGAAGTCGTCGAGTTCGTCGTTGAGCAACACCCCGGTTCCCTCTGCAACCATGCCGGACCCGTAGGGAAGATTGAGCGTATAGGTATTGGCGACCGCATTCCCATCGCTATCGACGATCGAGAAATGGGTCGTCTGATCGCTCTCATAGCGCTGGGGTTCGCCAGGGCGAATGTCGGCGGCGGGACGGGCGCGGTCCGGCGCAATAAGTCCGCGCAAGTGCTCGGCATAAGCTTTGGAGGTGAGGCCGGCGAGGGGGATTTTGATGAAATCGGGATCGCCGAGATAAGCCGCGCGATCGGCGTAGGCGAGCTTTTCCGCCTCCGCCAGCTCATGCAGCGAAGCGGCGGAATTGAGGCCTTGCGCGGCAAGGGGGAAACCTTCGAGAATGTTGAGGATCTCGATGATATGCGCCCCCCCGGACGAGGGCGGCGGCATCGAGACGACCGTGTAGCCACGATAGGTCCCCCTAACCGGTTGCCGCTCGATGGCGTGATAGTTGGCGAGGTCCTCGATCGTCATTCGCCCGCCGGCGGCATTGACCGCCTCGACGATCTTTTGCGCGACCGGCCCAGAGTAGAAACCCGGAGCGCCCTTGGCGGCGATCGCCTCGAGCGTTGCGGCGAGATCGTTGAGCGCGATGTGATCGCCGGTCTGCGGAATGCTTCCATCAGGGCGCAGATAGATCCGAGCCGACGAAGGGTGGCTGGCAAGCGCCTTCGCCGCCAGCGGCAAGGAGTCGGCAACGTCGTCGTCGACGGTGAGGCCTTGCCGCGCGAGCGCGATCGCCGGCGCGATAAGGTCAGCAAAAGAGAATTTGCCCGAGCCATATTTGCGCCAGGCGAGCTCGAGGCCGGCCACGGTCCCAGGAACTCCGGTCGCGAGGCCGGAATAGCGCGACCTGAATGGATCGGCCTTGCCGTTGGCGTCGAGGAACACGTCATTGGTCGTCGCTGCGGGCGCGGTTTCGCGGTAGTCGATGGCGACCGTTTGGTTGAGATCGGCCCGATAAATCAGCATGAAGCCGCCGCCGCCGAGGTTGCCGGCGCGCGGCATGGTGACGGCGAGCGCGAATCCCACGGCGACCGCCGCATCGACGGCGTTGCCCCCGCGTTTCAAGATGTCCAACCCGACGCGCGAGGCCGCTGCTTCCTGACTGACGATCATGCCATGCCTGGCGACCACCGGGCGTGCGGTGGCGAGGGGAGAGATGAGTGGGTCGGCGATAACCGCGGCCGAAGTGAAGCAAAGAAAAGCGAGCACGGCGAATTGGAACGGCCTCAAAGCGTGGTCCTCAAGACGTGGATGACGCGATCATAGGAAATCGAGCCGCCGAGCGTCGACTCTGTTCTTGCCGGCGGCCAGCGGCGGCGCAGCTATCCGATCACCATAAATGCGCCCCGCGCGAGACGTGGGGCGAGTTTGCGCATGTCGACGGCCGCAATCGCGACACAGCCGGCGGTAGGCGTAAGCCCAACTCGCGCCAGATGAAAGAAGATCGCGCTGCCGCGCCCTTTGGCCCGCCAAGAGAAGTTCTGGTCGAGCACGAAGGTCAGGTCATAGAGATGGTCCTCGCGCCACATGCGGTCGGTGCAGTCACGCGCCGGCAGGCGCACCGGCCGATTGTAGCGCGGGCTCGACGGGTCCTCGCACCATCCCTGATCGTGGCGCAGAGGCCTAAGCGGCGCCCCTGCCGTCCTCAGCCGCACACGGTCGGCTCGATAGTAGCCCCATAAAAGCCGGAACCGCCCCGCCGGGGTGCCCTTGTCGCCTTCGCGCTTGATGCGGACGATGCCTGCTGGACCCAACGCGCAAGCGATGCGGAACGGGCCGGCGGTCAGCCAGCCGCGGGCTCTGTTTCCTGCGAGCGGACGGACGCGCAAATGAGCGAGACGACGGGACGAGTTCATTGCCGGTGCACAGGCAGAAGAGCGTTAGGAGTGCGAGACGTCAAGCCAAAGCGGTCAGCGAGGTCGCCGGCAAGACCCTCCTGACCATCGAGGGGTTCCACGAGAAGCTGCTCGCGGTGCAGAAGACCGGCTTGCGGCCGACGCGCCGCAATCGGCTATTGTCAGTCAGGGCAGATCATGGCCACGGACGCGGGGTCGCGCGCCTGTTGCAACAACGACGTGGTCTGCTGAGTCGTCCCCCGCAGCCAGTACGCGCGCTCCACGACGGCAGCCTTGAGCCCAAGCTGCGCCGCCCGGATCGCCGCGACGTAGCCGCCGGGTTCAGACCCGACGATAGTGACGTCAAATTTCATTCGGTCTGCGTCATCGGTTTTGCGACCTCGTGAGCCTTCCGGCCGCGGGCTCGCGCCTTGAAGGTCCGGGCGCTGACACGATCAAGCAGGTCGATGATGTCCGAAAGGCTGTCTCGTGGGATGCCCTGAGTAATGAAGATAATCCGCGACCTATGATCGCCGTCAGGCCAGCGATCGAGCCACGTCATCGTGTGGAGGAGATGTTGCGCGCCCTGGATCACGGCTGGCCGCCCTGGCTCCTCAGCGATGTTCACGAGTCCCTTGACACGCAGAAGCCCCGTTCCGAGGTTCTGCGCAATTCCGTCAAGCAGAAACTGCGCTTCCTCGCGCGTGAGGGGACTCTCGCGCGTGAGAACGAAATTCTCGATTCCTCTCCCTTCAAGATGAGAGCTGTGCGAGTGGCTGTTGTGGTCGTGATGGTGATGGTCTGTATCATGTGCGTCATGGTCGTGTGGGGTGTCCCGATATGCCTGAACATTGAGCCACGGACGGGGGTCCGCTTGGGGGTCCATGGCGTCGAAACCCCGAGATGAAAGAAGTTTGACGATTGCCGCCGCCGACCAATCGACCTCGTCGATCACCGCTGACGGGTTGATCCGACGGAGTTCCAGTCGGATCCGCGAAGAGCCGTTCTGCCTGTCGCCGGTAACCAGGTCGAGTTTTGTAATCCGGATCTGGTCCGCCAGGGCGACCTGTCGGACAGACTCGTCGTGCGCTTCCGACGTCCCCGCCCAGTTGACGGCATCGACAAGCGTCAGCACGCTCGCAACACAGTAGAGCCCGTCCAAAGTCGGCTCCGACAGAAACGCCTGAAGGACCGGGCCAGGCTCGGCCAGGCCGGACGTCTCGATCACGACGTTGTCGAACGCCGGAATGTCACCTCGCGCTCGCGCGTGGTACAAACCGTTGAGGGTCCCGATCAGATCGCTTCGAACCGTGCAGCAAAGGCAGCCGTTCTCAAGGACGACCACAGAGTCGGAACTGCTGGCGAACAACTGGTGATCCAGTCCCACCTCGCCGAACTCGTTGACCACAACAACCGTCTTTGCAAGCTCCGCGGAGCGCAGCGCAGCGTTGATAAGCGTCGTCTTCCCGCTTCCAAGGAATCCGGTGACGAGCGTCACGGGAATCCGTCCCTTGGCGTCGGCTGGCGCGCTTGCACCGGTCATCGAGGACACCGGTCAGAACACCTCGCAACCCGGCAGGCCACAGGATATGAGCCGGTCCGACGGAAAGTTTGTGATGATCTCGCATCCGTCATCCGTGACGACCACCTCTTCCTCAATCCGGGCGGCGCCGGAGCCATCGTCTGCTCCTTTCCAGGTCTCGAGGGCGAACACCATGCCTTTGACCAGGGGCCGGTTCTGGCCGCGAAAACGCTTGGAAAAGATCGGCCGTTCCCACAATGACAGTCCGACGCCATGCCCGTACTGCAAGAGGAAAGCCTCGGCCTCATCCCGATAGCCGAATTCCTGCGCGTCCGGCCAGACGGAGGCAACCTCATCGGGGGTTACGCCCGGACGGATCATGTCGATCGAAGCACTGATCCACTTGGATGCGGTCTCGTAGGCATCGATCTGATGCTTGTTCGGCTCGCCGCAGATGAAGGTACGGTAGTAGCAGGTGCGGTAGCCGTTGTACGAGGGCATGATGTCGAGGAAGATCATGTCGCCCGGCTGGATCATTCGATCGGAGAAGGTATGCGAATGCGGCCGGCCGCGTCGACCCGACACCGAATTCACGCATTCGACGCGCTCTGCGCCCATGCGAAACAATCTGTCGTTGGCGATCGCGACAAGTTCGTTCTCCTTTGTGCCCGGCCTGATCGCTCGGGCAATGTCGACATAAGTGGCGTCGACCATTGAAGCGCCGACCCTGAGCAGCTCGATCTCGTCATCGGTTTTGACCTCGCGCGCATCGAGGAGAGCCTGCTGGCCGTCGACGACCTCGATGCCCTCGGCCTCGAGCGCGCGCAGCATGCCGATCTCCATCATGTCGATGCCGAGCGGCTCCTTGTCGATGCCGTAATGCACAAGCGCCTTCTTAATCTGTTTGGCGAAGTCGTGCTGCACATTCATCGACGGGGGGATCGCGCCCTGCATTGTTGTGATTGGGGCGGCGACATTGTCGGCGATCCAGGGCGAAGAGATGCGCTTCGCCGGCGGGGCGGGGTCCCATAAGAAGGGTTTGCCTTCGGCGGGGCACAGAGCATAGCGGAAGAACTTGTCACGCGCCCATTCGCCGATATGCGTCGCGGTGACATAGCGGATGTTGTCGAAATTGAAGCAGAGCACCCCGCCAAGCCCCGCATAGTGAATCGCCCCCTGCGCACGTTTAAGACGCTCGAGCGAGAGCCGATGGTAGTCGATCCCCTGTTCCCAGTCTTTGGCCATCAGGCCCCAGGCGGCGGTCGAGTGCGGTCTGTTGTATTTCATGGGCCTTCCTCGAACTCTTCTTTTGACGGCGCGTCTAGTGTCAAAGCTCTGACGGAAACTCTTCGTCCCAGTTGCGCGTCTCAAGGATTAGCTTGATTCGGGACAGGAACGCCGCCGAATAAGCGCCGTCGAAGGCGCGGTGGTCGAAGCTCTGCCCGACGATGCCGATCATTCGGGGCGCGAGAAAGTCGCCCTCCGGGGTCGACACCACCGCGGGCTTCAGACGGATTGCGTCAGTCGAGAGAATGCCGACCTGCGGGGCGTTAATGATCGGAACCGTAAAAGCCGTGCCGAAGGCGCCGTTGTTGCTGATTGAGTAGGTGGCCCCTGAGAAATCGTCAGCGGAGAGCTTGCCGGCTTTCGCCTTGTCTATCTGCCGGCGGATCGCTCTGGCGAGCCCGATCGCGGTGAGTGCGCCAGCCTCGCGCACGATGGGCACAACGAGACCGTTGTGGCCAAGGTCCACTGCGATGCCCAGGTTGACGTCGCGAGACAGTATAAGCGCCTTGCCGTCGAAGCGAGCGTTGACCTGGGGATAGGCCGACAACGCCAGGCAGGCGGCGCGGGCGATGAACGGGAGAAAGGTGAGCGAGATGCCGTGTGCAGCTCGAAATTCTGCCTTGCGGCTCCCGCGCACCCTATCGACCCGGGTGAAGTCGACCTCGATCGCCTGGAACACGTGCGGGATCGTCCGCCAGTTTTCGGTAAGGCGTTCCCCCGTTCTCTGTCGCACCGCGTTTAAGCTGATGACGCCGCCTTCAGGCGCGGGGGGCGGCGTTGGCGTCGGAGGGGGAACAACCACCGCTGGCGCGGTCGAGGGCTCGGACGGACGCTCCGCGATCGCCGCGCGTACGGCCGCCTCGTCAACCTTCGTTACGCTCCGTCGCTCAGCGTCGGCCGCAAGCCGGGCGGCGTCGATCCCGTGCTGGGCAATCAGACGGCGGGCCAGTGGCGTGATCCGCACGCCGTTCGGCCCTTTGGAGGGCCCAAATCTGTCCGTCGGCGTCGACACCTCCTCGAAGGGCGAGCGCCACAGTAAAGCCTTGGCCGCCGGCGACTCGGCCTGCACCCGCGCCTTTGCCGCTACGTCGCCGCCAACGACCGCGACCACATCGCCGACCTTGGCGGTCGCGCCAGGCGCGACGCGGATTTCTGACAAGCGACCTGCCACGACGGCCTGCACTTCGATCGTGACCTTATCCGTCTCCACTTCGAAGAGGTTGTCGCCTTCCTTGATCTCGTCGCCGACCGACTTGAACCAAGCCAGGACTTTTCCCTCCGTAACGGTCTCGCCGAGCTGCGGCATGATGATCGTCGAGGTCATCAGTCTATCCGTTCAAAACGCGACACACTTTGTCGACGATGCGTGAAGCGCTCGGCAGCGCCAAGTCTTCGAGATGGTCGGCTGCCGGAAGCGGAATGTGCGGCGTGGTGATGCGGACGATCGGCCCGTCGAGATCCCAGAAGGCCTCGTCCGCGACTATGGAGGCGATTTCCGCACCCCATCCGCAAAGCCGGGGGTTTTCTTCCACGGTGAACAGGCGACCCGTCTTGGCGACGGAACCGAGAATGGTCTGAGTGTCGAGCGGCACGAGCGAGCGCACGTCGATCACCTCCGCATCGACGCCATGCTCGCGCTGCAGGATCTCCGCCGCTGCAAGCGCGCGAGGCACCATGAGCGCGAGAGCGACAATCGTGCAGTCGTGGCCTGGGCGAAGGATCTTTGCGGTTCCAAGCCTGTCGACGATCTCACCGTCCGGCACCTCGCCCTTGATGGCGTAGAGCGCCTTATGTTCGTGAAAGATCACCGGATCAGGATCGCGCACCGCAGCCGCCATCAGCCCAATGACGTCCATGGGCGACGAGGGCGCAACGACCTTCACGCCCGGGATCATCATCGTCCAGTTTTCGACCGCCTGAGAATGTTGGGCGCCGAAGCGAACTCCGCCGCCGTTGCCCGTGCGGATCACCAGCGGGCAGGCGAGCTGGCCGTTCGACATGTATCGGAGCTTCGACATTTGATTCGCCACATAGTCGAAGCACACCGCGAGAAAGTCGGCGAACATGATCTCCGCGATCGGCCGCAAGCCCGTCATGGCCGCGCCCATTGCGGCGCCCAGGATCGCCTGTTCGGAGATCGGCGTGTCACGTACCCGCCGCGGTCCGAACTTCTCATAAAGCCCAACCGTCGTCTTGAATACGCCGCCCGCCTTCCCGATGTCCTCGCCGAGGAAGACGACGCGTTCGTCGCGCTCCATTTCCTGAGCGATGCCGCGGGCGACGGCGTCGCGATAGGTCAGTTCCGCCACGCCCAGCCTCCATCCGCGTAGACGTCCGCGGTCAGCAATTCGACGGGCGCCGGCGGCGAGGCTTTGCATGCCTCGGTCGCAGCCTCGACCTTCCGTTTGCTCTCGGCTTCGACGGCGTCGATCGTCGCTTGGTTGACACCGAAGTCCCTGAGACGTTCGCGATAGATCACAACTGGATCGCGCTTCAGCCATTCCTCAAGCTCGCCGGGTGGTCGGTATTTGGCGGGATCGGCGCGCGAGTGGCCGGAATGGCGATAGGTCAGGCATTCGATAAGCGAGGGACCGCCCCCATCCCGCGCCATCTCCAGTGCGGCAAGCGCGGTGCGATAGACGACGTCGGCGTCATTGCCATCGACAACGATGCGCTCGAGGCCGTAGGCCGCGGCGCGATCGGCGGCTGGATGTTTCACCGCCGTCACGTCACTGATTGGCGTGTATTCCATATAAAGATTGTTTTCGCACACGAAGACGACCGGCAACTTCCAGACCGCGGCGAAGTTTAGCGCCTCGTGAAACGCGCCGATATTCGTCGTGCCGTCGCCAAAGAAGCAAACCGACACGTCCTTCTCGCCGAGGTATTGCGCGCGCCAAGCGGAGCCGCAGGCAATCGGCAGATGGGCACCGATGATTGCGTAAGAGCCGAGGACACCGTGTTCGACCGAGGTCAGATGCATCGAGCCGCCCTTGCCACGCATTAAGCCGATGTCGCGCAGCATCAACTCTCCGAGCATGCCCTCCATCGACGCGCCTCGGGCGAGCGTATGCGCGTGTCCCCGATAGGTGCAGAAGGATTTGTCGCCCTTTCGCATCGCGACGCCGAACCCGGCCGCGACCGCCTCCTGACCGAGCGACAGATGGCTCGTGCCTTTGATCATATTCTGAAGAAAAAGATCGTGGGCGCGTTTCTCGCAGTCCCGGATCTCCACCTGCAGGCGGAACAGCTCCAGGCGGCGCTCAAGCCCGATGTCGTCATTCCGAAGCCGGTCGTTTGGCGCCGTCGCATCCTTTACGGAGGCCATATCGATCGTTTCCTACCCAACGTCGTTGCGATCGGAAACTGCCAGAGAACGACGACCCCACGTCCGAAAAAATTCTCAAAATGAAGATTTCGGTCGTATCCCTTGAGACTTGACGATTGTCAAACGCGGCCTTCCTTCGGACAATTTTCATTTTGGATAAATGCGCGGGTCGGGGGAGGACCTGAGGTGCTATATGGCTTCGACCAGGGAGGACTATGGCGCTACGCAAACCGCCAAGTCTGATGGTGGCGCCAGAGAGTCATAGTGAGGAAATTTTCGAGGTTGCTCGCCTTCACGACACGCGCGCCCGCTAGGCTGAGCGTGAAAGCCCGCCGTCCGCGAACGTCCTGCATGTCGCCGTGAAATGCGAGAACAACGCCCCTCGATCGGTCGCTTCACGGTCCCCTGGAAGATAAACCTTGAGCCCGCGAGGTCGCCAATGGGTGATCCTGCCGAAGTTGCAGTCAAAGATTTGGCACGACGCTTCACATACGGCGGATAAACGGAGAGGGAAGGAAACAAATGAAAGCGGTGAGGTTCTACGCCAAGGAGGACGTTCGCGTCGAAGACGTTCCAGCGCCGAATTCGCTCGGCGACTCCCAGGTGCTCGTCAAGCCTCTGACATGCGGCATCTGCGGCACGGACCTGCACGAATTCGCTGGCGGACCGATCGTTACGCCCGCCAGTCCACACAAATTTACAGGCGCAGTGCTGCCGCAGATTCTGGGACACGAGTTTTCGGCCGAGGTGCTCGATACCGGCCGCGACGTGAAGCGGGTCCGCAAAGGCGATCGAATTTCAATCCAGCCACTCGTCATGCCGCTCGACGATTACTACAGCCGACGCGGTCTCAACCATCTGAGCCCCAGCATGGGCTGCATAGGGCTAAGCTGGGCCTGGGGCGGAATGGGTGAACTGGCTGTAATCAACGACTATAATGCCAATATCCTTCCCGACAACGTCACCGACGAGCAGGGCGCGCTCGTTGAACCGACTGCGGTGGCCCTTTATAGCGTCGACCGCTCAAAGGTGACTGGCGGCAGCACGGTTCTTGTTACCGGCGGCGGGCCGATCGGGGCGCTTGTCGTCTTGATCTGTAACGCCGTGGGGGCGTCGAAGATCTTCGTCAGTGAGCCCAATGTCAACCGTCGGAAGCATATCGAGAGCCTCGG
>DATDHT010000424.1:0-3996 GCA_036521435.1 Roseiarcus sp.
ACAAGACGATCCACGACGAATTTCTCGACAAGTTCCTGGCCCAGGTCAAAAAACTCAAGGTCGGCGATCCCACGAGCGACGTGCAGGTTGGCCCGCGCATCAGCGCGGTCGAAGTGAACAAGCTCGAGGCGATGAAGGCCAGGGCGATCGAACAGAAGGCGACCCCGCTCATCGAAGGCAAGGCGCAAGGCGCCGGTTTCGAGCGCGGCCACTGGTTTTTCCCGACCATCTTCTCGGTCAAGTCGAACGACCTCGAAATTATGCAGCAGGAGACCTTCGGCCCGCTAATCGCGGCCATGGCGGTCGACGACTTCGATCAGGCGCTCGCCTACGCCAACGATTCCGACTACGGCCTCTCGGCCTATCTGTTTACTCGCGACAATCGCAAGATCATGCGCGCCGTCAGCGAGCTTGAATTCGGCGAAATCTACGTCAACCGCCCGTCCGGCGAGAGCCCGCACGGCTTTCATACCGGTTTCCGCAAAAGCGGCCTCGGCGGCGAGGACGGCCAGCATGGCATCGAGGGCTTCATGCACAAGAAGACGCTCTACAACAATTACGCGTGATGCCGCTTACGTGGGCTCGACCAACTGGGCCGCGCGACGCTGCGCGCGCGGTCGATCGTGATGTTGTCGCAGCAACGAAAACCCTGCTCGGCAGGGTGCATGGGAGGAACGCTATGCTGACGAGAATACTAACGACTACCTTCACCTTGGCGCTGATCGCCGCGGCGCCGATGCGGGCCTCCGCGGCGGATTACAAGTGGCCGGACAACATTCCACCCGAGGCCAAGCAGCTGATGGAGCCCCTGCCCCTGTCGCCGACCGGTCAGGCCGTGCCAGGATTCCCGAACGGGGCGCCGGCAGTGTCCGCCGACACGCTGAAATTGTCCGATGACGACATCGCCAAACTGAAGGCCGGCAAATACACCGCCGGTCTCGTCATGCACACTATGGACGCAGGCTGGCCGCATCTCCAGGTCGCGGGCATCACGAACACGCTGAAGGACTATGGCGTCGAAGTCATTGGCGCGACGGACGCGAAATTCAACGTCGGTCAGCAGATCAGCGACCTCGAGCAGATGATCGCGCGCAAGCCCAACGTGATCTTCTCTATTCCGATCGACCCAAAGTCGGAGGCCGAAGCTTATAAGAAGGCGGGGGCCGCCGGCATCAAGCTCGTCTTCCTCGACAATGTCCCGGTCGGCATGGCCCCGGGCAAGGACTACGTCTCCGTCGTCGCGGCCGACAATGAAAAGAACGCCTTCTTCGCCGCTGACGAGCTCGCAAAGGCGATCGGCGGCAAAGGCGAGGTCGGCATCCTCACTCTCGTCTACGATTTTTACTACTCGGTCGCGGCCCGAAAAGTCGGGGCGCTGAAGGCCTTCGCGCAATATCCAGACATTAAGGTCGTGGAAGTTGGCACCTTCACCTCACCGGAAAAGGCGTACGAGGTGGCGACGAGCATGCTCACCGCTCATCCGGACATGAAAGGAATGTTCGTGGCCTGGGACACGCCGGCCCAGCAGGCGGTCGCCGCCGCCAAGACGCTCGGGCGCGACCTCATCATCACGACCAACGACCTGGCCGCCGACAGCGCGGTCAACGTGGCGCGCGGCGAGTTCCTCGCGGTTGGAGCGCAGCAGCCCTACGATCAAGGCGTGGCGGAAGCAAAGGTCGCGGCGCTGGCGTTGCTCGGCAAGGAGACGCCTCCCTATGTCTCGGTGCCGACGCTTCGGGTGAAGAAGATCAATTTGCTGAGCGCGCTCAAGCAGGTCACCAAGGAAGATCCGCCCGCGTCGCTGATCAAACTCTGCGCCGACAAGTGCTTCTGACGTTCAAGGCCCGGCAAGCGTCAGCTTGCCGGGCCCAATCAAGGCAAAGAGGGGTCATTGTCTAGTTCCGCGTCTCACGCGCCGCGCGTCGCCGTATCGATGGAGCGCATCGAGAAGTCGTTTGGCGAGAATCAGGTTCTGATCGACGTCAACTTCGTGGTCCATGCGGGCGAAACACACGCGCTGCTCGGCGAGAACGGCGCTGGCAAATCGACCCTGATGAAGGTGCTCATCGGAGTCTATGCGGCGGATGGCGGCCGCATAGCTCTCGATGGCGAGGATGTTACCGCGCTCTCGCTGCGCGAGCGGCTTGACCGCGGCATCGCGATGATTTTCCAGGAGCTGAGCGTCCTGCCAAATCGCACGGTGGCGGAGAATCTCTTCATCCTGCGCGAGCCGCGCGCCTTCGGGTGGCGGGTCGACGCGCAACGTATGATCGCTGACGCCCAGACGCTCATCGATCGCTACGGCTTTGGCTTGCGCGCCTCGGCGCGTGTCGGCGATCTCGGTTTCGCGCAGCGTCAAATGGTGGAGATCCTGAAGGCGCTCTCTCGGGGCGCCAAGCTCCTTGTCATGGACGAGCCAACCTCGTCTCTGACGGTCCGCGAGGAAGAGACGTTGTTCGCGACGGTGGACCAACTCAAAGCGTCGGGCATCGGCATCGTCTACATCAGCCATCGCATGGCGGACGTACTGCGGCTCTCTGACCGCATTTCAATCGTCAAAGACGGACGTCTCATCGGGCCCCTTCTGCCAAGCGAAACGTCCATCGCCCACATCGCTTCGCTGATGTCGCGGTCACCGGAAAGCCAGCAGGATTTGGCGCCAATTGACGCGGCCCGGATCAAGCCACGCGCCGTTCCAGCCGCCGGCGCGCCGGTTCTTTCCGTGTCCGGACTCAAAACGGCGCGCAAGCTTTCGGACATCGCTTTTGACATCAAGGCTGGCGAGATCGTTGGCCTCGCTGGCCTGGTCGGCAGCGGACGCTCAACCCTGGCGAAAGCGATTTTTGGCCTCATTCCCGACGCGACTGGCGCCATCTCGGTTGCGGGCAAGACGGTGCAAACCGGCAGTGTCTCGGGCGCGGTCGCGGCCAAGATCGGCTTTGTCCCGGAGGACCGCAGACTCGAAGGACTGGTCGCCAACCGCTCGCTCGCCGAGAACTTCGCGCTGACGAATCTGACCGCGCTCTCTCATGCGCACGGGTTTGGGCCCATGGCGGCGCAGCGGATTGGCGCGCTCTTCGCGCGCTACCGCAACGATCTGAGCCTGCTCTGTCGGGGGCCCTCCCAAATCGCGCAGGAGCTCTCAGGCGGCAACCAGCAGAAGGTCGTCTTCGCAAAATGGCTGGCGACCAATCCCAAAGTGCTGATTCTCGATGAGCCGACATCCGGCGTCGACATCAACGCGAAGCGCGACATGCGCGATCTCATCAGGCGGCTGGCTGGGCAGGGCGTGGGCGTCCTCTTGATCTCATCGGAGCTTGAGGAGCTGATGGAGCTTTCCGACCGGATCCTCGTCATGGCCGCAGGCCGCATTACGCGGAGCCTCGACGGGATCGATGACGAAGCGTCCCTGCGGGCGCTTCTCCAAACGGACGCCGCTCGACAGGCTGAGCTCCACAACGAGGAAAAAGCGGCATGACGACTGCCACGGGGCACGCGGGCAGCGGCCGCTTCTTCAATTTCGTCCGAGCCCACATCACTTACGGCATCTTCGCCCTTATAACTCTCTACTTCATCGTCTTTGCGCCCCATTTCGCGTCGCTCTCAACGGCGAGCGCAGTGCTCCGCATCACCGCGATCGTCTCCGTGATGGCGATCGGCATGACTTTCGTCATCGTCTGCGGAGAGATCGATCTCTCCGTCGGATCGCTCGCGAGTTTCGCCGGCATGATCGTCGCGATGCTTTACGACCGCGACGTGCCGACCTTTGTTGCGCCTCTGATCGTGCTCGCGATGGGCGCCCTCATAGGGGCGGTCTCAGGCCTGCTCGTCACCAAGATCCGGATTCCTTCGTTTCTCGTCACGCTCGGAATGCTGTCGATCTTTTCCGGTCTGGCGCTCACGGTCACCGACACGAGGCCAATCCCCATTCTCGACGACACCTTTTCGACACTGTTCTGGAACGGCTCGTTCCTCGGCGTGCAGGCGCCGATCTGG
>DATDHT010000425.1:0-6351 GCA_036521435.1 Roseiarcus sp.
CGGCCAGGCAGACCCTTCGTCCTTGGGGCGATATTTCGACGGGTCATCCGAGGTCGAGTGTGCGCCGGCGCGATAGGTCACCCATTCGATCAGGGTCGGGCCGAGATTGGCGCGCGCCCGCTCGGCCGCCCACAGCGAGGCTGCGTGAACCGCAAGATAGTCGTTGCCGTCGACGCGTAGCGAAGGGATGCCGAAGCCGTGAGCGCGGGCGGCGAATCGGGCAGCCTCGCCCCCCGCGATGCCCTGATAGGACGAGATCGCCCACTGGTTGTTGACGACGTTGAGAATGACCGGGGGCCGATAGACGGAGGCGAACACCAGCGCCGCGTGGAAATCGCTTTCCGCCGTCGATCCCTCACCGATCCAGCCTGAAGCGATGTGCGTGTCGCCCGAAATCGCCGACGCCATCGCCCAGCCGACCGCTTGCGGATATTGCGTGCCAAGATTGCCGGAAACGCTGAAGAACCCGGCCTTCTTGAACGAATAGAGCCCGGGAAGCTGGCGGCCGTTGAGATGATCTTTCTCGTTGGAGAAGATCTCGCACATCATGTCGACGATCGGCCAGCCCAAGGCGATGAGCAGGCCCTGCTGGCGGTAGGTCGGAAAGCACATGTCGCCCTCAGCGAGGGCCTTGCGATGGGCGGTCGCGATCGCCTCCTCGCCGAGACAGGTGATGTAGAACGACGTCTTGCCCTGGCGCTGCGACAAGAGCATGCGCGCGTCGAAAGCCCGCGTCAGCATCATGTCGCGCAGACCCTTGCGCTTTTCGTCCGCGTTGAGCGACCCCGCCCAGTCGCCGACCGCCTCGCCGTTGTCGTCAAGCGCGCGGATCATCGTATAGGCGAAATTGCGGATGTCGGACGGGCTGACGTCGATCGGCGGACGGGGAACCTCGCCCGCTTCCGCAATCCCGACATGGCTGAAATCCGGGCTGCCGCCGGGGCGCACGGTCGGCTCGGGGACGTAGAGCGAAAGCCGGGCGGCGCTGGTCATCGAGGGTCCTTGGGCTGCACGATCATCGGCGCCTGACGCTGATTGCGTGGAGTTTAGCGCCACGGCGACGCGCTTGTCATGCGCCGGCCAGAAGCGTGGCGCGCAATTGACAGCCGCCCGCTCGCCCTCCTAAGAAGCGGCCGATGCCCAGGTGGCGGAATTGGTAGACGCACTGGTTTCAGGTACCAGCGGTGCAAGCCGTGAAGGTTCGAGTCCTTTCCTGGGCACCAACAGGTATTCTAAGCGCAAATAACGCGTAATTCCGCGGCCGCTGGGTTTTGGCGCGTTTGGTCGCGCCTGAACGCGGAGGCCCGTGGCCATCAATAGGTTCAAATGCGATCTCGGCAAGCACGTCGTCCCGGGCTGCCTCCATCATGATCGGCCGAACGCTCAGGCGCCTTTCACGGTTCGCGCGCTTGCTCGAGCAGCCCGCCAAAGATTTTCCCGTTCCCTTCTTAAAGACCCTCCAACACGAGAGAGATCATGACCAAGACCTGGCTTATCACCGGCTGTTCCACGGGCTTCGGCCGCCTCCTGGCGCAAGCCGCACTGGAACGCGGCGACCAGGTTGTCGCCACGGCGCGTGACCCGGCCACACTCTCGGATATGGCCAAGGCGTACCCCAAGACGGCGCGAACAACTGCGCTCGATGTGACCAAGGCCGGCGCTCCCGAGAAGGCGGTGGCGTTGGCCATGGAGGCCTTCGGCAGGCTCGACGTCCTCGTCAACAACGCCGGCTTCGGTTTCATCGGCGCGATCGAAGAGGCGACCCCGGACGAGTACAGGCCGATGTTTGAGACGAACATCATCGGCCTCCTGGAGACGACGCGCGCAGCCTTGCCAGCCTTGCGAAAGACCGGCGCAGGCGGGCGCATCGTCAACATTTCGTCGGCCGCCGGGATCAAGGGCCTGCAAGGCTCAGGACATTACAACGCGACCAAGTTTGCGGTCGAAGGCATTTCGGAGGCCCTCGCTCAGGAAGTCGCGCCGTTCGGCATCGCGGTGATTATCGTCGAGCCAGGTCCGTTCCGCACCGACTTTCTCGGCCGCTCGATCTCGGCCGCGAAAAAAGAGATGCCGGAATATGCGGGGACGGCCGGCGTGTTCCGCACCTTCCGCGCCAACAACGATGGCAAGCAGGTCGGCGACCCGGAGAAGGCCGTGAAGGTGATGCTGAAAGTCATAGATTTGGAAAAGCCGCCGCTGCACCTGCCGCTCGGAGCGCGCGCCTATGCCCTGGCGCGCACGAAGATTGCGGAGTTCACACAGGATCTCGACGCCTGGGAGGCGGTGGCCAAGGCGACCGACTACGTGTAAGGGCGCTGACCGGCGGCAACCGGGTTGGCGGGCGTCGCGGCCAGTAGCGCTCCGCCGGCGATCGATTAGGCCGGTCCTTCCGATCCGCGGCCGCGAGACGCGTGGCCTGCGGCGGCCCGAGGGGGTTGGCGAATAAAGCTCAAAGCCTTTGCGTGGCTTACGTTTCCAGTTATACATCGTGTCAATGGCGCTCCGACAAGGATGGCCTGTGGAGGCATGCCAAAAAACGATGCGGCGAACGCGCGCGATGTCGTCTCAAGCGGCATGACGACGAGCGAGAAGAGGCGCAGGTAGGGTATGTCCTCCGCGGACGATGCGAAACGCGCCGCCGAGAGCACGCCGCCTATTCCAATTCCAGGCGAACGACGTCAGGTCTCCGTCCTATTCGCCGATATGGTTGGATACACCGCCATCGTGGAGCGGCTTGGCGAGGAGAAAGCCCTCGTCTTCGTGCGGATGATCTACGACAAGCTGACCGGCGCGGTTCGCGGACATGGCGGCTCGGTGCGGGGCTTCGCCGGCGACAGCGTGATGGCCGTGTTCGGCGTCCCGAAGGCGCAGGAGGACGCGGCCCTCAGGGCATGCCGGACGGCCCTGGCGATCCACGCGGCCTTCGCCGCGGCGGCCGACGAGATCGAAGCCCGGTTTGGGGAGCGGCCAGTCATTCGCGCGGGCGTAAGCTCCGGAATCGCCGTGATGGCGCCGGTCGAGGGCGAGGGGGCTGAGCCGACCGCCGTCGGCGACACGGTGAACCTCGCCTCTCGCCTGCAAAATCTGGCCCCCCCTGGCGGCACCATAATCTGCGACGCGACGCGACGTCTCGTCGAGTGGCTTGTCGATGCAAGCTTCGAGGGAGAACGCCCGATCAAGGGTCGGTCCAAGCCGCAGAAGATCTGGCGGCTAAACTCGGTGCGCAGCGGAGCGACGCGCTTCGACGCCTCGCTCGGCCGCGGTCTCAGCCCCTATGTCGGTCGCGACGACGACTTGGCGCGGCTGCGCCACGCGCTCGCCCTGTCGAAAGTTCGGCGTCACGTGATCGACATCGCCGCCGAGCCGGGCTTAGGCAAGACACGGCTCGTGTTCGAATTTCTTCAGCGGCTAAAGAACGACGAAGCCTTCGTCCTTACCGGACATTGCGCGGCCGACGGTCAGCAGGTTCCGTTCCTGCCTTTCCTCGAGGTGGTGCGCAACGCCTTCCGCATCAGGCAGGACAATCCAGCCGGGATCGCGCGCAAGATCGACGCGGGGTTGCGCGCACTGGAGCTACGCAGCGCCGAGAATCTTGGCTTGTTGCTCAATCTGCTCGGTCTTGACCCGCCGGAAGCCGCGCTTGCGGGGTTCGACGGCGTTCTGATCGGCTTGCGCACGCGCGACCTGTTGCCCGCGCTCCTGGCGACGCGTTGCCGCGCCTCTACGGTCGTCCTCCTGCTCGAGGACATCCACTGGATCGACGGCGCGTCCGAAGAGCTGCTCGATCGACTGATAGAGACCGACGCATATCCGAACCTCCTCGTCATCCACACAGGCCGGCCCGAATATGTCCCCCGATGGCGGGGCCGCGCCGGCGTGACGACGCTTACGCTCAAGCCGCTTGCGGCGAGCGACATTCGGCATCTCGTGCACTCAAGGCTCCGCGTCGATTTCGCGCCCGATGCGCTTATCCGCCAAGTGACCGAGCGCGCTGCGGGCAATCCACTTTTCGGCGAGGAGATTCTGAGCTTTCTGATCGAACAGGGGGCTTTGCGAGTCGATTCGGGCAAGGCGGATTTTGACGCGGCGCACGGGGAAAGCGCCTTGCCGGCGAGCATGCAGAGCCTGCTTGCGGCAAGGATGGAAAAGCTGCCCCCGGAGGACCGCGTGGTCTTGCAGGCCGCGGCGGCGATTGGCCGGCGTTTCGACCCTGCTCTGCTTTCTCTCGTCGTCGAGGCGCAGGACGACGTCGGAACCGCGCTGAAAAGGCTACAGGCGCAGGACATCGTTTATCGCGACGCCAATTCCTCCGACTACCTGTTCAAGCACATCCTCTTGCGCGACTCCGTCTATCAGAGCCTGCTCACCGAGCGCCGATCCGACCTGCATCGAAAGATCGCCGAAGCGCTGGAGAAGCGCAGCGAAGGCCGGCTCGCTGAAGCAGCCGAAACGCTCGCCCACCACTACGCGCTCACCGACCGCAAGCCTCTCGCTTTCTTCTATCTGGCGATGGCGGGGGCGAAGAGCCTCGGCGTTTTCTCGCTCGACGAGGCAGATCAGTACTTCGTGTCTGCGCTCGCGCTCTACGAGCGCGACCCCGCTTGCGCCAGCGACCAGCAGTTCGCCGAGTGTCTCGCCAATTATGCGCTCTGTTGCAACATCTCGCTGCGGGTAAAGACGATCATCGAACTCGCGGCCAGGTTCAGGCCGATCCTGAACCGCCAGGGGGACAGCCGCGATCACGTTCTCTTCCTGCATCACTATGTCGCAGGCCTTGTTTGGAACTCGCGCTTCCGCGACGCGCTGGCCGTCCAGCAGGATCTGTCGGCTATGGCGCAGCGGCTCAGCGATCCGAAATCCGTAGCTTACGCGCTCGTCAGCGAATTGTCGGCGTCGTCCTACGCCGCGCCGACTACGATGGAGGTGTTCGAGGCCAAGCGCCGCGAGGCGGAGGCCGCCCTCGCCGGTATCGACGACGCCTACCTCCAGAATTTCTACCTGGCTATTCTGGGATGGGACGACGTGAGCCGCGGCCGGGTTGTCCAGGCGCGCGCGGCGGCAGACCGCCTGATGGAGATCGGCCAGTCGACCAATGAACCGAGGGCGCTCGGCTACGGAACGGCGATGAAGGCGCTCATCGCCATGGTCACCGACGATTACGAACAAGCGGCCGAGATGGCGGAGCTGGCGCTCGGCGTGTCGCGCGCGCCGTTCGAGAAGGCGATCGCCGCCTCGGCGAAATATGCGGCGCTCGCCATGCTCAATAGGCCCGGCGCGGTCGAGGACGTCGGACGATATGTCGCCATGTGCGAGGAGAACGGCTGGATCCTGTTTCTGTCGGGCCCGGAGACCTTGGTTGGAGTCTCCCTCGCCATGGCGGGGCGGATCGACGACGCGTTGCGCCAGATCGAGGCCGCTATCCTGCGCCGCGAGAAAGAGGGGTATCGGGCGGCGGCCGACTGGTATCGCTTGTTCCTGTGCGAGATCTACCTCGCCATCCTGTCGGGCGAGGGCGGGGGTTCGCTCGGCGTGCTTGTGCGCAACATCCGCTCGGTCGCGGGCGCCGTCCTGTTCGGCTCCCGGCGCATCCAGTCGCTGGTCGAGACAGTGCGTGCGAACCCGCAATTCGACCCGGAGGGGCACTACGTCGGCCGTTGCGAAATGATCCTCGGTCTGCTGTTCAAGACCAAGAAAAAGAAGGACCTCGCGGCGCGCCATCTCATGGAGGCGCGGCGCATCCTCATTGCCTTCGGGCCTTCGCCGACGCTCACGCGGGTCGAGACCGCGCTCGCGGCGCTCACGGACGCTTAAACGCGAGCTGTCCGCCGCACGAAGCCCCGCGAGCGCCGTCGGTGGACGTCGTCTTGCTCTGCGAGCCCCGCAAGATAGGCGATCGCTGGCAGGCTCGGCAGGAATGTGTAGGCGCCGCCGCGGGTTGTCACGAAGCGGGGAAACCCGTGCAGGCGAATGGCGCCCCCGTCCTTCGTCCTCAGGTCGAACCAGCTCGTCTCGGGCGCATTCGCCCCGATCAGCGGGTCGTTCGAGCCCGTGATGTCCGGGTCTTGGAGCCCGAGGTTCAGCCAGTCGTACATGACCGCCTCGAATTGCGCGCCGAGGCTCGCGCCGATAAAATTGCCGAGCAACCCGCGCTCTTGATTATCCGGATTGGCGCGGTCAAGATCTGGACCGTAGGACATCCCGCGCCGCACGAGCCGCCGCGTGTAATTGGCGATGCGCTGGACAATCTGGCCACCGCGCGGGTTGACGCGTCGAATATGCGCGCCGGCAGGACATCGCGAGGCGCTGTCATAATCGAAATTGGTCCTGGAAACCGTGTTATCGGGCCAGTCT
>DATDHT010000426.1:0-17737 GCA_036521435.1 Roseiarcus sp.
ATTCGACCGTGCCTGCCCCGACATAACCCGCGGCCAGCGCCGCCTCGGTCGCGGCTTTCGCCATGGCGGCGCGCGTTTCGTCTGGCAGACCGGGCGCCGGGCATTCCTCGATCACCTTCTGATGCCGGCGCTGGGCCGAGCAGTCGCGCTCATAGAGGTGGACGCAAGCTCCCTTCGTGTCGGCGAAGACCTGCACTTCTATGTGGCGCGGCGAAGCGATATATTTCTCGATCAGCACCCGTCCGTCGCCGAACCCCGCCTCCGCCTCGCGGATGGCGCTCTCGAGCGCAGCGTCGAATTCGACATGGGCGTCGACGCGGCGCATGCCTCGGCCACCCCCGCCGGCGATCGCCTTGATGAGCACCGGATAGCCGATCTCATAGGCCTTCTCGCGCAGGAATTTCGGGTTCTGGTTGTCGCCATGATAGCCGGGCACGACCGGCACGCCGGCCCGCTGCATCAGCGCCTTGGCCGAGCTTTTCAGCCCCATCGTCCGCATCGCCTCGGGGGGCGGGCCGACAAAGACGATGCCCGCCTTCCCGCAGGCTTCCGCGAAATCAGCGTTTTCGGACAGGAATCCGTAGCCTGGATGCAAGCATTCGGCGCCGACTGTCTTCGCCAGCGCGACAATGGCGGCCTGATCGAGATAGCCGCTCGCGCCCTCGCCGATCTCATGCGCTTCGTCGGCAAGGCGGGTAAAAAGCGCCCCGCGGTCGACCGGCGTGTGGAGGGCGATCGATTTCATTCCCATCCGCTGCGCGGTGCGAACAATGCGGCAGGCGATTTCGCCGCGGTTGGCGATAAGGACGTTGGCGAACATGTCAGGCTCCGACCGCCCTTTCTCTACCGAACACGCCTACGGATGGCGAGCGGCGGTCGCGGCGGCCACGTCCAATTGCCGTCGGCGCGCCGCGTGTCGCGCTTCGGCTACGAGTCTTCGGAACCGCCGCCCAACCGGCGTGTCTTCAACCTTCGCCGCGAATCTCGGATCGCTCTTGTCGTGGACGGGACAAACTTTCGCTGCTACGTTTGGCGTCGCCTTGTGCTTCGTCGATCCGGCGCGTTTGATGAGCTCTCAGGGAGGGGTTTCAAAATGACCAATCGCTTTCTCGCAGCTTTGGGCGCTGCGGCGACGTTAACCGCGTTTGTCGCCTCCCCTGCGCTCGCTCAATCGTCGGTGAAGGTTGGCACGCTCACTTGCGATGTGTCCGCCGGCATCGGCCTGCTGATATCGCAGCAACAGACAATGACCTGCCTTTTCGCTCCCGCCAGTGGAGGGCCGCCCGACAATTATATCGGCCGCATTGAGAAATTCGGCCTCGCCCTTGGCGCGGTGCAACAAGGAACTATGGTTTGGGGCGTGCTCGCTCCCGCCACGGGATTCCCCCACGGAGCGCTAGCGGGAACCTACGGGGGGGTCGGCGCCGAGGCGACCGCTGGGGCTGGGCTGGGCGCCAACCTTCTGGTCGGTGGAACCGGCCGCTCATTTTCTCTACAGCCCCTATCGATCCAAGGTCAGGCCGGGCTCAATTTCGCCGCCGGAGTCACGACGCTGACGCTCACCTCGGTGCACTGACTCTGCAAGAACGACGTCGCAGGGGCCGTGGGCGCGCCCCGGAACGTGAGGGCGCCCAGCGCGTTAATGACGACTCACGGCCGGAACGCGGATAGGGAGGCGCGCCCATGACCAACGAATCGGAAAGCTTCGACGAACTCAGCGCCGCTGCGCAAAGCAAGGCCGCGGATCAGGCCTCCTCGGCGGTGTCAGCCGCAGCGAAACATGCCCATCGGGCGATGGACAGCGCCAAGGGATTCGTTGCAGGAGCCAATCTCGATGAACTAGGCGACCGAGCCGCTGAAACGGCCTCGAATCTGTACCGCGGTGGCCGTGAACTTCTCGCTGGCAACGAGGACCTGTCCAAGGCGGCGGATGATTTGAGCGCCGCAGTCCGGAAGAACCCTCTTGCCGCGGTTGGTATCGCGTTTTCGGCTGGGCTCCTCCTCGCGCTCCTCACTCGCGGTTAGGGGACATATGCGAAACGATATCGTCGGTTTGGCGCAGCGATATGCGCAAGAGAAGGCGCAAACTGCGGTGAAACGGGTTGCGATCCCGGCCGCCTTTGGCCTCATCGCCGCAGTCTTCTTCGTCATTGTGGTGATCGCGCTCTTCGCTGCGCTGTTCTACTGGCTAACGTCGCTGTATGGGCCCATAACCGCTGCGCTAATCGTCGCCGCGGTCGCTTTAGTCCTGGGACTCATGGCCCTGCTGCCGATTGTGGTCCGGCGGCGGCCGGCGCCGCCTCCACCCGCGCCCAATCCGCCCCAGTTCGCGTCGTTGTTGGCGCAGACCGCGCCAGCGCTCGCACTCAAGCGGCCTTTGTTGGCCGCATTTTTGTTGGCGGTCGCGCTTGGGATGATGGCGCGCGGCTCCTCCGCGGGCAAAAAATAGCTCATCCGCCAAAGCCGAGCTCAAACGGGCGTGAGACGCCGAGGGCGGTCGTTTCTTGCTTGCCGCGCAGCGCGACAAGACCGCATTGTGTTGCCCGCCTTCTGTACGACGCGCTATTCGGCGAAATAGCTGTCGTCGATCTTTCGCACCTCGTAGACGTCCTTGACCCGAACGCCCACGCGGTGGCGGATCATCAGATTGGCGAGAGCCTGTCCATCAATCAGCACGACGCGCTTCGAGACCCGCGTGATAAAGTCATAGGCGCTGCTGGGGAAGTATGAGGTCGTGACCAAGACGCCCTTGCTCGCCCGATGGCCCTCGAGGCCGCCAACGAAATCGCGCACTTCGGACAGGGGGACGGCCTTGTTGGGATCGAGCCGCTTGGCCTGCACATACACGACGTCGAGGCCGAGCTCGTCCTCCTTGATGACGCCGTCCACGCCGCCGTCGCCAACCCGGCCCAGCGCCTTGCCCATCTCGACTCGTCCGCCGCCGTAGCCCATCCGCACCAAGAGGTCGATGATGAGACGCTCGAAGAAGGCCGGACTGAACGAATGCACGCGCCCGACAATGTTGCGCGCCAGTTCGGCGTTGATGAGCTCGAAACTCGAAGCGATCGACTCTTCCGCGTCGTCCCGCGACTCGGTTTCCTCTGTCGCATCTCCGCCCTTGGTTTGGGATCGCCAGGCGACGAATTCCGGGTAGCGTTCCAAGAGTCCGAGGTCGATCTCGCTCACTCCCTCGGCAAGGAGCTCGCGACCCCGGTCAGTGGCGCGACAATAGCCGCGTCGAGGCAGTTCGATCAGCCGGGCCTTTGACAGGTAGGACCTGGCCCAGTTGAGCCGGTTGGCGAACAGCGTCTGATTGCCGCTTGGCAGCCTGAGTTGGCGTTCCTCAAGAGAGAGCTTGAGCGCCTTGCTGACTTCGTCCTCCAACCCCGAAATGCTGAGCTCATCATAACGCCGCCCAATCGTTTGCAGCGCCGGCAACATGAGTTGCTGAAAACTGGGCACGCCCATTTGTTCTTACGCTCCCCCTACCCCACCCAAGACTACATGCGAAAGACGCCGAACTTGGTCGGCTCGACCCCAGCGTTAAGCGTGGCCGAAAACGCCAGCGACAGAACCCGCCGGGTTTCGCGAGGCGCCACAATGCCATCGTCCCATAAGCGCGCAGTCGCATAATAAGGTGAGCCTTCGGCTTCATATTTGGCGCGAATCGGGGCCCTGAAGGCCTCCTCATCCGCCTTCGACCACTCGCGCCGATCCGCTTCAAACGCATCGCGCCGGATCGTCGCGAGTACGCTCGCCGCTTGCTCGCCACCCATCACGCTGATGCGGGCGTTCGGCCACGCGAAGAGAAACCGCGGAGAATAGGCGCGCCCGCACATGCCATAGTTGCCAGCGCCGAAGGAGCCGCCCACGATCAACGTGATCTTGGGAACATTGGCACAAGCCACCGCGGTGACGAGCTTCGCGCCATCCTTGGCGATACCCCCCGCCTCGTAGCGCTGTCCGACCATGAAGCCGGAGATGTTCTGCAGGAACAGCATCGGCAGGCCGCGTTGGACGCAGAGTTCGACGAAGTGCGCCCCCTTCAGCGCGCTGTCGGAAAACAAGACGCCATTGCTGGCGATGACGCCGATCAGCATGCCTGAAAGACGCGCGAATCCTGTGACCAGCGTGGCGCCGTAGCGAGGTTTGAACTCGTCGAACTCCGAACCGTCGACGAGGCGGGCGATGATCTCGTGCGCGTCGACCTGTTGGCGAAGGTCGACGGGCGCCAAAAGTTCAAGCTCCTCGGACGGAAAGAGAGGTTCGACTGGCTTCGCCCAATCAATCGAGCGTTTGGGCGGCTGGTTGAGGTTGGCAACCGCGCGCCGGGCGAGCCCGAGCGCATGTGCATCGTCATGCGCCAGCGTGTCTGCAACTCCCGAGACGCGGGTGTGCATATCTCCGCCGCCGAGGTCTTCCGCGCTGACCGTCTCGCCGGTCGCTGCCTTGACGAGCGGTGGTCCGGCGAGAAAGATTGTGCCTTGCTTGTCGACGATGATCGTCTCGTCCGACATCGCCGGCACATAGGCGCCGCCTGCGGTGCAGGACCCCATCACCACCGCGATTTGAGGGACGCCGGCCGCCGACATGCGCGCCTGGTTGAAGAAGATCCGCCCGAAATGGTCGCGGTCAGGAAAGACCTCAGCCTGGTAAGGCAAATTGGCCCCGCCCGAGTCGACGAGATAAACGCAAGGGAGGCGGTTCTCCGCCGCGATCTCCTGCGCGCGCAAATGCTTCTTGACCGTCATCGGATAATATGCGCCGCCCTTGATGGTCGGGTCGTTGGCGATGATCATGACCTCGCGGCCTTCGACAACGCCGATTCCCGCCACCAGTCCGGCGCCGTGGACGTCGCCCTCATACATGTCGAAAGCCGCGAGTGCGCCTATTTCCAGAAACGGCGAAGCAGGATCGACCAGGCCCGCGACGCGTTCGCGGACCAGAAGCTTGCCACGGCCGACATGACGTTCGCGCGCCTTGGCTGAGCCGCCTTCGACCGCCGCACGCCGGCGCTGGTTGAGTTCGTCAATAAGCCGGCGCCATTCCGCAGCGTTGGCTTCTCCCTCACCGCTCTTCGTTGTCAATGCGCTCTTTAGTCGCGCCATTGCGCTTTAGTTCCCTAATCCCAGCCGCAGACTTTGGAGGAGTCTCAACATTGTTGCCGTTGTTCACCCGTGACACTGGGGTTAAATCCATTGCCGATTCTATAATTTGATCTAGCGAATGCTTGGCTTCCGCAAGAGCATGCAAGATGTTGTTTATTTGCAACATATTGCTCTACTCAGGGTCTTCGCGGACTCTACGGAGGGACCTTACCGTAGCTATCCAACAGCTTTGCCCAGTCAGATGGAGTCATAGCGTTCGATCCGCCACGGCTCCGCATGAGCGTCTGCGATCCAAGCCTTCCACGCCGGTAGATCCATGATCACCTGCATATAGGCGCGCGTCTGCGTTGATACCGGAACATCGTAGACTTGAAACCGGCTGACGACGGGCGCGAACATTGCGTCGGCGGCGGAGAAGCGCCCGAACAGGAAGGGTCCACCCCTGCCGAAGGCCGCGCGCGCATGCGCCCATGCGGTTTCGATGCGCGCGACATCGGCCCGGACCTCGTCGCTAAGAGGGATCGCCTTGACCGGCCGGCGGAAATTCGTTGGGCACGCCTGCCGCAGCGCAACGAAGCCCGCATGCATTTCGCTGGCGAGCGCGCGGGCGTGGGCGCGGGCGGCTTTGCCTTTCGGCCACACCAGTTTTTCTGGATAGGCTTCCGCAAGGTATTCGATGATCGCGAGGGACTCCCAAATCGCGATCTTGCCGTCTTGTAGTGACGGACACTTTCCAGTCGGCGCGTACTTAAGCATGCTAGCGCGCGTTTCCGGCTGATCCATCGGGATAATGACTTCCTCGAACGGAATCTTCAGTTGCGCGAGCAGGATCCAAGGTCTCAGCGACCACGACGAATAGGCTTTGTTGGCGAGAATCAGTTTCAGCGGCACGGGTGAATTTCCGGAAGGGCTTCTCAGCAATTGATCGGCGCGCGCTAAAGCCAAGTCAAGACGCCGCCGCGCCGGGCCCGCATTGACGCAGCCGCTTCCGCGCAGGAAAAGGCAACTCGAACGATCGTCGGAGCCCTCAATTGTCATCGAATAAGGTCGGGCTTCTGGTGGTCGCCGGCGGCCGGGGCGTGAGGCTCGGCGCAGACCGGCCGAAGCAATATCTCGATTGCGCCGGCCGGCCGCTCATTGTGCATACGCTCGAGGCGCTGGCCGCGAGCTACCCGTTCTCGGCCGTAACGGTAGTCATCGGCGCTGACGATCGCGCGCTCTACAACGAGGCGGTCGCGCAGCTGACGGCGAGCCCCGCGGCGGCGCTCGGGCCGCCGGCGATCGGCGGCGCGACCCGTCAGCAAAGTGTTACGGCAGGTCTCGAGGCCCTTGCCGCAGCGGATCTGGACATCGTGCTCATCCACGATGCGGCGCGGCCCTTCCCCTCCCCTGCCCTCATCGCGCGCGCGATCGAGGCCGCCGAGCGTCATGGCGCTGCGGCGCCCGGAACGGCGATGAGCGACACCGTCAAGCAGGTCGACGCTGACGGCCGTGTCCTCGCGACCCCGCCGCGCTCCGGCTTAAGGGCCGTGCAGACGCCGCAGGCCTTTCGCTTCGCGCTCATCCTTGCGGCCCATCGGCGCGCCGCAGCCGCGGGCGTCGGCGACCTCACCGACGATGTGGCGGTGGCCGAATGGGCGGGCGCGCCGGCTTATGTGTTCGAAGGCGACCCCGCCAACGTCAAGGTGACCACCATGCAAGATCTCGAAGCAGCGGAAGCGCGGCTCACCGTGACCTCAAGCGAGACGCGGGTCGGCCAAGGCTTCGATGTTCACGCCTTCGCGCCCGGCGACCATGTGTGGCTGTGCGGCGTTCGCATCGCCCATTCGGCAGCGCTCAGCGGTCATTCCGACGCTGATGTCGGCTTGCACGCGCTTGCCGACGCGCTCTACGGCGCGCTTGCCGAGGGCGATATCGGCCAACATTTTCCACCCACCGATCCGCAGTGGAAAGGAACGGCGTCGAAGGTCTTCCTCGCCCATGCCGCGAAACGGGTGCGCGCGCGCCGCGGCGCGATCGTCAACCTCGACGTCACGCTCATCTGCGAAGTCCCAAAGATCGGCCCGCACCGCGACGCGATGCGCGCACGCGTCGCAGAGATCGCGGGCCTCGATGTCGGCCGCGTCGCTGTCAAGGCGACGACGAGCGAGAAGCTCGGCTTTACCGGGCGCGGCGAAGGCATCGCCTGCCTGGCGACCGCGACCGTGCGGCTGCCGTGAGCGGCTTACGCGGCAAGCTTCACGCCTTGTGATGGACCTCCTGAAGCCCGTAGACCGGCGTCGGGATGCCCTCGAGGCGCGCCTTCAACTGCAGCGCTAGGAACTGCGAATAATGGCGCGATTGGTGCAAATTGCCGCCGTGGAACCATAAAGCCTCCTGTTGGGACGGCTTCCACATATTGCGCTGTTCGCCCTCCCAGGGGCCTGGATCCTTCTTGGTGTTCGAGCCGAGGCCCCAAACTTTGCCGACCTTGTCGGCCATTTCCTGACCGCAGATATCGGCGACCCATCCGTTCATCGAGCCATAGCCCGTCGCATAGACGATCACGTCGGCGGGCAATTCCTTGCCGCTATCGAGCTTGACGCCGCGAGGCGTGATTTCATCCACCTGTCCGGATACGAGCTTGACCTTGCCGTCGATGATGAGCTGCGAGGCGCCGACATCAATATAATAGCCCGAACCCCGGCGCAGATATTTCATGAACAGGCCGGATTCATCTTCGCCGTAATCGAGCTTAAAGCCCGCCTTCTCGAGAGCCTTGTAAAAATCGGCGTCGACTTCACGAATCTTGTCGTAGACTGGCTTCTGAAGCGCGGCCAGGGCGCCGTACGGCAAGGAAGCGAAGATAAGGTCCGCCTTGGCCGTCGTCATGCCGCCGCGGACCGCGCGCTCGGAATAAAGATCGCCGAGGGCAATATCCATCAACGTACTCGAGCGCACAATATGCGTGCTCGACCGCTGCACCATGGTCACGTCGACGCCCGCTTCGTAGAGCGCCGCGCATATGTCATGGGCTGAATTGTTGGAGCCGATGACGACGACCTTCTTGCCTTTGTAGCCATCGGGCCCGGGATGGCTCGACGAATGATGCTGGTCGCCCTTGAAGGTCTCCATGCCCTTGAAGCGCGGCATAACCGGCTTGGAGGACATCCCGGTCGCAAACACCAGATGCTTGGGATGCAGGGTGACCTTCTTGCCGTCGCGATCGACGACAATTGTCCATTCCTTCTTCTTCGGATCGAACTTCGCGCTCTCGGCTGTCGTCTTGGTCCAGTAATTCAGCTCCATCACCTTGGCGTACATTTCCAGCCAATCGCCGATTTTGTCCTTGGGCGAGAACACCGGCCAATTCTTTGGGAAGTCCATATAGGGCAGATGGTCGTACCAGACCGGATCGTGCAGGCAGAGAGACTTGTAACGTTTGCGCCACGAGTCTCCGGCACGTTCGTTCTTCTCCACGATGATCGTCGGCACGCCGTTTTGCCTGAGGCGCGCGCCGAGCCCGATGGCGCCCTGGCCGCCGCCAACGATCAGAACGTAGGGCTGCGTTTCATAGCCGAGCTTCTCAGCCTCCTCGTCCCGCAATTCCTTCCAGGTCTTGGCGCCGGGGTTGACGCCGTGCCTCGCGCCAAGCGCCCGGGTGAAGCCCGCCTTCTCTTCATGGCCCTTGAGTTCCGCCATGGTCGTCAGGAGGGTCCAGATCACACCGTCCTTGATGCGGATGAGGCCATAGCCTCGCGCGAGCTCGGTCTCGAAAGAGATCCAGGATTCGAGCACGCCATCCGCCTCTGTCGCGGCCTCGCCCTCGGCGATGCGCCAATCGCGCGGCTTCACCTGGCTGAGGCAATGGGTCAGCATGTCGCGGACCTGATCGCGGCCCTCCATCGTCTTGATGTTCCAGGTGAACGCGACGAGATCGCGCCAATAGCTGTCCTCGCCGAACATGGCGACCGCCGCGTCGACATCGCCGGCCGCCAGCGCGGCGTCGAACTTGCCGAGAAAGGCTGCAATACGAGCACTAGGGCCTGTGTCGAGCATCGTATCCTCCCGATGGATTTGACCCGGCGCCTTGCCGGAGGGTTCCGCTAAGAGGAAAACTGCCCGCGTTTCGAGACGCTGGCAAGCCGAGACGCCGCGACGATCCGCGGCGGGTGCGGCCGGCGATGGAGGCGCCGGGCTCTAATCCCCGTTCGCCCCCCCTGCCCTACTGGAATCGGCGCCTTTCGGCCGTATCATGCAACCAGCGCGCGAGCTAGCTGCAAGGCAATCCAAGGAAATGCAAGGAAAATTGCTTGCATTTCCTTGGATTCCTTTGGTCGAATCTGGACTTTTCAACGGGTTACAGCGGAAAAAATAAAAAAAACTGCCAACCGCTTAACTCGCCTTCGAGGTTGTGCGCCTTGCCCACCTTGGCGACATCCGTCCCCGTTGCTCCGCCGTAACCCAGAATTGCCATCTGCAGAAGAGCATACTCTTGTCTTCTGGATTTGTCCACGATTCGCTGTCGACACGATTCACTGTCGACACGATTCGCGGCGGCGCGCGACACCCCGCTTGCCCTGTCCGACGAGACCTCGATTGCGCCGGCCCAACGTCAGCCAAAGCCTGCCTTCGCCAAGAGGTCGAAGAAGAGCCCGCCATCGTCCCTGTTTGAGCTTTCGACGCCGCCATTCTCGCGCATGAAGGTGATGGGATCAGCGCGCGTCGACTTGCCCTCGATATAGGCCCCGAGCCGACGCGACTCGGCGACGACCTCGGCGCTCGCAGGGCGGCGCACCGCGTCATAGCGCGCAAGACCGTCCTCGACATCCCCGCTGGAGAGCGCCGCGGCGAGTTCAATGGCGTCGTGGCCTGCCTTGATCGCGCCCTTCGCCACGTGCGGCCGGGCGACGAACGCTGCGTCGCCCAGCAGCGCCACACGGCCAAGTCGCATCGCCGGCGATTCGAGATCGCCGATCGGCTGGAACAGCGGCTGTGCGCATGCTCGCACGATCTCCGCAAAGACTGGCGGGAGCATGGCTTCCGCATCGCGCCGCAGCGTTGTGATCACCTCGGGCCGGATCAACTGGGGCGGGATCCCTTCAGGATGGACGCGGCCCGTGGCGTCAGTCTGCATCTCTGCGAGCGTCGTCGCGGCGTCGACAGGGCGGTACCAGACGAAATTAAACCGTCGGTGTCCGAGAGTGAGGTCGTCGAAGGCGCCCGGCACGGGGTAGCCGAGGACGTGCTCGCGATCGAGGAGACCCCATCCGAAGCGGTGGAAGATGGCTGCATGTGCAGAGGGCGTGAGCGCCGCTTCCTCGACCATGCCCCGCCAGGCGATGTAGCCCGCGTAGATCAGGTCGACATCGGGGAACATCTGCCGTCGCACCGTGGAGCGAACGCCATCCGCGCCGATCAGCATATCGGCGCGGACCTCCGAACCGTCGGCAAATCGGGCGGTCACGCCGCTATCATCTTCGACGAAGCCGGCAAGGGAGGCGCCGTATCGGACGCGTTCCTCCGGAAAGGCGGCCGATAGCATCGAGTAGAGCCGACCCCACGAGGTGCAAAACTGCGGCATGCGAAGCTCGCCGACAATGCTCCCATCGGGGCCGAAGGCCGTGCGGCCGCCGACAGCGACGCCGACGCTGCCGTCGATCTCCGCGCCGGCCGCCAGCAACCCCTGCAGCATCGGCGGATGCACGCCGAGCCCGGCGCCTCGACCTTCAAGCCGTCGCCCGCTTCGTTCGACGATCGTCACGTCCCAGCCTGAACGCATGAGGGTGGCGCCCGCGAAGAGGCCGCCGAGGGAACCGCCGATTACGATCGCGCGCCGCATGCCGTTTTCCGAGTCATGGAAGGAGAGACGTTCGAAGCGAGCATGCCGTCCTTGATCGCTCGGAGGCAAGCGCGCGCCCAAGTTTGGATCGCGCCTGAGGCCGTCTATGCTGGCGGCGCATTAGGGAGGGCGCAGGGCCATGAAGCGGATCCTCATTCACGGCGCGACCATCCTGACCCTCGATCCGAAGATTGGCGATCTCCGCGGGGACATCCTTGTTGAAGGCTCGCGCATTGCCGCGGTGTCGCCTTCAATTCCAGCGGAAGACGCCGAAATCATTCCGGCGCAGCGCATGATCGCGCTGCCGGGCTTCGTCGATTCCCATCGCCACACCTGGCAGTCGCTGTTGCGCGGCGCCGCGATCGACTGGACGCTCGCGCAATATTTCGCGGGAATTCGTGGCGTCATGGGCCGCCTGTACACTCCCGACGACATGTATGTCGCAAACCACCTGGGGGCGCTCGAGGCGCTCGACGCCGGCATCACGACTCTCTACGACTGGTCGCACAACAACAACACGCCGGACCACGCCGACGAAGCCGTCCGGGGGCTGAAGGACGCGGGCCTCAGAGCCGTCTTCGGCTATGGCAACGCCAATGACGAGTGGATCCCGCCGAGCACGCTGCCAACGAATTTCTCCGACATCGAACGGTTGCGCCGATCGCATTTCTCATCGGACGACCAACTGGTAACGATGGCTTTTGCCGCGCGCGGCCCACAATTTACGACGCTCGACATCACCGCCGACGAATTCCGTCGCGCGCGCAATCTCGGCCTTCGGATCACCGTTCATGTTGGCGACGGGATCTGGGGAACAACGCGGCCGGTGGTGCAACTCGCAAGCCGCGGGCTTCTTGGCGACGACATCACCTATGTCCACTGCAACACGCTGGCGGATGAGGATTTCCGCCACATCGGCGACAGCGGCGGGACAGCGTCGATCTCGCCCGAAGTCGAGCTCCAGATGGGGCACGGGTTCCTCGCCACCCTGAAGCTCATCGACGTCGGCGTACGGCCGAGCCTCTCGATCGACATCGTCACCTCGATCGCGGGCGACATGTTTGGCGCCATGCGCATGCTGCTTGCCGGCACGCGGGCCGTGGTCAACGACGCGGCATTGCGCCAGCGCCGCATCGTCGATCCCCTGCCGCTGATGAGCCGCGACGTGCTCGAGTTCGCCACCGTCCAAGGCGCCCGCGCCTGCGGCCTCGAGTCCAAGACCGGTTCGCTGACCCCCGGCAAGGAGGCCGACATCGTCCTCATCGACACCGACAGTCTCAATCTCATGCCGATGAACAATCCTAGAGGCGTCGTTGTCGAATGCGCTCACGTCGGGAACGTCGACACCGTCATCGTCGCGGGTCGGATCGTCAAGCGCGACAAAAGCTTGCTTGGCGTCGACCTGCAGGGGCTGCGAACGCGCGTCGACGCCACTCGCGACGCCCTTTTCCGCCGGGCGAACGTTTCGTCCGACGGATCGTGGCTGCCTCGCCCATTTAGCGACGGGGCCGACATCGATGGCTAGAGTTCGATCCTGAAGAAAGAACGCCCCTATCCTCCCAACGCCTGACGCAGGATGCGCCTGACGGACGCCGGCTCCTCGAAGCGCAATGTGACGGGCAGGGTCACGATTGCGCGGGCCTGACGGGCGGTCAGCCGCGCCGCGTCCTTCTCGGTCGTGGCCAGCAGCGCGCCTCGCCCGCGCGATTCCTCGATCAGCGCCTCGATCTCGCGCTGCGTGTAGGGATGATGATCGGCGAAATCGCGCGTGGCGACGACCTGCGCCCCGACCCGGCGAAGCGTGGCGTAGAATTTCTCCGGTCGCGCAATGCCGGCGAAGGCGACGACCTCGCGCCCGATCAGAGGCGCGGCGGCAAGCGCGTCGGGCTCGAGGCTCCCGCGAATGAGCGGCTTGCCAGGCGCGAGCGCCGCGATTCGCGTGGCCGTCGCGTCGTCGCCGCCCAGCACGATCAGCGCCCGCACGAACGGTAGCTGAGTCGAGAGCGGGGCGCGCAGCGGGCCAGCCGGAACGCAGAGACCGTTGCCGAAGCCGGTCTCGCCATCCACGACGGCGAAAGACAGGTCTTTGACGAGTCCTGGATTTTGCAGGCCGTCGTCCAGAACGAGCGCGTCCGCGCCAGCCTCGACCGCGCGTCTCGCGCTTCGCACCCGATCCGTTCCGACCCAGCATTGCGCCAGTTTGGCGAGCAGCAACGGCTCGTCCCCCACCATCTTGGCGGTATGGCTCTCCGCATCGACGAGCAGCGGCTCGGTGCGCTCGGCGCCGCCATAGCCCCGCGACAGGAAGGCGACGCGTCGGCCATCCGCGATCAGCATCCGCGCCAGCGCCAGCGCGGTTGGGGTCTTGCCCGCTCCGCCGACAGTGAAATTGCCGGCGCAAATCGTCGGCGCGCCGGCGCGCTCGCCCGGCTCCCCCATGCGCTGCGCGGTCGCCCGTCCGTACGCCCACCCGGTCGGCTGGAGCAGCCGGGCAAGCAGGGTTGGTCTCGGTTTGCTCCAGAAACGCGGGGCCTTCACCGCCCTGCCCCGGCGGACGGCAACAGGGCTCGAAGCGCGCCCATCGAGCGGTCGACCGCCCCCGCGCGCCGCTCGACAAGATCGCCCGCCGCGCGCGCCATGGCGCGCAGCCGCGCCGCATTGGCGAAGAGGGAAATCAGCGTCTCCCCCAAGTCCTCCGGGCGCGGAAGAGTCAACGCGCCGCCGGCCTCGTCGAGCGCCGCGTAAGCGTCGGCGAAATTCCCGACCATCGGCCCGTGCAGAATGGCTGAGGCGAGCCGCGCGGGTTCGATCGGATTTTGCCCGCCGCCGGCGACGAAGGACTTGCCCACGAACACCACCCCGGCGAGGCGATAGAAAAGCCCGAGCTCGCCGATCGTGTCGCAAATGTAAACCGCAGTCCCCGGATTGATCGTCTCGCCGCGCGAGCGCAGCGCGCAGCTGAGGCCCTGCTCTTCCAGTTGCCGCAAGATCCCCTCGCCCCGTTCGGGATGACGCGGCGCGATCAGGGTCAGCGCGTCGGGAAACACCTGGGCGAGGCGCTTGTGCGCGGCCGCCGCGATCAGCTCTTCGCCCTCATGGGTCGAGGCGGCGATCCACATCTGGCGTCCCGACGTGAGGCCCGCGAGCTCGGCGAGTTCGCGCCGGTCGGCCGGCAGCGTCGGCGCGTCGAACTTGATGTCGCCGGCGACCAGGACGTTCGGCGCGCCGAGCGTTGAAAGCCGATCGCCGTCCGCTTCGCTCCGCGCGAGGCACACGTCGAACTCCGTGAGCAGCGCGGCGATGAAGCGCGGCGCCCTCCCCCATCTGCGGAACGACCGCTCGCTAATGCGCCCGTTGATCATCGCGAGCCGCGATTTCGAACGTTTCAGTTCGACGATCATATTGGGCCAGAGCTCGCTCTCCGCCACCAACGCCGCGTCGGGACGCCAGCGTTTGATGAAGCGGCGTACGAACACCGGACTGTCGAGCGGCGCATATTGATGCAGCGCCCCCGCCGGCAGGCGTTGCGCGAGCATTGCGGCCGAGGTCACCGTCGTCGTGGTCACGAGCGCGGTCGCGCCCATGCGGGTGATACGCTCGACGAACGGCAGCAGCACGCCGGCTTCGCCGACACTCGCGCCATGCAGCCAGACGAGCGGGCCCGGCGGACGGACCAGGCCGCTCAGCCCCCGCCGCTCGCTGATCCGTCGCGAATCCTCCTTGCCGCGCCTGAGCCGCATCGCCAGGATCGGCCCGGCCAACGGGGTCGCCAGGAAAGAGGCCAATCGATAGCCAATAAGCGAGAGCGGAGCGGTCATCGCGATCTGAGATCGGCGCCCGGGTCGCTTGCGCCGACCATGGCGTAGCCCTGCCGGTGCACCTCGTCGAGCCCGCGCTCGACCGCGAGTCGCGTGGCCTCCATCTCCTCGTCATCGGCGTTCGGCGAAACACGGATGAGGTCGCCGACGACGATGATTGCGCGCCCGAAAGGCAGGCCGAGCGACGCGCGATCCCACGTCTTGAACTGAACACGCCGGCTCATGACTGCGGCGGTCGGAACGATCGGCCGGCCGGAAAGTTTGGCGAGCGTCACGATTCCCCGCCCCGCCACACGCCCGCGCTTGGGCACATCGGCGGTCATCGCGACAGAGGAGCCCGATTCGAGCTGGCGGAGGAGCTCGCGCATCGCCGGCGCGCCGCCCTTGTAATAGTTTCGATCGGCGGGACCGCCCGAGCCGCGCACCGGCGTGATCCCAAGACGTTCGGCGGCTAAGGCCTGGGCGCCGGCGTCTTCATGACGGGAGATAAGCACCGCGAGCCGATCCATGGTCACAGGCCGCGCGAAAGGCATCATCAGATGCTGACCGTGCCACATCGCCGCGATGAGGGGCAGATCGTTCTTGATATAGCCGTCCACATCCTCGGGAACCGTGGTGAACCGGTTCGTGCTGCGAACGAACGACAAATAGGTCGCAAGCCCGAAGCCGATCGCCCCCTGCGCCCATTGCGATCTGCCTATACGCCTCGCCATGCGGCGCTCAGGCGGTCCGGGTCGGAGGCGCGAGATCGGGCTCGAGCAGGCGATGCAGATGGGCGATATAGTAGCGCGTTTGGGCGCTGTCGACCGTCTTCTGGGCCTTGGCGCGCCAGGCTCGTTCGGCACTGGCGTAGTCGGGAAAGATGCCGACAATATCGAGCTTCTCGGGATCACGAAATTCATGGCTTTCGAGCGATTTCAGCTCGCCGCCGAACACCAGGTGCAGGCGCTGCGGCTTTGCCTCGTCTTGGGCCATGATCACATTTCCTTGAAGGTGCGTGGAGGGCCGCGGTTCGGCGAGGTGGCCTTTGCCTTCGTGGCGACGAAAAGGCAAGCGGGCGAAAACGGCCGCCGGTCAGTTTGCCGAAGCGGCGGTGGCGGCGCGAAAGCCCTTGATGAGCCGGGGCGCGCCTACGTCCGAGGCAGCAAGGAGCGCGCCGCGGCGGACCTGCCGGGAATTGTAGCGGAGCCGCTCGCCCGAGGCGTCGATCAGGCGCGCGCCCGATTCCTCGAGCAGAAGATCGGCGGCGGCGATGTCCCAGTCATGCGAGTTCTCGGCCGCGACCGCGAAATCGATCGCGCGGCGCGCCACCAGGCACATTCTGTAGGCGAGCGCTGGCACGCGCGGAACGACCTCGACCGGAGCGCCGAGGTCCGCCGCCATTGCCTCAATCATGAGCTTGGGCCCCGCAGCGGCGCGCAGCGGCCAGCCGGCGGTGGGGATGAGAGTCGCGCCGTTGAACGTGGCGCCCCCGCCGCGCGCCGCCGCATAGGTCTCGTCGAGGGCCGGCGCATAGACGACGCCCGCGACCGGGCGCTCGTCGACGACCAGCGCCACGGACACGCACCAGCGCGGATCGCCGATCACGAACGCGCGTGTGCCGTCGATCGGATCGACGATGATGAGGCTGCGGCGTGAAAGCCGCTCGAAATCGTCGACCGTCTCCTCAGAGAGCCAACCTGCGTCGGGCAACGCCTCCTGCAGGCGCCGCTTCAGAAGGGCGTCGGCGGCGAGATCGGCGTCCGTGACCGGCGAGCCGCCGGCTTTTGTCACGACGCGAGCAGAGGTTCGGCCCCCAACATGGAAATGTTGGAGCGCCAGCGCTCCAGCCTCGCGCGCGGCGGAGACCAGAAGATCGCGCGCGGCAAGCGCGTCAGTGTCCGCGTCGACGCTCAAAGGGGGAATGTCCGATCAAGGTTTGCGGCCTGCCTTAGCCGCACACGCCTGACGGCGCAATCGCAAAGGTCGACGGCGCGCCCCTTACTCTATGGAGACCGCAGGAGGCGCGAGCGCTCCGCGAATCGTCTCCGCCACGGCGCGGCCGAGCAATTCGTGCTGATCGACCTCATAGTGGATGCCGTCGAGATCCGAGCACCGGATCACCTGGCCGGCGTCCAGGAACGCGACGCCTTCCCGCTCCGCGACGTCCCGATAGCGCTGGCCGAGGAGAACGGACTTCTCCTGGCCGCCTTCGAACATTTCCGCGTAGTCGGTGAGCTTGGCGATCGGGGGCGGCGCGATCAGGAGGATTTTCGGCGGCCGGGCGTCCGGACGTTGCCCATAGGCGCGAGCAAGAGCGATAAGGCGGCACGCGCCTTCGGCGATTCCAACACCTGGGGCTACGATCCAGCGACCGGGGGCAGATTTTCCCGTGCGCAGCGATGGGTCACCGTCTTGCAACGCGAGCTTGGGCCTGACTTTGAGGTCATCGCGGAGGGGCTCAACGGCCGCACCACGGTCCACGACGATCCGATCGAGCCTTATCGCTGTGGCGCGGACGCTCTGCCGCCTTGCCTCATGAGCCATGCGCCTGTCGACCTCGTGATCCTTGCGCTTGGCTGCAACGACCTGAAGAAGCGGTTCTCCGTTTCCGCCTTCGACATCGCGGAAGGGGCGGCGCGCCTTATCTTTCTTGCTCGCGCCTATGGGCAGCGCTCGGACGCCCGGCCGCCGAAAATCCTCCTGATCGCGCCGCCCCCGATCGCCAAGCTCACTGACTACGCGGAAATGTTCGAAGGCGGCCAGGAGAAGTCCATTCTCCTCGGCCAGCGCTATCGGGACGTCGCGGAGCGGGAAGGCGTCGCGTTCCTGGATGCGGGCCAGGTCATCCGGTGCTCGGATCTCGACGGCATCCACTACGAGGTCGATCAGCATGAATTGCTCGGCCTTGCCGTGGCGGAGGCGATTCGCGGGGCGCTCGCGCCCCCCGTGGTCTCGATAGAGTAGCTCGCGGTTCTGATCGCCGAGCTGCCGTACCGCCGAGACGCGGA
>DATDHT010000427.1:0-4424 GCA_036521435.1 Roseiarcus sp.
GTTCGAAGTGGTGGGGACGTTCCTCTTTTTGGTCTGCATTCTTGGCGTCACCCACCCGATCGCGCCGACCGGCTTCGCCGGTCTCGCCATCGGGCTGACGCTGGTGGTCATCCATCTGGTCGGCATCAACATCACCGGCACTTCGGTCAATCCGGCGCGCTCGATCGGTCCGGCGCTGGTCGGCATCGGTTCGAATCCACGCGCAGTCGCGCAGCTCTGGCTCTTCATTATCGCCCCGCTCATCGGCGCAGGCGCGGCGGGCTTGCTGTTTCGCACTGGAGCCATGCTGGACGTTCCGAACAAGCCCTGAGCCTCGGATTCCCTGGCTTGCGGGTATCTGCCGCCTTCGGAATCTTATGGCGGAGCGAGGACGAGGCTGCGCGCTCCCCCCGTTCAGCCGCGGCCTGATGAATCTTAAGAGCGCGTCGCCCGCTTGACCTTGCCAGAGTGAGCGCGCCGGGCGAAAAGCGCCGCCATGCTGCACATCAGCGCCCTCACCTATCGCCTCGGCGAGCGCCTCCTGATCGACAATGCGACCGCTGCGCTGCCCTCGGGCGCGCATGTCGGGCTCGTCGGTCGCAACGGCGCCGGCAAGACCACGCTCTTTCGCATTCTCCGTGATGAACTCGGCCCCGAGAGCGGCGCGGTCATCGTTCCCAAGGGCGCGCGCGTCGGCAGCGTCGACCAGGAAGCCCCGGCCGGCGCCGAAAGCCTCGTTGACTTCGTGCTCTCTGCCGACGTCGAGCGCGAGGCGCTGATGAACGAAGGGGAAACCGCGAGCGATCCGGAGCGCATCGCCGAGATCCACACGCGCCTCGTCGACATCGAAGCGCATTACGCCCCGGCGCGGGCGGCGCGCATCCTCAAAGGGCTAGGGTTCGACGAGGCCGCGCAAGCGCGGTCGCTCGAAGAGTTTTCCGGCGGTTGGCGGATGCGGGTCGCGCTGGCCGCCGTGCTGTTCTCCGAGCCCGACCTGTTGCTGCTCGACGAGCCGACCAACTATCTCGACCTCGAAGGTGTGCTGTGGCTCACCGACTATCTCAAGAACTGCCCCGCGACGATTCTGGTCATAAGTCATGACCGCGATCTGCTCGATGATGTCGCGCAACAGATCCTGCACCTCGACCGCGGAAAGCTGACTCTGTGGAGCGGCGGCTACTCGAGCTTCGAGCGCCAGCGCCACGAGCAGCAAATCCTTGCCGGCAAGGCGGCCAAGAAGCAGGAGGAGAAGCGCGCCCATTTGCAGGCTTTCGTCGACCGTTTCCGCGCCAAAGCGTCGAAGGCGGTGCAGGCCCAGTCGCGACTCAAGATGCTGGCCAAGATGGCGCCGATCGCAGCGATCGTCGACGACACCGTGCAGCCGTTCAAATGGCCCCCGGTCGTCAAACGGCTGAGCCCGCCGATCGTGACCATGGACAAGGTCAGCGCGGGTTACGATGGACACGCGGTTATCGGTCGCATCGACCTCTCCCTTGCTGACGACGACCGCATTGGCCTCCTAGGCCAGAACGGCAACGGCAAGTCGACCTTCGCCAAGCTCATCGCCGGCCGCCTCGAGCCGATGTCGGGCAAGATGACGCGCGCGAACCGTCTTCAAGTCGGTTATTTCGCCCAGCATCAGATCGATGAGCTCGAACCTGGCGGCAGCGTCTACGACCATCTCGCCGAGCGCATGCGCGGAGAGGCCATATCCAAAATCCGAGGCCGCGCGGCGATGATCGGCTTCTCCGGGGCGCGCGCGGACACCAAGGTCGACTCCCTGTCCGGCGGCGAGAAAGCGCGCCTCATGATGGGCCTTGCCGCCTTCGACGGACCGCAGCTTCTCATCCTCGACGAGCCGACCAACCATCTCGATATCGATAGCCGCGGCGAATTGATCGAGGCGATCAACGATTATGAAGGCGCCTGTATTCTGGTTTCGCACGACAGGCGTCTGCTCGAGGCCACCGTCGACCGGCTCTGGCTGGCGGCGAACGGAACGGTCAAGCCGTTTGAAGGCGATCTCGCCGACTACAGTCGGTTCGTGCTGAGCGGCGCCGAACCGCAACAGAGACAGAAGCGCGAAACCCAGGTCGTCGCGGCGGCCAAGAACAAACGCGAGCCTCAGCCGATCAAGCGGGAGATCGCCGCACTCGAAGACAAGATGACTCGATTCCAGGATCTTCTGCGCCGGGTCGACGAAGCTTTAGCCAAATCGAGCGCGCGCAACGGCGATGCGGCCAAGATCGCGGAATTGGCGGCGAAGAGGGCCGAGCTCGAGCGCGCCCTGACGGCAACAGAACAGGCGTGGTTCGAACTCACGGCCGAGGTCGAGCAGATATGACTGGAACGGTATCGCGAGCTCTGGCGGCTGCGCTCCTCTTGCTGCTCACGACAGCCATCGCGTCCGCCGCAGAGCCTACGCCCTGGCCGGGCAGTTTCGTCGGCCGGCTCGAAGCGCTGGCGCTCATCGAGAGCCTCAACGCCGATCTTCTCGCCCATGACAGCGCGACGCTCACTCTCGAACGCTGGTGCGCCGATCACCGGCTGGCCGATCCCGCGCGCCTCCTCGCCGAGCGTGCGCGCGGAGCAGACAAACCGGCAAGCGCTGAGGTGCGCGTCGCGCTCGATGTCAAGCCGGACGAACCGCTCGGCTATCGCCGCGTTCGCCTCAAATGCGGCGATCACGTGCTCTCGGAGGCTGACAATTGGTACGTGCCGGGGCGGCTAACACCCGAGATGAACCATGTGCTCGAGACCACCGACACGCCGTTCGGCAAGGCCGTGGGCGCGCTCCACTTCCGCCGCCATACGCTATCCACCGACTTGTTGTGGCGACCGCTGCCGAAGGGCTGGGAGATGAGCGCCACGCCCGCTCCGCAGGAAACCGGCGCGCTGACGATTCCCGACCACGTGCTCGAGCAGCGCGCGGTGCTGTCGACGCCCGACGGCGAGCCGTTCAGCGAGGTGGTGGAGACGTACACCAACCAGGTGCTGGCCTTCCCGCCGCCGAAATGATGAGGATTCCATCAATCCCCAGCCTGCTCTAGAGTCGAGCCAGGGAGAGAGCGCCCATGTTTGTCGATGGCCTGTTTGCGGGCAAGAAAATCCTCGTCACCGGCGGCGGCACCGGGCTCGGCAGAGCGATGGCCGAGCGGTTCCTTGGCCTCGGTGCCGAAATCGCCATCTGCGGCCGGCGCAAGGGCGTCTGCGACGCGACTGCCGACGAGCTCATGAAAGCGCATGGCGGGCGCGTCTCGAGCTACGGCGTCGACATCCGCGACGCCGCCGCAGTCGAAGCGATGGTCGAGGAGATTTTCCGCGAAGGCCCGCTCACCGGCCTCGTCAACAATGCCGCCGGCAATTTCATCTCGCGCACCGAGGACCTGTCGTCGCGCGGGTTCGACGCCGTCGCCAATATCGTCATGCATGGCACGTTCTATGTCACCCAGGTGGTCGGAAAGCGCTGGATCGCCGCCAGGCAGAAGGGCAGCGTGGTCTCGATCGCCGTGACATGGGTGCGCAACGGCGGCCCGTTCGTCGTGCCCTCGGCGATGAGCAAGGCGGCGATCCAGGCCATGACCATGTCGCTCGCGCAGGAATGGGGCCGCCATGGCATCCGCCTCAACGCCATCGCTCCGGGCGAAATCCCGACCGAAGGCATGAGCAAGCGCCTCATGCCAGGCGCCGAGCCCGGCGCGTCCGCCGCGCGCAATCCGATGGGTCGCGTCGGCCGGATGGAGGAATTGCAGAATCTCGCGACGTTCCTGATGTCGGATGGCTGCGAGTGGCTGAGCGGCGAGACGATCGTGATGGACGGCGCCGAGGCGATGGCGACCGGTGGCAATTTCTATGAGTTGCGCCGATGGGGCGATGACCAATGGAAAACGGCGCGCGATGCGATCCAAGCATTGAACGCGCGCGACAAGGCGGCGCGCGGCTGAGGAGGCGGGATCATGGCGGGCGCGAGCGGAATGCGCAGCTACAAGCTCACTCAGTTCGGGGCGCCGCTGAGCGAAGTCATCGAGTCACCGCCGGCGCCGAAGGGAAGCCAAGTGCTGCTGCGGGTCAGCGCCTGTGGCGTCTGCCACAGCGACCTGCATATCGCCGACGGCTATTTCGATCTCGGGCAAGGCCAGAAGCTCGACCTCGCGCCAGCCGTCAAACTGCCGCGCATTCTGGGCCACGAGATCGCAGGCGTGGTCGAAGAGCTTGGGCCGGACGCGACGGGCGTGCGCGTCGGCGACCGTCGGGCGGTCTATGCCTGGGGAGGATGCGGACTCTGCGCACACTGTCGGGCAGGCCAAGAGAATTTGTGCGCCAAGCCGCGAAATCTTAGCGTGCACGCCGACGGCGGGTTCAGCAATTATGTGGTGGTCGAGCATCCACGATACCTCGTCGAGTATGAACCGCTGCCGGCGCAGTTCGCCGCGACCCTTGGCTGC
>DATDHT010000428.1:0-9823 GCA_036521435.1 Roseiarcus sp.
TCGAGCGAAGCAGAGTTCTTGCCCGATTGGCGGCCAGCGCATAGAGCGCCAAGGTCGCAGAGATCACGACCCCGCAAACAAGGGCAATCTCGAACAGCGCGAACGCGGTCAACGTCCTGACGTCGACGACGAGCGGCATGATCGAGAGGAAGAAGACCATAACTTTCGGGTTGCCGAGCGTCAGCGACAGCGAGCCGAGGAATGCCCGCCACCCACGCGTGGCCTCAGTCGGCTCAGCTCCGATGACGGCCGGCGCGGTCGCCATCCGCCATGCGAGAGTGAGGAGATAGGCGGCGCCAGCGAATTTGATCGCGGCAAACACCCCCGCGAAGGTCTTGGCGATGACGGCGAGGCCTGTCGCCGCCAGCGTGAGCCAGATCATGTCGCCGACGAAATAGCCGGCGATGAATGGCGCGACGCCCCTGAGCCCCTGCCCGAGCACGCGCGCGATCAGCGCTGCGACGCCCGGTCCGGGGGTGGCCACGGCGGCGAAATAGACGGCGGCGAAGAGGATAAGAGAGGTCAAAGTCATGTCCGCCGCCTGCGCTTGCGCCGCGCCAAGACGTTGAGCGTCTCGACCACGGAGGAAAAAAACATCGCGGCGTAAATATAGCCTCTTTCGATATGAAAGCCGAAACCGTCGGCGATCAGCGTCATGCCAATCATCAGAAGGAAGCTCAGCGCCAGCATCAACACCGTGGGATTGCGGTTGATAAAGGCCGCCAGCGGCCCCACGGCGACCATCATCACGCCGACCGCCACGACGACGGCTACGACCATGATCGGGAAATACTCCGTCATGCCGACCGCCGTGATGATGCTGTCGACCGAAAACACGATGTCGATCATGATGATCTGGAGAAGGCCGGAGATGAGCCCGAGTGGGGGAGCCGGTTTTTCGTGTTCGGCCTCGGCATCCCGATCGACGCGGTGGTGGATTTCGGTCGTCGCCTTCCAGACCAGGAACAGCCCGCCCGCCAGCAACAGCAGATCGCGGACGGAAAAAGCCCGCCCGAGCACCGTGCCCAGCGGCTCGGTAAAATGCACCACCCACGACGCCGAAGCGAGCAGCGCGAGGCGGAACACGAGCGCCAGCGATAAGCCAAGTTTGCGCGCCAGGCCCCGCCGGCGTTCGTCGATGCGGTTCGTGAGCAGCGCGATGAACACGAGATTGTCGAGGCCAAGGACGACCTCCATCGCGATCAAAGTCGCGAGCGCCGCCCATGCGTTTGGGTCTTCCGCCAGGCGGAGAAGATCTTCCATGCGCCGCTGAGCCCTCAGTCCTCAAGCTTCGACCCACGCCGCTCGGCGGCGCCCCAATCTAGGGCGCCGCAGCGTGTTTCCAAGCTCGCGCCTGGGATCGCTGGCTCAGTACTAATACCTAGACAGCCTCATTGGCCTTCGATTCGCCGCACCATGGCCCAGATGGGCTGGTCTGGACGCCGTTTTTCGTCAGATAGCGCCGATCCTCGGCGTATCCCACCAATTCCAGGAGCCATAGGGATTGGCGTCAATCGCCGCCGTCAAGCCTGCTTCAAGGGGCAGTTCGGCGACCCATGGTGGCGTGCGCCTGTGGATAAAGGACGACGTCCGGTTGGAATCCGCCGATTCGTTCACGCCAATCTTGGTGTAAAACGCATCGCCAAGCGCCTCTGAAGACTGCGTGCAGCCGTGCAGGACGATGCGCAGCCGGCAGCGCGCCGGAGCGCCTGGTTCGCAGTCTTTCGGCAGATAAAGGCAGCCGGTGTCCGGCAACCCGTTTGCTCGCGCGGGGCGGCCGGTCGCGAATTCAGTCTGGTCGAACGCGATGATCCTGCCGGAAGGCGACGCGGCCGGTGGGTTGAGATCTGGACCAACGCGATCGCGAGTCGGACCATGTCGAGGACCCCTGAAGAATGGGCGCCTTAGCCTTTGTCCGCCCGCGACCGCGCTGGATAAATCGTCTGTCCGAATTGATCGCGCCGGCCCAAAACCCCGGCCGGCGCGACTGCCCTCGCTTACTTCAGCGTGGTGCCGATTTCGTTGAACACGGTGCTGACCTGCCCGCCGACCAACGTGACTGCGGTGATGATGAACACCGCAATAAGGCTCGCGATCAGCGCATATTCGATCGCCGTCACACCAGATTCATCGCTAAGAAAGTTACGAACTCGAAGCATGGGATTCTCCTGACGCTCTATCGGCCCCTGCGTTCGCAAGCCGCGGCGATTCCAAAACCGAGGCTTTCGAAGTGGGCGCAGGACCCCGACCACGATGCAAAATCCCACCTGGCCATTGCCAACCGCTCGATTGGACGACTAAAATTTTATCGACCCCTCGCTGCGGGGCGTGATTAGTCGCTGAGCGTTAATTAAGTCGCGATTTGAACGCAGAAATGCCGGACCTACGCGGGCGCCGCTCCGGCGCTGGGTTCCATCCCCCTGCTCGCCGCTATGACACGTGGGCAGAGGCCGCCTGGACCGCCTCTTGGACCTGCGCCAGCCGATCCTTGCCGAAGAACATGTCGTCGCCGACGAAGAAGGTCGGAACCCCGAACACGCCGCGCGCGACCGCAGCGGCGGTGTTGTCCGCGAGCTTCAGCTTGACCCGATCCGTCTGGGCCGCCGCGAGCAGGCTCGCAGAATTGAGGCCCGCGGAATCGATCCGACGCGCCAGGATTTCTGGATCGTCAAGCTTGAGGCCCTCTTCCCACAGGCCCTCGAGGCCCATCTCGAGATAGGGAGCCTCGACGCCAGCCTCACGGGCGGCGACAAATCCGCGCATCAGCATCAACGTATTGACGGGAAAATTCGGGTTGAAACGGAACTTGTCGATTCCGTGCCTGGCGATGAAGCGGCGGATCTCGAGCAGTTCGTAATCGAGCTTGCCCTTGACCGCTGCATAGGCGACGGCGGGCGCCACATTGCCAGTCGCCTTGAAGATGCCCCCCAGCAGACAAGGGTTGATCGCGAGCTTAGCGCCGCTGCGTTCGAGAACCGGCTGCAGCGCGCGATAAGCGAGATAGCCGTTGGGGCTGGCAAAGTCGAAAATGAATTCGATTGTCGCGCTCATCACCACGTCTCCGACCACGGCCGCAAGTCCATCTCGAATGTCCAGGCGCTGCGTTGCTGCCGATGGAGCCAAACATAGTTTTTGGCGATCTCGTCGGGAACGAGAATTTCCTCCCGCGCCAGCTTTTCGGCGGCGTCGGCCATGAGCCCGCGGATAAAGGCGCCGTCAATCGCGCCGTCGATGACGATATGGGCCACGTGGATTCCTTTCGGCCCCAGTTCGCGAGCGAGGCTCTGCGCCAGCGCCCGGAGCGCATGTTTCGCGCCGGCGAAGGCGGCGAAGCCGGAGCTGCCGCGGACGCTGGCGGTCGCGCCCGTGAACAGCATCGTGCCGCGGCCGCGTTCGATCATTCCCCGCGCCGCCTCGCGGCTTGCGAGGAATCCGGCAAGCGCCGCCATCTCCCAAACCTTGGAATAGACCCGCGTGGTCGTCTCGACGATCGGGAAACGCACATTGGCGCCGATGTTGAAGACGAGCACCTCGATCGGGCCGATCTCGCGCTCGATCCGTTCGATGAGCGCCGCGACATCGTCTTCAATGCGGGCATCGAGCCCGAAGGCGTGAGCCTCGCCGCCCTCGCTGCGGATCGCTTCCGCCAGCGTGTCGACCGCCTCGGTATTTCGCGACCGCCGGGTGACGCAGACGCGAAGACCTTCGCGCGCGAAGGCGTGCGCAATCGAAGCGCCGAGCCCATCGCCAGCCCCGATCACCAGGCAGACGCCGCGTTCGCCCCCCGCCTCGCTCATCGGGTCAAGTCCGGAAAATTCTGGATGCCGCCGTAAAGCGGATACTCGGACCGAACCTGCCGGGACTGCGGCGCGATCACCAGCCGATCCCCCTTCGACGCATCGAAATCGACCGCGCCGGCCAAGGTGAAGCCGTCGAACACGAACGGCAGGCTCCGCCCGGCGATAGGATCGGGCTTGTCGAGAAGGCCCAAATGGAGGTGGGGCCCGGTGGAGGGTCCCGTGTTGCCCAATTTGGCGATGGGCGCCCCGGCTTTCACGGCGTCGCCAACGTTCACCTTGAGGCTGCCGTGGCGCAAATGCGCGTACCAGGCGAAGACATTGGGAGCGATTTCCAGCATCAAATTGTTGCCGCCGTAGTCCGACTTCGACTTCGGCGTCATCGCAACGAACGGCGTCGCATCGGACATCCCATCGTGGGTCGAGACCACGGTTCCATCGGCGACCGCAAGAACGTCTTCGCCGAAGCCATAGAACTGCTCGACCTTTTTGCCGTCACCTTCGTAGAGCCTGTCGCCTTTGACCTTGCCCCAATCGACGGCGAAGGTTTCGGCAGTCTCAATGCGCGCGCCGTTGATCGCGATACGTTCATCTCGATGGACGTTCGGCTTGCAGCAGCCGCTGGTGACGAGCCAGCCATCCCCCGCAAGAGGCGGACGGAGCACCAGGGCCGGCTGGCGGTTGATCGCAACCTCCGGACCATCGACCTGAGGGTTGCCGATCATCACAGCATTCTGCGTGTCCGCCGCAAGGGTATAAGCGATCCGGTGCGTGACCCGCTCCGGCGCGGCGCCCGGCGCCAGGATCAGATCGACGTCGACCGAGACGGCCCCCGACGCGGGAATGACGGGTGACGGCGTCTTCGAGAAGAGGGTCTGGGTCGCGGCCGCGAGAGCGTCCCCGTCCATCCGCATGAGTTCGTTACCGGCGGAATCGAGCACAGTCACGCGCGACAGCGTCACCGGCTCGGAGAATACGCTGACGACAAGAAGTTCGTATTCGACGTGATCCATACCATCGTCACCGCGGACAACTTGAGCCTCGTGAATCGGACTGACAACGATTGCGGTCGGCCGGCCGTATTCTTCAGCGAAAGCGGCCGACGCGAGGATGAAGACAGCAGCCACCGCGAGGCAGACGCGCACCCCGCAGGACTCAACGTCGCACAATTGAATCATGAGACGTTCCCCCAGAACCCTGCGCGTACGACATCCGGATGTTGCTTACGGCATGAGGAGAACACAGCCTCACATTAGTGCGCGCACGCCGTCGAAAACGCCAGTCTCACAGACGAATAGGCAAACGGCGACGATCGCTGCGAGATAGACCTCCGCGGCCGAAGGGCTCGGGGCGGCGGGCTTTTAGGGAAAGCTGGCGACGGCCGCGACCGTTGGATGAGGATAAGGAGACTCAATTGGCGAGAAGCGCGCCCACGCCATTCGATGCAATCAGGCCTGCGAAGCCACCCGGTTTAGAAGCCCCACTTCAGACCACCGGTGGTGTGGCCGCCCTGATCCTGACCCATGGAAATCGACAGGCCGCCCTGCGGGTCTGTCGGAATCCGATACGAATAACCCGGGGGGCTGCCGCTCTTTCTTACGACGGTCGTCCCTTCTGGCGGCGCGTAGGGGTCCGAGAAGCGAATGGCGTCGTCGAGGCTTGCCGACTTCTGGGGAGTCGAGTGCTTCGCCTTCGTCGCGTGCGCTCGAGGGGTCTTCGGGGGATCGGAGGGCAGATTGTCGGCCAACGCCTGCGTGCAGGCGACAGCGCCGAGACATGCGATCGTCAAACAAAGGCGAATCATCGCAGCGCCCTCTAAATTCGCGCTAGCCGCAAGCCCTCTTTACGAATTGTTAATCAAACGTGAACACTCGCGCAACCCCCAATTCGTCCCCGTTCGATCACATTTTTCGCCGAACCTGCTGCGGCGCGGATTTCCGGTTTACCCATCCCGAACGAGGCAAACTCTGGCGCTTGGCGGAAAACACCCCACATGAATTGAGGAAGGCTGGGCGGCGCGGCATACGCCAAGCGATTGAGGTTTTCCCATGCGAAGCCCCAGTCCGTTACCGGGACTGATCTTTGTTATCCTATTCGTAGCTGGTCTGGCGCTTGCGTACTCTTACATGAGCCCGCAAACCTACGTCGCGAGCGTCTCGATTGCGGTCCTGAGCTTTATCGTCGCCTCGATCGTCGCCAATGCCGTCAAGGTCGCCGATCAATGGGAGAGGGTGGTGGTCTTGAGGCTCGGTAAGTTCCGCGGTCTCGAAGGTCCAGGCCTGTTCTTCATCGTGCCGGTCATCGAGACCGTTCCATACAGAATCGACACCCGGGTCATCACGAGCACTTTCCGAGCCGAACAGACGATGACGCGCGATACGGTGCCGGTCGACGTGGATGCGGTGCTGTTCTGGAAGGTGGTCGATCCGAAAACGGCGGCGCTCGACGTCGCCGACTACGGCTCGGCGATCAACTGGGCGGCGCAGACGGCGTTGCGCGACGTGATCGGCAAGACCCCGCTGGCCGACATGCTGGAGGGGCGCGAAAAGCTCAGCGTCGAATTGCAGCGCATCATCGACGCGCGCGCCAAGCCGTGGGGGATCGACGTCATCTCGGTTGAGCTCAAGGACGTGCGAATTCCCGCCGCTCTGCAGGACGCCATGTCGATGCAGGCGCAGGCCGAGCGCGAGCGGCAGGCGCGGGTGATCTTGGGCGATTCGGAGCGGCAGGTGGCCAGCTCGTTCAACGAGGCCGCCAAGATGTACGCCGACAACCCGACCGCCTTTCACTTGCGCGCGATGAACATGCTCTACGAGGGCCTCAAGCGCAGCAATGCGACGATCGTTATAGTGCCTTCGACCGCGGTCGAATCGATGCAGCTCGGCGGCATGCCGACGATGGCGACGGTCGCCAGCGCCATCGCTCATGCGCAGCCTGGGACCGCGGCTGGGGCGGCGCCGGCCACTTCAAGCGAGTGAGGACGAGAACCGGCGGTAGTGCCTCAGTTTGAAGTTCAGGGAGCGGACCGAAGATAATTGGCCGCGAACCAATAGCAGTCCGGGTTGCTCTTCTCGCGAATGCAGACGAGCGCGTGCGGCAAAGAGAATTTTTCCCTTATAACGGCGGTGTCAGCCTCAAAAGTCTTACAGATGGGACCCGCACGAATCCCGACCTTAACCGATGCCTCCATGTCGCCTTCTAGGATTAACTCCGCGATCCTATTCATGATTGCAAGGTCGCGACATCCAAGAAAAGGTAGTTTGACCACGCCGCCATATCTCGCTTGAGGAGATTGCGCTAATGCTGGGTGAGCGCAAGCGAACGCAACATCGCAATGATGAAGCGCCTCAAGCCGCGGCCTTTTTGTATGGAGCGCACTGATCAGACTTCCGGGCTGCCGCCTTCGGCATTGATGTCCTCGTAAGCTGCGATAGTCGCGTCCAGCGTGCTAATGAGGTTGATTAGGCCTCGGCGGCGCGCTTCAGTGGCATCGCCAGACAATCCGTGGAGAGTTTGTAACCTCCTTACGGCTTCCGTCCTTTGCTGACGCAAATCGCGTATCTTGTCGTCAAATTCGCCGATGTTGGTTCTCTGCTTTCCGGCGATCATAGCATAGGACATCGGGAGCACGCGGCGCACGCGCGTCAAGGGCCGCCTATTTCAAGCTGACGCTACCAGCCGGCCGTGACCGATGCGCTGAGGTTGAACCGTTCGATCTGAGCCAGCGATGTTTTGCGTCCTCAATCAATAGTGGTATCGGCATTGCGCGATCAGAAGTCCATCTTCCGACGGCTTGTAGACAAGACGGTGCTCTTGCGTCAGCCGCCGAGACCACCAGCCGGACAATCGGCCGCGGAGCGGTTCTGGCTTGCCGGTCCCGGAGAACGGCGTGCGAGCGCATTCCTTGATGAGAGCATTCAGTCGAGCGAGCAATTTGGGATCGTTCGCCTGCCAATAGAGGTAGTCCTCCCAGGCGCGCTCGCTGAAAACGAGCCTCATTCGGCGACCGCGCGCTCCGTTCCGCCGCCGCGCTCGAGTTCCCCGATCGCCTCCAAGAGCCTCTCCGCGTTCTTGGCGCTCCGGAGCAGATGGCGCGTCTCCTCATAGGACGCGAAGTCCTCGAGGGACATCAGAACGGCCATCGGCTTGCCCCGGTCACGGGTGATGACAAGCGGTTCACGGTCGGCGTTCACGCGATCCATGGCGGCGGCGAGATTGCGCCGGAATTCGGAATAGGACGAAATGCGCATACTTTTTTGTACCTGATCGCGTACGGAAAGCAAACCACCCCCGATCAGGGCAGACTCACCCCAGCGCGTCCTTAACCATCCGCCCGTCCTTCACGATGACGAGGAAATTCTTCTCCGGATCGGCGATGAGGTTGAGATTGGCCAGCGGATCGCCGTCGACGACGATGAGGTCGGCAAGCGCGCCCGCCTCGATCACGCCGAGCCTGCCTGGATAAGGATTGCGCGGCCCGGACATCGCCAGGAGTTCGCCGTTGACGGCCGTCGCCATCTTGAGGATTTCAACCGGGCGATGCCAGCGCTCAAGCGTCGTCAGGATCGCACCCTGATGCACTGTCATTTTTGAATCGAACAGGATGTCGGTGCCCCACGCCGTCTTGATGTCGAAGGCCTTGGCGAATTTGTAAGCCGCGTCCGTTCCCGCGTAGACCTGCTGCGCTTTTGCCTCCGCTTCTAGCGTCGGCATGGAATTGGAGTATTCGTTGTTGAGAAACGCCTGCGTGCTGAGCCATATCCCGTTCTTAGCGATGAGCTCGGCAGTCGCCTCGTCCATCAGGTGGCCGTGCTCGATGCATCTCACGCCACCGCGGATCGCAGTCTGAATTGCACGCGGCGTATAGGCGTGCACGGCGACATAGGTGCCCCAGTTTTCCGCGGCGTCGGTTGCGGCGCGGAACTCGGCCTCGGTGTATTGGCTGACGTCAATGGGATCGTAGTGCGAGGACACCCCGCCGCCCGCGGCGAGCTTGAGCTGGCTTGCTCCCAACATCAACTGCTCGCGCGCCCGCTGGAGCACGCGATCGACGCCATCGGCGATGGCGCCGCCGCCGATCGCGTCGCCACGGCTCAGCGGCGCGTTGGGGGAAGCCGGAATTTCATAGGGGAAGCGAAAGTCGCCGTGGCCGCCGGTTTGCGAGATCATTGCGCCAGAAGGCCAGATACGAGGCCCCGGAACGAGGCCATTGTCGATCGCCCGTTTCAGGCTGAAGCTTGGGCCGGCCATGTCGCGGACGCTGGTGAAGCCGCGCAGCAGCGTCTTTCTCGCTTCGTCGGCCGCGACAAGCGTGATGTAGCCGACATCCGCGGTCAGCAAGACATTGATCGGCATGGACGCCATCATCGCGTGCCAGTGCGCATCGATGAGGCCCGGCATCAGAACTCTGCCGCCGCAATCGACGATGCGGACGTCAGGAGCGAGTGGAGTCGCGACAGGCTCGACCGACTTGATCCTCTTGCCCTCGACGACAACCCGCAAGCCTTCGATGAGCGCGTCCGACTTACCGTCGAAGAGCCGCAGGTTGGAGAACGCGATGGACGCAAGCGACGCCGCCGTAGCGGTCGCGGCCATGCTTCCTGATCCGGCGGCGAATGTGCCGAGCGCAGCGCCTATGGCGGCGTGAGACGAATAGCGGGAGAATTTTCGCGCCAGATGCGCATTCAGCCGCGCAAAAGCCGGCGTGTGACAAAGGCATCCGGCCGCACGCGACGCTTCCCCATCATCCGGCGCGCAGTGAAACATCGCCCCTCCGAATCGGCCCGTTGCGCTTTTGTCGAACGTCAAGAGAAGCTATGTCGGATTCACAGGCCGCCACAATCGGAAAAGTGGCGAGTCAATCGAAGCTTGCGCGCCAAAAAGGTTAGGCTGGCGTGGGCGCGTCGGCCCGAATGAGCTTCTCGTGTTTCAGTTCGGCCCAGAGGTCGGCGGGAATGGGATGGCGGAAGGCGGCCAAAGTCTGCTCGACCTGAACGCGGGAAATCGCGCCCGGAATAATCGAGGCG
>DATDHT010000429.1:0-8718 GCA_036521435.1 Roseiarcus sp.
CCCAGGCGTCGCGCGGGTTGCGGGCGAGCGCCTCGCGGCCGAAGTCCTCTGCCCGCTTGAGATCGCCGGTCTCCTCGAGCCCGAAGGCGTAAAGCCCAAGGACGAAGCCCGCGAGTGGATTGTCGCGACCCCAGGCCGGCAGCACCCGCTCGGCGCAGTCGCGGATGGCGGCCGACCGGCCGAGGAAGAAATAGGCGTCCTGCACGAGCCGCAGAGCGAGCGCGTCGACGGGGTGATCGGCCAGGATTCTCTCCCAATGCGCAATGGCCTGCGAGAACTCGCCTCGCGCCCATGCCCTAGCGGCGGCAAGATGGTTCTGCTCGCGCTCGGAGGCGCGCCCGATCGCCGCTTCGGCCGCGCGGAGCGCGCTTATGACCTCCGGGTGATCACCGCGAAAGCCGCCGATCATGAAGAGCGCCGCGATCGCGACGCCCCCCAGCGCGAAACGGGGATCGCGCGCGAGCGCAGATTTAAGCACGCCGACCGGATCGCCGGTCAGCCCGTAATAGTCGGCCATCGCGCGGTCGAACGCCTCGGCGGACTCGGGCGCGCCGGCGAGCGCGAGGCCCTGCTGGTCTCTGGCCATCGATCGGTCCTCTCGCGACCATCGTAACGCTGGCGGATCGCTCGCGAAACCCGAGGCCGCTCACACCCCTGTCGCCGGCATTTGATCGACGTCCTCTTTTGGCGACGGGTGAGCGAGCTTAAGTGTCAACGCCTTGAGGCCGAAGGCGGGGGATCCATTCGATGCAGGGTAAGACCGTCGTCGCCACCGGCGCGACCTCCGGCATCGGCGAGGCCGCGGTTGTTGCGCTCGCGGGACTGGGCGCTCGCATCGTCTTCGTCGCGCGGGACGAAACGCGCGCGAAAGCCACGATGCAGAAGCTCGAGGCGAAAGCGCCCGGGCTCGGCCATCGCCTGCATCTGGCGGATCTCTCGAGCATGGCGGAAACGCGCAAGGTCGGAGCGGCGATCACGGCCGGCGAACAGCGCATCGACGTGCTGATCAACAACGCCGGCGCACTTTTCTCCAACCGGCGGGTGACGCCAGAGGACCTCGAACTCACCTTCGCCCTCAACCACATGGCCTATTTCGTGCTGACCGAGGCGCTGCGAGAAAGGCTTGTCGCTTCGGCGCCGGCGCGGATCGTCTCGACCTCTTCGGTCGCCCACGATCGCGCGACCCTCGATTTCAACGATCTGCAGAGCGCCAGGGGCTATGGCGGGCTCAAGGTCTACGGCCGCTCGAAGCTCGCCAACATCCTGTTCACCCGCGAACTCGCGCGGCGCCTGGCGGGTACTGGCGTGACGGCCAATTGCCTCCATCCCGGCGTCGTCAAGACCCGGTTCGGCGAATCCAGCGGCGGCTTCGCTGGGCTTCTCATCCCGTTCCTGAGGCCGTTTTTCATTACAGCGGAAAAGGGCGCCGACACACTCATTTACCTCGCATCCTCCCCCGAGGTCGCCGACACGACCGGCGGGTATTTCGTCAAGCGCAAGCTCACGGAGCCATCCGCCGCGGCGAGGGACGACGTGGCGGCGAAGCGACTGTGGATCGAGAGCGAGAAGCTGGCGCATTCGGACATGGCGAAATGAATGGTCCGCGGCCCTGCCGCTGCGACGCGGTCAGTTTTCGCGCTCGATCTTCGCGATATACGCCTTGCTTTCGAGATTCACCTCACGAACCGGATTGAATCGAGCATTGCACTTGACGATTTCGGACCAGAGCACTGGATTGTTTCGCAGACTGCCAATGGCTAGGCGCGGAGATGGACTTATAGCCGAGTCCAGAAACCCGCTCGGATCGGGCATCGGAGCTCCGCCGTAGTTTATTGGGGAGCGTCCTTTTTCAGATCGATAGATGTTCTCAATGAGTTGAGCCAAGAACTCTTCTTGGTTTTCATACCCGCCGCTCATCGGAATCTTCATGAGAAGACCACGCATATAACGCGCAGCGTGCACCAGCTCATGAAGCAGGACTTCATCTGGACTGTGCGTGTCGCTCGGGGCGATCCGACTTGCCGTGAAAAATATGTGCGGGCGTGCGCCCCCACCTTCCGCAACCGTGCAAACGGCTTGATTCGCCCGGTTCTTTCCGCAAACGGCCATACCTCGTCTGCGGATATGCATAGCGTCATGCGATGAGGTGATCGCGAGCGTCGTCGAGTCTGCGTTGGTCCTTCGCCAGAAGGATGAATCTTGAAAATCGAAAGGAAAGATCATGACCTCATGCGGGGCCGCGCTCAGCTCGGATAGAACCGCTCGGCCTGACGAGGCAGCATTCATAATCCGCAATTGCGTCGACACGGATCGCTGATGACTTTGCCTCATACTCGTATAGAGAGCAACCTCGTGAACAATCAGGTTATCGTATAACTTGCGCCAATCCTGCTCTGCAGGGTAGCTGACGATAACATTACGAGAATATCTCGATCTTACATGGTTGGCGTTGGCCTCATCTCCAATTGGAATATTTGGAAGACCAAACATATTCGCCATGGCCGCCTCTCCCTTGGCCGTCCCTGCGCCCGCATATGCCGTTGCTGGCGGCTCGTCTGTGACGCATCTCACAACGTCGCCTAGGCTCGGCACGCGGCGACCGAAGGGCGCCTAGCTCCGCCTTCCTTCGCCCGGCCGCTTGCGCGCCTTCGCTTTCGGCCCCGCATGGCGCCAAGCCATTTCCAATGCCGCCCTGAGTTCGGCTTCGCTGAGTGCAGCGAGCGTCGCGCAGGTCCAGCCGCGTTGGCCCCAGGCGTTGTCGAGCGCCGCGAAGGCGTCCGGCGCGACAGCGCATTTCAGCGCCTGTTCGTCCGGCGCGAATTTGATGTTGGCGCTGAGCTCGTCCGGCGCAAGCGTCGCAAAGGTGATCCGCGCCTTGAAGGCGCGTCGGTCGAAATGCGGATATTCGCCCGCGCCCTCGAAAGAAAGCGCGATGCGGCGGAAATCGGCGGCGTTGGCCATTGCAAGCTCCCGCGTCTCGGACAAACGCCATGCTATGAGCCGGCGCGGGTTTTTTTAAAGGCACGGCATGAAGGCGGAAACCAGCGCGATCGTCATTGGCGCAGGGCCGGCGGGGCTGATGGCGGCGGAGACGATGGCGCTCGCCGGGCGAAGCGTCGTGGTCCATGATGCGAGTCCGAGTCCGGCGCGCAAATTCCTGCTTGCGGGACGAGGCGGCCTCAACCTTACACACTCGGAGCCCCTTCAGACTTTTCTTAGCCATTATGGTTCAAAAGCCGACAGGCTTCTTCCGGCGATTCAGGCCTTCCCGCCGGACAGGCTTCGCGGCTGGGCCACCGAGCTCGGCGAAGAGCCGTTCATCGGCTCAAGCGGGCGAGTCTTTCCGAAGAGTTTTAAGGCGACGCCGCTCCTTCGCGCCTGGCTGCGACGCCTCGGCGCGCTTGGCGTCGAGTTTGTTCCACGCTCGCGCTTTCTCGGCTTTGGGCAGGACGGCGCGCTTCGTTTCATGGCGCCGTCGGGCGACACAAGCGTTCAAGCGGCGCCGGTCGTTTTCGCGCTTGGCGGGGCCTCGTGGCCGCGCCTCGGGGCGGACGGCTTTTGGGTCGAGGCTTTTCGCGCCGAGGGAATCGCGGTGACCTCGCTGGCCCCCGCCAATTGCGGATTCCTCGTCGAGTGGTCGCCGAAGATACGGGAAACCTTCGCCGGCGCGCCACTCAAAAATGTAGCGCTTTCTCATGGCCAGATGCGCGTTCGCGGCGAGGCGATGGTCACGCGCGCCGGCCTTGAAGGCGGCGCGATCTACGCGCTCTCCGCCTCGCTTCGGGAAGCGATTACAAGCCAAGGATCGGCGACGGTCACGATCGACTTCAAGCCTGACCTCAGTGAGCCCATGCTTGCGGCGCGGTTGAAGCGCAAGCCCGGCCAATCGATGTCCACGCTCCTGCGCAAAGGCGCCGGCCTTACGCCCGCCGCGATCAACATCCTGCGCGAAGCGGGACCTCTTCCCGAAGGCGAGGCGCTCGCAAAACATGTCAAGACCTGCGCCCTCCGTCTCGTCGGAACTGCTCCCATTGCAAGGGCTATCTCGACCGCTGGCGGCGTCTCATGGAGCGAGATCGACCAGGACTTCGGCTTGAGGAAGCGCCCGGGCGTCTTCGTTGCCGGCGAGATGATCGACTGGGAGGCGCCGACCGGCGGCTATCTGTTACAGGCCTCATTCGCGACTGGCGCCGCGGCTGGCCGCGCTGCGGCGCGTTGGGCGAGCACATAGGGGCGCCGCTTCCATTCGGCCTCAGTTTCATGGCCTAACAGGCGCGCCAAGGGAGGAATGCGATGGGCGAAACAAAGCTCGACAGAATCAAGACCATTCTGCGCGTCACCAGCGGCAATTTCCTCGAAATGTATGACTTCTTTCTGTTCGGCATCTACGCCCGGCAGATTGCACAGACCTTCTTCCCGAGCGACGATCCGTACGCCTCGCTGATGGCGACTTTCTTAAGTTTCGCGGCGGGCTTTGCGATGCGCCCGATCGGCGCGCTCGTGCTGGGACCGTATGTCGACCGCATTGGCCGGCGCAAAGGCCTTATTCTCACGCTCACGATCATGGCTTGCGGCACCATTCTCATCGCCTTCGTGCCGGGATACGCGGCCATCGGCGTGCTCGCGCCGATGCTGGTGGTGCTGGGGCGGCTCCTGCAGGGCTTTTCCGCCGGCGTCGAGCTCGGCGGGGTTTCGGTCTACCTGTCGGAAATCGCGACGCCCGGGAACAAGGGCTTCTACGTCAGCTGGCAATCGGCGAGCCAGCAGGTCGCGGTCGTGTTCGCCGCGCTGCTCGGCTACGCGATCGCCAACTGGATGGCGCCCGAGGCGGCCTCGAGTTGGGGCTGGCGCATTCCGTTCTTCATCGGCTGCGCCATCGTGCCGTTCCTCTACATGATCCGGCGTCGGCTGGAGGAAACGCCCGAATTCGCAGCGCGCAAGGTCCACCCGACCACGGCGCAGATCTTCCGCACGCTCGGCGCCAACTGGCCGATCGTGGTCGGCGGCGTGGCGATGGTGATGATGACGACCGTGTCGTTCTATCTCATCACCGTCTACACGCCGACCTTCGGCCGGAGCGTGCTCAAGCTCAGCGTGTCCGACGCGCTCCTGGTGACGATGGCGGTTGCGGCGTCGAATTTTGTCTGGCTGCCGATCTCGGGCGCCCTTTCGGATCGGATCGGCCGCAAGCCGATCCTCCTCACCTTCGCCGGTCTCGCTCTGCTGACTGCCTATCCGGCGCTGACCTGGCTGGTGAAGGAACCGACCTTCGATCGGATGCTGACCGTCGAACTTTGGCTGTCATTCATTTACGCTTGCTACAATGGCGCGATGGTCGTGGCGCTGACCGAAATCATCCCGGCTTCGGTGCGCACGTCGGGCTTCTCGCTCGCCTACAGCCTCGCGACCACGCTGGGCGGCTCGTCGCTTTTGATCTCGACCTGGCTGATCGCCCACACCGGCGACAAGGCCGCGCCCGGCTACTGGATGAGCTTCGCGGCAATCTGCGGCCTGATCGCGACGCTTGCGCTGTATCGCCGGCCGGCCGGCGGGGTCCAGTATCTCGCGCCCGGCGCCGCCGGCGGCTAGCCGTCCTGGTTCGCGAAACAAAAGACGGCCCTCTTGCGTTTCGCGGGTAGGCGCGCGTGGCGCGTCCGCCTCCGAGGCGAATGAGACGAGGAGTTCCCGATGCAAGCAACCTGGAAGCCCCATGAGAAGCATGGGGAGCTTACGGCCAAAGGCGACTTGCCCGACACGGTGTTCGCGTTTCCAAGCAAGCGCAAGGAGCCGCTGACCGACGCGAAGCACGTTCGCAACGCCGTCGCCCGGTTCGATCAAGTCACCGATGTTTCGGACGAGGATCGGAGCTTGGCATTCGCCAACATCAAGAAGGCGGCCGAACATTATGATATCGAACTGACGGAGACCTCATGGCGCGATCTCGGCGCTCATCCGCAAGCCCATCGCAAGGAAGCCGCCGCCAAAGCGGTCAGGACCAAACGCGCGCGGGGAACAGTCAAAAAGGCCGGGGCCAAGGCCACGGGAACGCGCAAGCGTTAACGAAAGGGCGGAGGCGGCCGGCGCAGAAGGTCGCCGCTCCAGCGCTTTACGACCCTATTTTTCGCTTCAACCGGTAAGCGAAGGCGACAGACAAAGCCTGCACGCGGCCCTGCAAAGCCTGTTCCGGCAGCGCCTGGTCGGTCGGGTTTGGCCAATACGTCGAGGTCGCCAGGACGTGTATCGTCCGCCCGCCCAGGATCGCGACGCCTCTCATCCGGTCGGGATCGCCCGGTCCGCCGCCACCCAGATAGAGTGTGTCGATGCGCACGTGCAGCCCGCCGGGCGCCCTCGACCCGAGAACCCGCGCAAGCGCGCCAGGCAAAGACTGCTGCACCCAGCCCGCAGTCGGATTGCCGACATAGGCCACCAGCGGCGTCGTATCGACACTGATGGCGCCGCCGGCGCCCGAGGCAGCCATCGGCTGAATCCCGGCGGAGGGCGTCGTGTTGCAGGCGCTCAACCCCCCGGCGGTCAAGGCAGCAAGACCGACCAGCGCGGCGCGGCGCGTCAAAACATTCCCCAGCATAGAACCTCCCTCGACAAGCATGCCTCGATCGACTCGGGCCATTCGAAGCCCACAATCCGGCGCAATGAGCCGCCCCGGCAGCTCTGCTTGGCGGTTCTCTCGTACATCGGTTGGCGTACGGCGCCAATCCAACCGTCGGCAGCTGTCTTGGGTTTCTTTTGCCGCCCTCTATCCGCCCTTTCCCCACCGCCCGGGCCATGGCGTTTCCGGCACCGGCGTGAGCGGCGGCTTGCCGTCGGCCCAGGCGAACAGGTTCCAGACCACACATTCGGCCATCGCCCGGCGCGTCTTGATCGACGCCGAGCCGACATGGGGCAGGAGCACCGCGTTCTCGAGCGCGATCAGCTCTTGCGGCACGCTGGGCTCGTTCTCGAAAACGTCGAGGCCGGCGGCCAAAATCGTCTTCTTCCGCAGGGCGTCGATCAGCGCCTTTTCGTCGACCAGCGAGCCACGCGCAACATTGATCAATACGCCGTCGGGACCCAGCGCCTTGAGCACTTCAGCATTGATGATGTGACGTGTTGCTGGGCCGCCGGGCGCGATTACGATGAGAATGTCGACCGCCTTCGCCATGTCGATGAGCGAAGCATAGTAGCGATAAGGAACGTCGGCCTGGGGGTGGCGACCATGATAGGCGATGTCGAGCCCGAACGCGCTGACGCGCTTAGCGATCGCCTTGCCGATGCGGCCTAGCCCGAAAATGCCGACAGTGCAGCCCCTCAACGAAGGGCTGAGCGGAAAACCCCCCTTCGCCGACCATTGGCCGGCGCGCAAATATCGCTCGGCCTGAGGCAATTGGCGAACGGTCATGATCATGAGGCCGAGCGCGGTGTCGGCGACCTCGTCGTCGAGCACGCCCGGCGTATTGGTGACGATGATTCCAAGCCGCGCCGCCGCCTTGGCGTCGATATTGTCATAGCCGACACCAAAACTGGAGATGATCTCGAGCTTGGGGTATCGGCGCATATAGGCCTCATCGAGCGGCGCGTGCCCCCCAGTCATCGCGATCGCGCGGATCCGAGGCGCCCATTCCGCAAGCCATAGGTCGGGATTGGGCTCGAGCCACAGGCGGTGCAGCGGCAGCCGCGCGCTGATTTCATCTTCGATTACCGCCATGCCTTTGGCAGGCATCAGAATGTCGAGGGCTTCCATCGCCAAGGCTCCTGTCTTTCCACTTTCGCGGCGCCTCCGGACGTGGCACACGCCGCGTTCATGACCAGCCTTGACGGCGCCCCCCCGGCACGACGGCGACCGCGCGTGCGGCGCATCATGCTCAACGATTTTCGTTCTTATGCCGCGCTCGATCTTGCTGTTCGAGGCGGTCTTGTCGTCCTATGCGGCGAGAACGGCGCCGGCAAGACGAATCTCCTTGAGGCGTTGTCGCTGTTCGCGCCGGGACGCGGCTTACGACGAGCGGAGCTTGCGGAATGCGTGCGGGTCGGCGGCGCCGGCGGTTTCGCCCTGTCGATCGAAGTCGAGGAGGACGGCGAGACCCATCAGCTCGGCTCCGGCTGGAAGCCGGGCGCAAACGGCGAGGCGGCCGAGCGGCGCAACCGCATCGACCGCGCGGCCTTCGCTTCGTCACGCGCGTTTTGCGACCATGTGCGTGTCGTTTGGCTGACGCCGGCGATGGATTCGCTGTTCGCGGGACCGGCAAGCGAGCGGCGCCGTTTTCTCGATCGTTTCGTATTGGCGATCGACCCCAGTCACGGCGCGCGGGTCGGGCAGTTTGAACGGGCTTTGCGCGGACGCAATCGGCTTCTGGAAGAGGGCGCGCGCAACCCCGCATGGCTCGACGCGATCGAGCGCGAGGCGGCCGAGCTCGGCGTCGCGGTCGCCGCGGCGCGGCTCGACTGCGTGCGCCGGCTGGAAACCCTGATCGACGCCGAGCGCGACGATTCCTCGCCCTTTCCGTGGGCGAAGCTGGCGCTTCAAGGCGAGATCGAGGCCATGACCGGCAGCGGCCCGGCGCTCAAGGCGGAAGACCGCTACCGGGCAAGCCTGCGCGACAATCGTGGCCGCGACGCCGCCGCCGGCCGCACCCTCATCGGCCCGCATCTTTCCGATCTTCTGGTCTGGCACGGGCCGAAACAGGCCCCGGCGGCCGCCTCCTCGACCGGCGAACAGAAGGC
>DATDHT010000430.1:0-7477 GCA_036521435.1 Roseiarcus sp.
TCGAACCGAATGTTCAGATCCTTCGACGACATCGTCGACCACTGTTGCGACCCTTGGAACAAGCTCGTCGATCAGCCCACGCGGATCATGGCCATCGGACTGCGCGAATGGCCTATGCGTTATGAGCAGCGACTCTTGGTATACGACCGACCGTCGTGCTGCAGTTGAGGCTTCGCCGTTTCCGTCGTTTCTCGTTTCCGTGCGGAATAAGGTTGCCGCGATATTCGACCGGCCGGCGGAGGACTTCCGCCAAGTGCTGATCAACGAGTATCGACCGGGCGCGGGAATCGGTTGGCATCGCGACAAGGCGCAGTTCGATGAAATCGTCGGCGTGTCGCTGCTTGCACCGTGCATGCTGCGTTTTTTCGACGGAAGGCCGAGACTTGGGGCCGAGTGTCGCTCACTTGTCGAGCCGCGTTTGGCTTGTCTGCTTTCGGGGACAGCCCGCACCGTTTGGGAGCACAGCATTCCCACCCCTCGACCAGCTTCGTTATTCAATTTCGTTCCGGGCACTAGATTACCCAGGGCAACAGTCAGCGCGAGAATCTTGGTCGTCAAACCGCCTTTACAGCGCCCTATGGCCTGGCTTTGAGTCCCCCTATTTGCGCCCTGGCCGTAGCAGCGGACCTTGACGATGGTGGCGTCGACCATGACGTATTCCATGTCCGGTTCATTCGAACAGGCCTCGAAAAGCCGGACAAAGACGTCGGCTTTGACCCAATCGCGGTATCGCTTGAACACCGTGTTCCACTTGCCGAAGAACCCCGGCAGATCGCGCCATGGCTGCCGGTGCGAACGATCCATAGGACCGCTTCGACAAAGAGACGGTTGTCTCCGCCGCTTCGCCCGGGATCGGCCGGCTTCCCAGACAATGTGACTCCATCACCGCCCATTGGGGGTCGGCCAGTACGAATCGATCCACTCAAAGCTTGAATCATGAACAATCTTCGCTTGGAATGCTGAATCTCAATAGGCCTGGCGGATGGGACGCAAAGACGAACTTCTGGAGCCGTGGATATGCAAGGAATCCAGTCGCAGAAGGCTCAAACCAATCGCAGCCTCACCCAGCTGGCAGAAATCCGTACCCGAATCAGAACGGGTGATACTGAAACATCCAGGTCTCGGTTAGAGTCTCGCCTCCGGACTTGAGAAACGCACGCAGTTCGACTGGATCGGTTCCGTTGACGACAAGGTCGAACTGCGCTCGCCAGTGGCCGGCGACTCCGTCGGGAACGGCCTCGATAAGTTGGTAGGGTCCGAAGCTTCCGCGCGAAGCTGAAACGACGAGTTCCGGTTTAGCGCCAAAAGGGAGATCGCGCAGGGGCCCTCCCAGGAACTCGACCATGAACTTCCTTACCCCCTTCGGGCGCGGGAGGCCGGGCTGGCCGCCGCGTCCAAGACGAGTAGCCCACACCGGCGCGAGCTTGCTTGGATAAGGCTCACTGGCGAGCCAGTGCAGGCGATAGTTGAGATTGAGCTCAGCGCCCGCCGGGACCGGGTCGGCTGGCACCCACATAGCAACCACGTTGTCGTGGATCTCATCGTCCGTCGGAATTTCGCATAGCTGGATCGACCCCTTGCCCCAGCCCTCTCCGCTCGGGCCCGGCAGCGGCTCGACCCAAAGGCTCGGGCGCCGGTCGTAAAACACGCCATCGAGGTAATGGTCGAACACGCGGTCACGCTGAAGAAGGCCGAAACCGCGTGGGTTGTTATCGGCAAAGGCCGAAACCATGATCCGGGGCGGATTGTTGAGCGGCCGCCAGAGGCGCTCGCCGTTGCCCGACCACATTGCGAGACCATCGGAATCGTGGACCTCCGGGCGCCAATCGATCGCGGTCTCCTTCTTGGTCTCGGAAAACCAGTACATCGAGGTCAGCGGCGCAATGCCGAAGCGCGAGACTTGGGCGCGCGTGAACAGCGTCGTCTGGATGTCCATCACCACGCCCTTTGCACGGATCATCAGGAATTTGAACGCTCCAACGATCGAGGGACCCTCCATCAACGCATAGAGCGTGATCGTGTCTCCGACTCCGGGCTCGATGTAAAAGTCGGTGAAGTCGGGAAACTCCTCCGGCCGATCAGCGACCGCAACGTCAAGCGCGACGCCGCGCGAGGACAGGCCGTATTGTCGGAGCTCGCCAATCGAGCGGAAATAGGCGGCGCCGAGGAAAGCGACCCAGTCGTTCTTGTGCCAGTCGAGCGCCCCGTCGCGCGCCTCCTGGATGCGCAAGCCCGCGAAGCCCACGCCTTTCGGCAGGTCGCGCGCCGGCGAATTGGCCGGCATGTCGAAATAGGACTGGTCGTACACGATCTGGCGCGATGCGCCGCCGTCCACAAAGTGCATCCTGACCGCCTTCTGGAAGAACAGGCCGAGATGGAAGAACGTCACCGGAAACAGGCCGGGTCCGTTGGCGAACAGCGCATAGTCGTCGCGGTAGCGAATTTTTCCCCATTCTTCGTAATTGATCTTCTGCAGCACCTCGGGGGCCGGACGCTTGGACGGAACATGTGTCGCGTGAGCACGATCGCGCGCCTGTGTCTTGAAAAGGTCGTAGGTGAACGGGACCGGCGGATCGAGTTGCAGTCCGTCGGACTCGGCGCCCAATGCTTCCGCGAGCGGCGTCATCGCAGCTGCGGACGCAGCTGCGCCCTTTAGCACTGTGCGGCGATCAAGGCGTTCAGGCATAAAGACCTCTTCGATCGGGGACTTTGCTTACTTGATTCTCCTCGATCAGAGAATCCGCCCTCTTCTCACAGGCGCACGAAAGTGAGGTAAACGGACCCGCGGCTTTCAGAACGCGCCTTGGCCTCATAGCGTGTAGGGCGCCATCCGGGCCAAGGGCGACGCCAATCGTCGGCTTGGGCCCCGGCCCAGCGAAAGTGTGGGGAAGCGAGAAAGCGCGCGAGCGTCCAACCGGCGTAATCATCGATGTCGGTTGCGAAGCGCAGCTCGGCGCCCTTCCGCATGACCCGCGCCAGCGCCTCGATCACGCCTTCGGCTATCAGACGCCGCTTGTGGTGCCGCCGTTTTGGCCAGGGGTCGGGATAGAGTACGAACACCCGCGAGAAGAATGCGTCCGGGGCGGCCTCGATGACCGCTTGTGCGTCGCCGTGCCGCAACCGCACATTGGAAATGTCCTCGCGCTTCAGCCCCGCAAGCGCCGCAACGATCCCATTAAGGAACGGCTCGCAACCGACGACCCCGACATCTGGATTGGCTTTTGCCCGCTCGACAAGATGTTCGCCGGCGCCGAACCCAATTTCCAGCCACACCTCCTGGGGTGTTCGGGGGAACACCCGCCCCTCGGCGAGGTCGTCCGGCGCAATTGAGAAGATCGGCAGCGCTTCGGCGAGCAGACGCTTTTGGCCATCGCGAAGCGTCTTGCCGCGGCTGCGTCCGTAAAGGGCACGAGCGGGAGTTGGCCCTTCGCGCCCATCGACGGTCGTCATTGGAGACGACTGAGCGGTCAACTAGGCGAGGGCGCGCAGGGTATCTGCGAGATCTGTCTTTTCCCAGGAGAACCCGCCGTCAGCGTCGGGCACGCGTCCGAAATGGCCATAGGACGAAGTTCGGGCGAAGATCGGGCCGTTCAACTTTAGGTGCTCGCGAATTCCGCGCGGTGTCAAGTTCATCACATCCATCAGCGCCGTCTCGAGTTTCGCCTCGTCGATGCGACCGGTATCATGCAGATTGGCGTAAATCGATAGCGGACGCGCCACCCCAATGGCGTAAGAAAGCTGGATGGTGCAACGATCGGCCAAGCCGGCCGCGACCACGTTCTTGGCCAGATAGCGCGCGGCATAAGCTGCCGAGCGGTCGACCTTCGTGGGATCCTTGCCGGAAAACGCGCCACCGCCGTGCGGCGCCGCGCCGCCATAAGTATCGACGATAATCTTTCGGCCAGTTAGGCCGCAATCACCATCCGGGCCCCCGATGAAGAATTTTCCGGTCGGATTGACATGCCAAACCGTTTGTGGCGTGATCCAACCCTCAGGCAGCGCCGCCTTGACATACGGACGCACGAGGACTGCAACATCCTCGGAAGTAAGAGATTCGACCAAATGCTGATGCGATACGACGATCTGGGTCGCCTCGACCGGCTTGCCGTCCTGGTAACGGACGGTCACTTGGCTTTTGGCATCCGGGCCCAAGGTTTTTTCAGCGCCCGAGTGGCGCGCTTTGGAGATCCCTCGTAGAATCTCATGGGCGTAATACAACGGCGCCGGCATTAATTCCGGAGTTTCACGGCAGGCGTAACCGAACATGATGCCTTGGTCGCCTGCGCCTTCATCCTTATTCCCGCCGGCGTCTACGCCTTGCGCAATATCCGCGGACTGCGCGTGCAACAGCACCTCGACCTTAGCGTTGCGCCAGTGAAAGCCGGTCTGCTCGTAGCCGATCTCCTTGATTGCGTTGCGGACCGTCGCCTCCATCTCTTCGTTAGCGATGTTCGGTCCGCGAACCTCGCCGGCGATTATGACCCGGTTGGTTGTGGCTAGAGTCTCGCAGGCGACGCGAATTTGATAAGGATCGAGACCCGCCTTTGTCCCTTCACGAAAGAATAGATCGACAATTTCATCAGAGATTCGGTCGCAAACCTTGTCAGGATGCCCCTCAGACACGGATTCACTGGTGAACTCGAAATTTTGACGAGCCATATAGACGATCTCCTACTGGCGAGTGTCGCCACGAAATTTGCTGTCGCGGGCAGCTCACGATCGCGCGACGCCGCTTTTGGCAGTGACCGTTCGGTCCGTCAAGCCGTTTTGATCAGTTTGTTCGATTTATCGAACGGAAGGGTTATCGACGCTCTCGTCCTGCGGCGAGGCCAACGCAATGACTAGGTCGACAATGCGCCGTCGTACTTTTGGGTCGCGAACCCGCAAAAAAGCGCGATTAAGCTGAAGACCTTCAGTCGAGGCTAGGAAGTCCACGACGTAGGACTGCGACGACTCTTCGGCAAAACCCGGTTCTGACGAATCCGCTGGCGCACCTTCGAAGAAATAGCCTGGCGAGACTTCGAGCACGCGGGCGGTATGCTGAAGACGACTGGCGCTGATGCGGTTTGACCCTTTTTCGTATTTCTGGATCTGCTGGAACGTCACGCCGAGAAGTTCGCCCAGCCTGCTCTGGCTCATGCCGAGCATTGTCCGCCGCATTCGCAACCGGGCGCCGACATAGACGTCGACGATATTGGACACTTTGGACATCATTTCAAGCTCGCGCCCCATAGCTGTCCCAGCGCTTGCGCGAGGAATCACTGACCTTGGGGAAGAGATAGCCGACACTCGGATAGCGCGCAAGGGTCCAATTTTACAATCCGCGGTCTTCGTTTACACCCGGCGCCTGCCGGCCAGCGCCGCCGCCAGAAGAGCTAATCCGATCAGCATCGCCCCGACCGATCCCAGGCGGGATTGCAACGTAGGTGCGAGCGCCTCGGGAAGTTCGGCGTCCAAAACACCCTCGGCGCCGAGCGGAGCAATCGCGATTTCACGGCCAAGGCCGTCAAGCACCGCCGAGATTCCCGAATTGGCGTCGCGAACCAGCGGGACCCCAAGTTCGATCGCCCGCAATCGGGCTTGCGCAAAGTGTTGATACGGCCCTGGTGTGAGACCGAACCAGGCGTCGTCGGTGACGTTCAAGAGCCAAGTCGGGCGCTCCGCGCCGGACATAAGGTCGCCGAACTCGATCGGAAAGATCGCCTCGTAGCAAATGAGGGGCATCGCGTCCGGCAAGCCCGGAACATGGAGGGTACGGGGGCCCGAGCCAGGTTCGAACCCGCCGGGAATGTCGACTAACTGAGTAATATGCGCCCGCTCCAGGAGGCTCGCGAACGGCATATATTCTCCGAACGGCACCAAATGCTGCTTGTCATAGCGTTGCGCCGACAACCCGTCCCGGCCGACGATCTCGATCGAATTAAAGTAACGGGGCGGATTTCCGTCCTCTCGCCGCGCCGCGCCGGTGATCAAAGTCGCGCCGGGCCCAAGAAAGTCGACGATCTCGGAAAGAGCCTGTGGGTCGCGAGACAGGATAAAGGGAAAGGCCGACTCCGGCCAGATCAAGTGCGTGACGTCTCGAACTCCGGATCGATCCGGCGAGGTTGCGCGCTCCGACAAGTCGAAATAGCGGCGCAGAATGGCCTGCTTTTTCTCCGGGCCAAACGAGGCGTCGTCCTGGGCGACGTTGGGCTGGATGAGGCGCAGCTTCACCCCCGGCATGGTCGCGCTGGCCGGCGCCATGAGCCGGAACGCGCCAAAGGCGGCCATGAGAACCAGCGCAAGAATTGCGACAATTGTCGGCGTCAGATTGAGCCGGCTCTCGCTCACCCGCCAAAGCGTCGCCGGGGCGGCGAAGATCGCAATCGTCAGGAACGTGAGCCCGTGCAAACCGACGAGCGAAGCGGTCTGAGCGAGCGTGAGATTGACGCCGAGCGCCATGCCGAGGTCGTTCCAGGGAAAGCCGGTGAACAGGAGGCCGCGCGCCCATTCCGCGACCCCGAGCCCGAACGCGAGGGCGAAAATGCGCAAAGGTCCCGGCGACCACAAGAGGCGCGCGAGCGCAAATCCAGCGGCCGGAAAAACGGCGAGAGCCGCCGGCAGCGCCACGACCGCAAGCGGGAGCGCCCAAGCGAATTTGTCGGCCTCGACTAAGAGGGCTGAGCCGACCCACCAAAGGCCCGCGAGAAAATAGCCGAAGCCCATCCACCAGCCGGCGCCGAATGCTGCGCTAAGGGACGCGATAAGGGGCCGTCCTGGCTCACGATCCTGCGCACCGTCAATCAACCAGACGGCGATGGTCAATGGAACGGCGATCAGGGCGAACAGCGACAAAGGCGGCAGCGCCAGCGCTCCTGCCGCCCCTGAGATGAAGGCGATGGCGCGTCGACGCCAGCCCCCGGACAGAATGACTCCCTCGATGAGCGAGGCCAGACCGCTGGCGCGTGGGACAATGGTTGAATCGGCAATGCTCAAGGAATCGCCTTTCCTCATCGGTCTAATCGCCATCGCCGACCATAGACCGAACGCTGGCCGCGTTCGACTCGGGCGCCCGAGTCGCCGAAGTTAAAGATCGACTCGCGCGCGACTCTGAGGTGCGAGTCTTGAGCGTGGGCGCCCAACACGCGCACGGGGCGACCGTAGTCGGCTCGCGGCAGCCGAAAGCGATCCCACCCAAGGCCGCGACCTCGGGCGCCAGCGGCCAAGTCCCACGCGCATAAGCGCAAATAAACGCAGCTAAGCGCAACTAAACGCAAATAAAAACGCTTTCTTTTACTTACGTTTATTTTTTTGAATCGAGACTTTTTAATGGGTTACGAGGGATTAAAATAAAAATAGTAACTCCCAAGCCCTTGCGGTTAGGCGAGGAGGGCTTGGCTGATTTGGTCGGGGGTTACGGCGAGTGTTTGGAGGATGTCGCAGCCTTGCTTTCTGGCGGTCGAGACGATGGAGCGCAGGCAGGCGAAGGTTTTGGCCC
>DATDHT010000431.1:0-11891 GCA_036521435.1 Roseiarcus sp.
CGAGGGCCCATGGGGATGATTGATGGCCCAATAGTCCGCGCAATCCCACTGGCCGTTCCCCTCCGCCCCCGCAAGGTTGGGAAACGAGACGTCCTCCGGCAATCCACTCGTCGTCCATTCGATCGTGAGGCCGTCCGAAGCTTGGGTCTCGCTAGCCAAGGCCCCGATCGTGACCGTCGAGCCGGTGGAAGCTGAGACGCTGACAGGATTGTCGGCGGTGCTCGCGAACACGCCGCCTGAATCAACCAGCGGCTCACCGGCCGCTATTCCGATCGGGTTGGCGACGTTCGTGAGCGTGGGCGAATTCTGCGTCGCCGTGCCCACGGTCCGGTCCGAAGGGTAGGTGTAATAGAGGCTCGTCCCGCTGGCCGGCGTTGCGCTGCACCAGTCGACGGCGTTCGACTTGTGTCCGGGAAGATAGCCCTTTCTCACATTGACCGCCGGCGGGGCGGCGCCGGGCGAGGCGAGCGGCGGGTTCTGATTATAGATGTCAAATCGGGTGTCGAAATATTGTTCGACGGCGTTCGTATTGCCGATGGCGAGGCTCACGCCCGCGTCGCTGTAACAGGCGCCGCTCGCGCTCGCGACGTTCTTCGCCCTGCACGTCGCGTTGTTGCAGGCATCGGCCGTGTTGAGCCAACCGAAATGGCCGGGGCCGACGCCGTTTCGATTGAGCTTCAGCTGGCGTCTCAAGATCGCGGGATCGTCGAACGCAGAATAGAGCGCCGCAGTCGCTTGCGCGTCGGTCATCGATCCCGCGCTTTCTTCGTAAGGGTTGCAAACGAAGATTGGCGCGACCGAACACACGCTCGTCCCGGCGAAACCCGCGACCGCATCCGCGCCGACGGCGAACGCGTTGGTCGAAATGTTCTTAAGGAACGAAGCCGGAAGGATGGTGGACCAGGTCTGCGGAATGATCTTCACCGCGACATATTTCGCGTCCGAATCCCCACTCGCCGTGGAGCCGCCGATCCCGTCGCTCGCCGCCGACAGACTGGAATAGAAAACGAATGTGTAATCGAGTGTCGGCGACGATCCGGCGCCGAAGAGCGTGTTGGACGATTTCGTCGCTGCATGCGCGTTCGCCATCGCGGAAATCGCGCGCGACTCGGCGCCCGTTTGTTTGTTGAGTTCGCGCGCGCCGGCAAGCGCGAGGCTGTCGGCCGCCGCCTGCATTTGCGTCTGCAAGCTCATGCGACGCGAGCCATCGAGGGCGAGGAGTGCGAAGCCGACCAGAACCGGCAGCATCACCGCCACATAGGGGACCATCAGCCCATCTGTGTCGCGCCACAACGCAAGAGCGCGCCGCTCGAAATGATCGCGGACTTTTGGAACAGGCTCCGTATCGATTGAATCGTCATCGCGAGGAGCGAAGCGACGCGGTGATCCAGGAGTCGCGGGACGCCCTACGTTCCCCTGGATTGCTTCGCTTCGCTCGCAATGACGATCGTGGTTCGATCCAAGTCCGATTTGCTCTAACGTCATGCGGCGGCCAGGCTTAGGCTCATCCTGAGAGTCGTTGGCCATTCGCTCGTCGCTCGGTGAGCGCCAGCGATCCAGCGGCAGTCGCTCATCTCGATGGCGCCCCCATTTCCCCATCGCTAGTCGGCGGCCGAAGCCGAAAGGGCTTCCCCCGTTATCGTGGTCGTCACCTGCGGCATGGCGATCGCGGCAAAGGGCAGGAAGAAAAACTTGAACGGCAGCCTGGTCTTGGACGAAGGGGCGTTGAGCGAAACCGTGATCGTCGGAACGGGTCCGAGACTCCGTCCGGCGTAGCCCAAGCCCGTTTGCTTATAGACCACCGTCACATATCGAGGCGCGATCGCGGCGTGGAGGTTGCACATGCCCGCGAAATATTGAGAGGCCGGGGGGGTGCAATCGCTATTCCCGGCTCGCCCATAGACGATCAGCCCCATAGCCTCGGCCGAATAGGCGCCCATTCCGTCGCAGGCGCCGCTCGTGCATGAGCAGGCCGACGCGCCGCCGTCGCACTCCACGGTGAAGTCAGGCATCGGGCTCCCCGACGCGGCGCCTGAACTCAGCGCATTATCAGCAATCGAGTCGAGACCCGAGGCGATGGGATCGGACACCGCCGCGATGCGCGCGCCGATCTCAACCGCCTTGGCGGCGGCGTTCCACTGGTAAAGCGCATTCATGAAATCGACCCCGCCGAAAAGAAACAGGATCAGAATCGGCAGGATGATCGCGACCTCGACCAGCGGACCGCCGTCTTCGTCGCGAGCCAGGCGCGCAATGAACGAGGACATGGCCGTCAACCCGGTCCTAGGAATCGTTCCTGATGGGAGAAGGACAGCATCGGCGCCTTCAGTCCCAAAGTCGCAAACAGCCCGAGCGATGGATCGGCGAAGCGGGTCGCAACGTCGATGATCATCATGCTCGTCGAGCCGTCGGCGTAGTTTCCGTTTTCGAGCGCGGCGCTCGACGAACAGCTGATGGTGATATCGGCTGCGCTCCAACCACTCACGCGCGGCGAGCCGCCCGCCGCTTGCGCCGTGGTCGCGATGTTCGCCGCGTCGTCTGTGTACAGAGCGCCGTATTGATCCTTTTGGGCGCAAGGATCGCGATTGCCGTCGGTGAGTTCGATCCGGGTCATGTAGCGCGCCGCGTCTCGCAAGCCCGACACGACAAGCTGCTGATTGTAAAAAAACCACGAAAACTCGAACACGCCGAGAAAGAGGCTGAGCAACAGCGGCATGACAATGGTCGCCTCGACCAGCGCGGAACCCTCCTCATCACGCCAGAACGATCTTGCTTTTGCTGGCGCGCCTTCCGGCATCGACAAGAACGTTTTCCTCTCTAATAGCCTGAGGGTTGACCGGGAGGCGAAGCTGTCATTCCGGTCGAGGGGCCGCTCGGCGCTCCAGCGCCGCCGCCCGGATTCGCCCCACCTGGCGTCGCGCTGTCGCTCGCGCCCGCGCCGGCGGAGCCGCTTTCGTAGCGGTTGATCGCCTTGACGATCCGCGCGCCATTCGCTGGAATGTTCGTGTTATTGGCGTTGTGCGGCCAGGGGGATGATGTTTGCATGGCGAGATTCGCCGCCTGTGCGTCGCCGCCGCTTGTTGAGACGAGAGCGGTCCGCTGAAGATAGTCGGCGGACGGATCGTCGAAGCCAATTGTGGAGGAGCAGCCGGCGACCGTCAGGGAAGCGATCGCAATGGCGCCCCGTAAAGCGAAATGTGCACCTTTCGACAAATCCGCCATCGATCTTACTGACCACCGAGAATATGGCCGTAGGGGCCTTGCAGACCGCCGCCGCTCGTCACGTAGTCGGTGTAGCGTTTCTTGCGTTCGGTATCGCCCATCAGGAACGTGTCAACGTCGTTCGACTGAAGCGCGGTATCGAACGGGGTCGCCAGATGCTGGCCCGGACGCACGGGTTTCACGAGATGCGGAGAGACGATGATGACGAGATCGGTCTGGCTCTTCTGGAAGTCGGTGGATCGAAAAAGCGCGCCGAGCACGGGCACGTTGCCTAGCCACGGAAGCTGGTCGATGCTTTGCGAATCCTGGGCCTGGAGCAGGCCCGCAATCGCAAAGCTTTGTCCGTCCCTGAGTTCGACCGCGGTATGCGCCTTGCGCTCGGTCAATGAGGGGACGGTCGTTCCGTTGATGTTCAGGCTATTGGCGTTGTTGATCTCGGTCACGGACGGATTGAGCTGCAGATTGATGATGCCGTTGTTGAGGACAGTGGGGGTGAAATCCAGACCGACGCCGAATTGCTTCCATTCGATTGAAATGTTCGGCGTGTAGTTGACGCCGATTCCAAGCGTGGTGTTCGTCGCGTTGGTGCCTTGCACCACCGGCACGGGAATTTCACCCCCCGCCAGAAACGTCGCCTTTTCTCCCGAAAGGGCAACAAGATCCGGTTCAGCCAGGCTCTTGACGAGACCCTTGGTCTCAAGCGCGGACAAGAGCGCGTCGATGCTCACGCCATGCGTATTGACGACATTGGCCAGCAGCACGCCGAACGATGACGCCGTGGAGCCAGCGCCCGGAAACACGCCGCTGTTGTTTGTGGCTGTCGCCGGCTGCGAGCCGAGACCGCTGGCGAAACTCACGCTGTTTGTCTTGCCGAACCAGCTGATGCCGAGGTCGCGTCCCGCATTGCGGTCGACTTCGAGAATACGCACCTTCAGCATGACTTGCTGTGACGGGGAAACCTTCATCGCGTTGACGACCTGAGCGTCCGGCGACAGGCCCTTTGCGACTTCGACGGCGCGAGCGGCCGCCAAGCCGTCGCTCGCCTCGCCGCTCAAGACGATCTCCCCGTTCGCGCTGGTGACGTTGATGTCCCTGCCCCCGGTGCTGGCGGCAATCTTGTTATGCAGCGACTTTGTGTCCGGCGTTACGTCGAGGTCGATCACCGACACCAGGCGCCGTTGCTGGTCAAAGACGGAAATGTTGGTCGCGCCAACTTTTTTGCCCTGAACGTAGAGCGTCGAATCCGTCATCGGCAAAACGTCGGCGATTTCTGGCGCGCCAATCACTGCCGTCGAGAACGGGTCGGAAAAACAAAGCGTACGCGATTTGTTGAGCGTCACCTTCATGGCGCTGACTTGCTCTGTCACCGGGTGGCATGGGCTGGCCTTGAGCGCCCAGGCGGGAGCCGCGGCTTGTACGAGACCGAAAGCGGCCGCGGCGGCGCCTGCGAGCATGGCGGCCCAAGGATGGCGGCGCCTTAACGCGGTCAGCCCCTTTCGCGGGGAGAAGGATTGGGTTCGCTGTTTCAACACGCCGCCTTCCGTCATTGGAGTTCTTCAGGCACGTCGTATTGGTCGCTCTTGAGCGATCGAAAGACGGTGATCTTCCGAGTGGCCGCATCGGGGGGAGGCGGGGGAGGTGGTGGCGGGCTAACCGCTGGCGGCGGATCGGGCTGAAAGGCGACGGGTTGCGGCTGCACAATGGGGAGCGCCGCGGGCGCCTGCGCCTCATCGCTGCCGAACAGATCGCGATCGGTGATCTTCGCATCGGGAGCCAATGCGACTTCCGCAGGCTGGCGCAAGATCAGCGACAGCTTCCCGACATTGGCGGCAAGCAAGATCCGCAGCGCCTGCTCAGGGTCCACCTCGACGGTGACAGCCTTGGCGACGGTCGGGTGTTCCTGGCGCTGACCGGCCATCTGATCGATCGCCAGCACTTTGACGTGCTGCAGGATCACGGCGGAAAAATTCTGCGGACCAGCGCTGCTATCGGTTCGCGTCAACACCACGTCGACGAAGTCGCCCGGGAAGATGAAGCCCGCCACGCCGCGCACGTCGTCAACCGCAACGGTCACAGCCCGCTTGCCCTTCTCGATGACCGCCGACAGCGAGGCTCTCTGATCTGGCGCGCTTACTTTCGAGGCGATAATCGGTTCGTCGCGGACAAACGGGGACAAGGTGATCCGTCGGCCATTCTTGGTCAGTTCCGCGAAGTTCGCGAACGCGCCTTCCGGACTCGATTGTGCCGGCCAGTCGATCTCTCTCACGTCCTTGGCGCCGATTGGCGCGCCAAAAGGAAGCGTGTCGGTCGCGACCAGAATCGGCACAGTCTTCTGAGTGTCAGCCCTCGCTGAATGGTTCTGAAGCCAGCTTCTGGCAAGAAACGCAGCGACGCCGCCAAGAATTACAGCAACAATAAGGATTGCAAGATTCGTACTCCGGCGCATAAATGTACCAATCCTTGCCCCAAAGGAACCTGTTCGTGCCGGAGATTATTTGTCAGCTTGTGCTGATCTATATAGTCATGTCAACGGATCGGACCAACTTGGTGGCAGATTAGCCAGGTTTTCAAACGTTTCCCCAAAACACAGTCAATTATCGCAAGAACAATTTCCAAGGCAATCACAATGTTGTCTCCACAATATTGTCGACGAGCTTATCCCCCCTCCCAGAATTGCCGAATTTGGCATCAAATTCCTTATGAGGGTAACTCCGCGTCATCGTGACCGCGAATCGGATCCGCGCATTGGAGTTCGAAGCAAAACCAGCTTCATTGGTTGAATATTCGACTGATATGAGCGCGTGACCGAGAGAGATTCAAGAGCCAAAATAATAACAATTTCATTATGACTTTGAATAGTTTCATTTTTGCAGAGAGATAGCGGAATTAATCTGAAAACATCGTCAAATAGACGATTGTGTATGTGTTTTTATTTGTGACGAGCTGATTTAACTCGGTATTGACCGAGCCGTTCCCTAACGGATAATTGCGCGAGGATGGCCACAAGCGGTTTTCAACCGTGGCGCGTCGACTTTGTTAGATTCAACATCCCTCAGGAGCCCGCATGTCCAAAGCTGTGAAGGTCTTCAGCACGTTCCTGAAGGACGAAGACGGCGCTGCTCTTATCGAATATACAGTCTTGCTCGGGATACTTTTGATCGCCGTCATCGCCACGATCGGCTTGGTCGGCACCTGGGTTTCCAAGCAGTGGCTCGCACTGGACAAGGCGCTGTCGCCCTGATTTCGGCAAATCGACCTCGATACCGAGCCAACGACGACGTGCGTTGACGGCCGGCAGAAATGCACGCGAGTTTTTTGCTTGGAATCTCTGGGCGTCGCCTGCGCGAACTTAGCTATTGGGCGCTATGAGACCCAACGCAAGCGCGCCGATGAGCGCGCCGGCTAAGGGCGGCGCCAACGGAATGCGAAGGCCTGCGGCGGTCTGCTTGGCCACTGCAAACCCAAATTTGGCCGCAACGTAATAGGCCCCGGTGAAAATCAGCAAAAGGATCACGAACGGCGCGGCAAACCATGGGCCCGTCCAGAGGAAGGCGACGGCCAGCAGTTTCAGATCACCGCCGCCGATTTGCTGAAGTGAATAAGCATAGGCCCCGCCTGCCAGCATCATGAGCGCAAAGGCGAAATTCCACTGCATCGACACCCACGCTCCCGATGCGAGCGCATGGGCGACAAAGAGACCGGCCAGGATCGCGATGAACTCGTTGCGGACCTTGAATTCCCTCAAATCCGTCAGCGCCACCCAAAACAGCGTCGCCGCGGTAAGGACCAAAATCCACAGCGAGAGCATCGGATAGGCCGGAACGCGATGGATCGCGAGCAAGTATGGCCTCTACGACGAGATTGGGTTGCGCAGTCGTAGCCCGGACCAGCGAAAACGCGCCGACTTTTGTCGCCCGCCGAGCCCGGCCGACGCCTGGAGCGCTCATCGCCAGGGATGGAGCGCGCCAGGAGAGCCGAAGCCATTAGAGGACGGCGGGAAGACCGATCCTCAAGCGGCTTGTTCGATTTCGCCCGCGACGGCCGCTGGGCCAAGGGCTTTCGCGGCCCGACTTTGACCCTTCTGCAACTGCGCCTCGACCGCCTTCAAAGCGTCGATCTCGCTCGACTTCTGCACCGCGGCGATCTCGCGAACCATCCGGTCGAGAGCGGCCTCGTACAATTGTCGCTCCGAATAGGACTGCTCGGGTTGCGCCTCTGATCGGTAAAGGTCGCGCACGACTTCAGCGATCGCGTTGATATCGCCGGAGTTGATTTTGGTTTCGTACTCCTGAGCGCGCCTCGACCACATCGTGCGCTTGACGCGCGCACGTCCGGTCAGAATGTCGAGCGACCGCCTTGCGGCGTCGGGATCGGATATCTTGCGCATTCCAACGCCTGTGACCTTCGACGTCGGGACGCGCAGCGTAAGCTTGTCCTTCGAGAAATTTATTACAAACAGCTCAAGCTTAAACCCGGCGACCTCCTGCTCCTCGATCGAGACGATCTGCCCGACCCCGTGAGCGGGATAGACGACGAACTCGTTGAGCTTGAAGCCTTGACGTTGGCTTGCGCTCTTCAACGTCTTCGCCACCGCGGGGGCTTCTTCCGCGACGACCGCCTTTTGGACCTTGACGACCGGCGCGGGGGGCTTTGCCGGCGCCGCAGTCACGGTCGAATGAGCGACATGGGCGGCGTGACCGGAACTTGGCTTTGCTCCGGCAAGGGGCGCCGACCCTTTCTCGGCCACGGCCCGAGCCTCCTGCGCGCTTCGGCCTGCTGTCGACAACTTCGCTTCCTGTTCCTTCAATTGCGCCCGGATGGCCGACGCTCGCTTGGCGGCAGCCGCGGCTCTTGTCGTCTTGCTTGGGCGCTTCGACGCCACCACCTTTCGGGAGGCGGCGCTGGCGGGCCTCTTGGCCGCGGCCGACGCATGCGTCATAGGTCTGCCACTGGGGCTTGTCCGCTTTCGCTTCGCAAGTTTCGTCGCAGCGTTCTTCTTCTTGGCTTGAACAGCTTTGCTCGCCTTGCGCGCCACTCGTGTATTCGAAGCCGTTTTGCTCTTGCTGGCGCGATTTCGTACGCTGGATGAAGAGGCGGCCTTCGTCGTGCGCTTTGCCTTCGTTTTCGCGGTGGAGGCGGCGCCGGTTTTCTTCGTCTTTGGAGTTGCTGTCTTTTTGGATTTCTTACGCGCCACCATAGTTAACCTCTCCACGCGCAAACTTTTCCGCACACGCTATAGATCCGCGCACGAATACTGCTCTAATCCGTGCTCGAATGTTACTCTCGGAACGGCGAAGCGACCTTTCGTCCAGGAAAACCACTTGCGTCTTCGCCAGGGACGCTTAGCGACTTCCGCTCGACGATTAAACAGCCGTTTAGCACAAATCCGTCGAAAAATCAAAGAGGAAGATAAGCTCGAACAGCCCTCGTCGCGGCGGCGCCGGCTCCGCCGCGCGCCGAATGAGCCGAGAATTGAACTTTGGCCTAATCGCCATCCCCAGGCTGAGGCGAGAAAAACTCAGCAAACTTGTTGGGACGCCCGTCGAAGTCCTTGCCGTCCGGCGGCGGCTCCTTCTTACTCGTTATATTTGGCCAAGACTTGGCGTATTCGGCATTCAGTTTGAGCCAAACAGCGAGGTCCGGTTCCGTGTCCGGCTTGATGGCTTCGGCAGGACATTCCGGTTCGCAAACGCCGCAGTCGATGCACTCGTCCGGGTGAATGACGAGCATATTCTCGCCCTCGTAGAAGCAGTCGACAGGACACACCTCCACGCAATCCAAATATTTGCACTTTATGCAATTTTCCACGACCACGTAGGTCATATGCATATCCTCATGAGCCACCTACCGAGTAGGAATTGCGCCCGTTTTCCCATGGATTTCGAGACCGTCTGCCAACCATTGCTGTCGATGCTTTCGGCGGCGATCACGCAGCTATTGGCGTTTGTTGGCTTGCTCCTCAAGCAGCGAACGAAGCTCGAGAAGCTTGGCGAAGGGTGAATTCGGGTCAACCTTGGCCGGTTTCTGCGGCGCCGCCGTCGGCGTCGCCCGCGCCATATCATAATCCTTGGGCCGCTGGCGACGTTTTTCGTCGGCGCGGAGCGAATTGGGTCGATTAGGCCTCGCCGGCGGAGGGGACGCCTTGTCGCGCCGCCAGCTGGGCTTTGCTACCGGTGTCTGCCCCTGAGCATCCGAGCGGCCCGGGCCTTCATTTCTTGAGTGTCTGGCTTCCCGCTCGCGGCGGGGCGCCGTTTTGCGATGATCGGGTCGCCAGACAACAATCGTTTCGGCGCTTTTTGCCGATTCAGCTCGCGAGTCTGATGCCTGCGGAGAAACAGACTGCGCGCTCGCGTTCTCTCCCGGGCCGTCCTCTGGGGCGTCGGCTGCGGGAGGCGTCGTCATATCGACAGGGATAGGCTCGCCGCCCTCCGCAACAGCCCAGCCGCCCTCAGGAAGCGCGTCAGCGCTCTCTGCGAGGTCGTCTGCGCCGTCGGCTACGGGGTCAACTGCCTGAAGGACGGTGTCCGCATCCTCTGGGGCGGCGGCAGGCTCAGGGACGGCCTCAACATCCGCAGCCAGGACGTCATCACCGTTAGCGAGGGCGCCGACATCCCCTGGGACCGCCTCGGCGGCCGCAAGGACCTCGTCAGGCCGCGGCTCACTTGGCGGCGCGGCCAAAACGGAACCTGCGGCCTCCCCGTCTTCACCAACCGCCGGGGCTTGCGCATCCCCGGTCGATCCCTGATCTTCCGCCGGCCTGGGCGGTTCGCTTTGTCGGGCCGTTTCATTGGCTGATTGCGACGCAAAAAATTCCGATCGTTTCATTTCGACCGAGCGGAATCCCATGGAACGCAAAATCGAAGCGAATTGCTCGCCTGAGCACCCTGTTAGCGATGTCATGGCTCCGCTGACTACGAATCCCTTCGAGGTCCGTTGGCTTGGAAGGCCATCGGCGCCTCCCGGCCCTTCGCCGGCGATGGCCGCTCGGATCATTCCAGCGAGACGCTCGACGACGTCCACGCGCACAATCCGCTCGCCACACGCTCGATAGCCGGCGACGCGATACCCTTCTTTCCAGATCCCTTTGTCCGATGCGAGAGAGGTCCGACCCGACGAAGCGACTGGGGCAAGGGTCCGTAAAAGCTCAGTGGCGTCGCCGGAAGCTTGAAGTCCCCACAGTTGAAGGGCCAAGGTTCTTGCCGCTGGCTTGAGCAACATCGGGAGAAATAGATAATAGGCGCCGAAGCGCACGCCCTGCTTTCTGAGCTCCGCTCGGTCGTCCTGACTGAGCGCCCTGATCTTCGCCTTGATTGGTTCGCGCTCCAGAACGCCTAGCGACCGCACCAGCTCGTGAGCCAGATCACGAACGACCTCCGGTCCTTCCTGAATGCCGTCAAGCGCGAAGAGCGGCGCCAGAAGTCGTCGCGTCGTTGCCGCGATCCAAAGCTCGATTCGGGCTTTTATTATCTCTCGAGAGGCGTCCGTCAGGGATTCATCGGCGAAGATCAATGCGCTGGGGCTGAGCGCATTTGGTCCCGGCGAGAGTTTAGCGACCGGATCGCCCAGCCAGCGAATGATCCCATCGTTTGAGAGCACGATCGCGGCATCGACGGCTTGACGCAGGCGCTCGGCGCGCACTTCAAGTTCCAGTTTCAGGGCCTCGCGCCAGGCTTCGTCTCCCGCCCGTGCTGAGCGATGATCTTCGGCGTCGACAACCTGGAAGCCCTGGACGACAGAAAAGTCATGGCGCGGCTGCGGCTCAACGGCCGGCAGATCGCTGTCCACGGAGCCAGGCTCCTCTTCCACCATCACGAGCTCCTCAAGGGGGCGCTGCCTGCACCCGATCAGGCCTATGCCAAAAACCTCGCTCGAGCAGCGCCGCACTGCTGATGCGGCTCCGTGCGCGCCGAGAAAAACCGGCGGCCGCGCTTGTCGACGCCTCTATAGGCTTTTGCTCAGGCGAGCGCACGATCATCGTAGTCTTCGGGCGAAGTCGCATCGCCGGCCTGAGAACGCAGAACCAACGAAAGCGTTGCTGCAACAAGCAAATTGACCAGGACCGCGGTCAAGCCGTTGTAAGCGGCGAAGCCAAGGCCGGGATCGACATGGCCCACAATCGGGAGGTCCCAATTCAACGCATGGACCGGAGCCCAGGCCTTCCCGGTCCATGAGAGGGAGGTGCCGACAATCATCCCCGCGGCCCAACCGACGAGAAGCGCCCAACCGCTGAACCAGCGGGTGAAGAGGCCCAAGATCATCGCCGGGAAGATCTGGACCATCCAGACGCCGCCCAGCAATTGCAAGTCCAGAGCGAATTGCGTCGGCATGAAGAAAATCACAGCGAGCGCGCCGACCTTCACCACCAGAGACGCCAGCTTGGCAAGAACCGATTCCTCTTTGGGCGTCATCTCTGGGTGAAGGAATGGCTTCCAGATGTTGCGGGTAAAGGTGTTGGCGGCGCCGATCGACATGATCGCCGCCGGCACGAGCGCGCCGAGCGCGATCGCCGCGAAGCAGAAGCCGGCGAACCAATCCGGGAACGCCCAGAGCACAAGTTGCGGCACGGCGTCCTGCGGAGTGTTGACCTTAACCCCGGCCGCGATCGCCATCAGCCCAAGCAAGGCGATCAAGCCGAGCACCAGTGAATAGGCGGGCAGGGCCATCGTATT